>JANPBJ010000237.1:0-2215 GCA_031430375.1 Acidimicrobiia bacterium
GCCGCCACTGGAGACCAGGGCGAACTCTTCATGTCCACCGGCCTCGCCATGGACGGGTACCACCGCACCGATGAACAGCTCACCGAATACGAAGGCGGCAAGTGGAAGTCCGTCGGCGACATCGCGTACGCGGACGACGAGGGGTATCTCTATATCTGCGACCGCATCAAAGACATGGTCATCTCCGGTGGCGTCAATATTTACCCAGCTGAGATCGAAGCGGTCTTGCACGGTCATCCCCACGTGCTCGACGTCGCGGTCTTCGGCATCCCCGATGACGACTGGGGGGAGAGCGTCTACTGCATCGTTGCGCCGAAAGACGACGAGACCATCGACCTCGACGAGCTCCGCCTCTTCGCCGAAGCCAACATGGCGAAATACAAGGTCCCTCGCGGTTGGGAAGTACGCGACGAGTTACCCCGCACCGACGCCGGAAAGTTGTTGAAGCGGCTCCTGCGCGACCCGTTCTGGCCCGACCGCGCGGTATGAGTGTTCATTGTGCGGATTCCGTCCCGACCGAGGGCGGTCTCAAGGGGTGTGCGCACAATGGACCGGTTGCAGGGGTCCGCAGTGAGTGCGCGATTACGGTCTCCGGCCGTGACCACCCTCTCCGAAGCGGAATCGAAACTCCTTGTCGCGACCCATGGGATCTCGGTGCCCGACGAACGCATCGTGGCCGACGCCGAAGCCGCCGCCCTAGCCGCGACGGCCATCGGACTGCCCGTGGTCCTGAAGCTCAACGGTGATGCGATTGCGCATAAGACCGAACGAGGTCTGGTGCGGCTCAACCTCGGGACGCTCGACGCGGTGCGAGACGCGGCGACCGATCTCCTCGCCGCCGCAACGTCAGCGGACGGGCCGGTCAACCTGCTCGTTGCCCCCATGCTGCACGGCAACCGCGAGCTGATCGCGGGCCTCCATCTCGACCCGCAGTTCGGTCCAACGGTGATGCTTGGGATCGGCGGCATCCTCGCCGAGGCCCTTGCGGATGTTGCCTTTCGGCTCGTACCGCTCACCACCATCGACGCGCACGAGTTGATCGACGACCTCGCGACGCAAACACTGCTGGGACCGTTCCGCGGCGAACCCGCCGTCGATCGTGACGAGTTGGTCCAGGTGATCACCGGACTCGCGGCCCTCGCCGCGGCTCGTCCCGATGTGGTGAGCGTGGACCTCAACCCACTCATCGTCGTCGACGGCCGTCCGATAGCGGTCGACGCCCTGGTCGAGGTTGCACAGTGAACACTGACGAGTTTCACGCGCTGTTCGATCCACGCGGGATTGTGGTGGCGGGAGCATCGAGCCATCCGGGCAAGTTCGGGTTCGTCACGCTTCACAACATTCTGAGCCAGGGCTACACCGGCAGGGTGTACGCAACGAACCGCGACGGCGGCACGATTCTCGGCATCGAGGCAGCAACCAGCATCGACGAGCTCCCCTCCGATGCAGTCATCGACCTCGTCTTCGTCTGCACCCCGGCTGGCGCCAACCCCGCGCTATTGCGCGCCTGCGCGCGCCGCGGCATCAAGGCTGCATTCGTCACCAGCGCGGGCTATGGCGAGGCCGGCGATGAAGGACGCGTCGCCGAACAGGACCTCGTCGACCTCGCCCGCGAGCTCGACATCGTGCTCGCGGGTCCCAACGGACAAGGCATCGTCAGCACACCTTCACTTCTGTGCGCGCAGATCGTGGCGCCGTACCCGCCCGCCGGGAAGATCGGGGTCGCGAGCCAGAGCGGCAATTTCGTCTCCAGCTTCCTCAACTATGCCGTCCAGAGCGGGATCGGCATCAGCCGCGCCGTGAGCGCAGGCAACGCCGCGATGGTCACCGTCCCGGACTATCTCGACGCTTACGCCGACGACGACGCGACGAGCGTGGGACTGGCCTATGTGGAAGGCATCGCGGATGGCCGCGCGTTCTTCGACCGCGTACGGACCGTGACAGAGCGCATGCCACTCGTCCTCCTCAAGGGCGGGGCGACGGCGGGGGGCCAGCTCGCCGCGGCCAGCCACACCGGCGCGCTCGCGAGCAACGATCGCATCTTCGACGGTATGTGTCGTCAGGCCGGCGCGACCCGTGCGGCCACCGTCGAAGAGGCCTATGAAGCAGCCGCCACCTTCGCGACCCAGCCACTTCCCAAGGGTCCCAACGTTGCGGTGATGACGACGGCAGGAGGCTGGGGAGTGGTCACTGCCGACGCGATCACCGCCCATCG
>JANPBJ010000238.1:0-31773 GCA_031430375.1 Acidimicrobiia bacterium
CAAGAATGCTGCAACCAGCAGCACGATTTTGAGGAGGCTGGCTTGTTGGCTTCTCGAACGATGCGTGAGTGCTTGCATGGGGTTCTCCTCGCAGTGAACCTGGTCGGTACGGGGACGTTTCTTACTGGATTGGTGGTACCGATGATTTTAGCACTAAAATTGGCGCAAGTCAATCGTTCTGCGCAAGAGAGGAACTGGAAATGGCGAACTACCGCACCTCCGTTCGGACGCCCTGGTCGGCCCAGAGGGCGTTCGAGTACTTGAGCGATCTCGAACACTTCGCCCAGTGGGATCCGGGCGTGAAGCGGTCGGTGCACGTCGCCGGTGACCGAGCCGGGCTCGGCGCGGAGTACGACGTGACGGTGTCAGGCCCTGGGCGCGACCTCACGCTGCGCTACAAGACGGTGGCCATCGACCCGTTTCGCCGGATCGAAGTCGTCGCCGAGACCTCCGCGTTGCGATCCGTCGATGTCATCACCGTCGAGAACACCATCGACGGAGGCTGCGTTGTCTTCTATGACGCCGACCTGGTATTCAGGGGTGCGTTCGCGATTGCGAATCCATTGTTGAGCCTTGCGTTCCGCCGGATCGGCGATCGTGCCGCCGCCGGACTCGAGCACATACTCGAAGGAGTCGCCGCCTGAATCCCACCGAGCGTCCCACGGCTCCGGCGCAGCGCGTGCTCGTTGCCGGCGCCACTGGCTACATCGGTCGCCGGTTGGTCGCCGAGCTGGTGGCGCGTGGCGCACACGTGCGATGCCTCGCCCGAACTCCGACCAAACTCGAAACCGAGACATGGCGAGAGTCGGTGGAGGTCGTGGAAGGTGACATCCTCGATTCCGCCTCGCTCAGTACCGCATTTCGTGACATCGATGCCGCGTACTACCTCGTGCACTCGATCGGATCGGACGCGGACTGGCAGTCGCGCGACCGCACCGCCGCCGAGAACTTTCGCGACGCGGCGGCGGACGCCGGAGTCCAGCAGATCATCTATCTCGGAGGCTTGGGCGACAACGCGGGCGGTGCATTATCCGAACATCTCGCGAGCCGCCATGAGGTAGGCCAAGTGTTGGCGAGCGGTCCGGTGCCGCTCACCGAACTACGGGCCGCGGTCGTCATCGGCTCGGGGAGCGCAAGCTTCGAGATGCTGCGTCATCTCGTCGAGGTCCTTCCGGTGATGACCACACCGCGGTGGGTCGAGACCCGTGTCCAGCCGATCGCAGTCCGCGACGTTCTGGAATATCTCTTGATGGTCATGGCGCCATTCTCGGCCAGTTCGGCGCCGAGAACATCGGCCAGGTGGTTGAGATCCCCGCAGAAGGCGGTCAGGTGTGGATGTCCTCAGCCTGCATTTGTTCGACGAGGGCGAACACGCTCGCCTCGAGCGCGACATCGGGATCGCGTCCGGCCTTGCGCTCCTCCTCCATCCACCGGATCGCGACCGCGGCCGCCAGGCTCGAACCAGCCGCGGTGCGGGAAGCGATCCATCTGGTGCGGTTGAGCTCCTGGGTCTCCAAGCGCGAAACGATCTGATCCACGAGTTCGGGAGATGCGCGGAATCCGAGCACGGCATTGAAGAACGGCACGAGGTCGCGGCGGTCGTCGTGACCCTTGGCATCGAACTTCCCCGGCGCCACCATCGCGAGCGCAACCCGCTGGTCCTCGTCCGGAGCACTCTCGAGTCCCACGTAAACGCGGATCGGCTTCTCGACCGACGTCGCGTTGGTGAGCGCCGCGATTTCGCTGGGCCCCAACACGTTCCAGACGAAGCGGCGCTCCCGCCGCGATGCTGTCCTGGATCAACGACGCGATCGCATGGTTCGCCATGCCGGATCCACGACCAGTTCGACGTTCACGGTCGAGCCGGCACTGAGACTCTCGGTGACGCGGACCGCCTTCTTCATCGGCAACACATACGTGCGACGGGCCTTGTCCGGGAACAGCAGGGATTCTACGAATCATAAGGTACGATTTCCTTTTCGGTTGACCCTGGAGAGGTAAACGCCGTGAGCACGAGCGAGAAACCCGGATGGACCTTCCTCACCAACCACTGCCACGTGCTTCTGTGCATTGCCGCCGATCCCGATATTCGCGGCCGCGACATCGCCGTACGCGTCGGCATCACCGAGCGATCGGCGCAAAGCATCATCACCGACCTCGTCGACGGCGGCTACCTCACGCGTGAGCGTGTCGGCCGGCGCAACCGCTACAAGATCCACGCCCGCCGCCCACTGCGGCACCCGATCGAACGGGCGCATCAGGTGATCGAGCTCCTCACCCTGGTCGACGAACCGGCGACGCGTCGACGCTGACGTCGTCGCCGGCTCCGGGGGACGACGGTCCATATAACTAGGTGCTGGGATTCAGCATCTTTGACACACGAATCTTTCTTCGTCTATAAGTGCGTATGCACGTTCGTCAAGAGCACCAACCATGACCACAGACCTCCTGGCCGGAAAGCGGCTGCTCATCACCGGGGTCGTCAACACCGACTCGATCGCTTACGCGACCGCGGTCGCCGCCATCGAAGCCGGAGCGCAGGTCACGTTGTCGAGCTTGGGTCGCGACCTCGAGCACACGAACCTGGCGGCATCAACGCTGCTCGCCGAGGTCGACGTCCTCGAAGCGGACCTCACGGTCCCAGCCCAACTCGACAAGCTCACGCTCGAGTTGCGTGAACGATGGGGCAACCTCGACGGCGCCCTCCACGCGGTTGCATTCGCGCCACGCGAGGCGTTGTCCGGGGACTTCCTCAAAGCGGCGATCGATCCGGTCGCTCGCGCCTTTCACACCAGCGTCCACACCTATGCGTCGCTCGCTGCACTCCTGCGCGATCTCGCACCGGCGGCGGGAGCGTCATTGGTAGGGCTCGACTTCGACGCGTCGAGGGCTTGGCCGGTCTACAACTGGATGGGCGTCTGCAAGTCGGCGCTCGAGGCAACGAACCGTTACGTGGCACGAGACCTGGGTGCGCTGGGCATACGCGCCAACCTCATCGCGGCCGGTCCGCTCCATACCCGAGCGGCCGGTGCGATCGGAGCGTTCGACCATCTCACTTCGGCTTGGGAACACCAATCGCCGATGCCGTGGGACCCTCGTGATGCGGCGCCGGTCGCCGACGCGGCCGCCTTCCTCCTCTCGGACCTCGCCCGGATGATCACGGGTGAGATCCTGCACGTCGACGGTGGTTTCCATGCCATGGCTGGGCACCTCGCCCGATGATCCAGGACCGATCCGTTCAACGCGTCGGAAGCCGAGTGCGCCCCTCACCACCCCACCGAATCAGGGGTTGCACCAAGCGCACTGACCAGGATCGGCTGCCCCGAGAGCGACGCGTTCGACCACTTCCGCTCTGCAGGCAACGCAGCCAAGGACGTGCTCTCGCACCATCTCGGTGTCTCGCCCACACCAGTCGCAGGGGACACCGATCTCGAATCGCACGATCCCGAACCCCGGTGAGGAGCAGTCCGGGCACGCGGTCGCAATCCGCTTCGCGAGCCGACGGGCTGCGCGGGCGATGACCGGCCGTCGGCTCGGACAGAGGTGAGCGCGGAGGTCGGTCTCGACCCGGGCCCGACCGTTGTCTGACGCGTCGCAGCAGAGTTCGATGGCTCGATGCAAGGTGTCGAGATCCCGGATCGCTTTGCACACGGGCGTGGACCCGCCGGTGGCGGGCCGGACCACCAACGCGTGTTCGGGGAACTCACCTCGTTCGAGATGCACCGTCATGTCCTCGCCGGCGCGCACGTCGACCCCGATCGCGACCAGGTCGTAGCCGACCTCGGTTTCTGCAACGACGATCCCCCGCTCGTCGTCGACGAGGACGACCAACTCTCGTGCCGCACGGAGGAACGGCATCGCCCTTGACGGCCCGATCGTGCCCTCCGACGCGATGCCGAGAGTGAGGCCGGCCGCGACCATGCCCATCCGGGCCTTCGCGACAGCGGTTTTCAAGGGCGAGCCGACGCGAGCGATCTCGCCGGTGAACGTCCCGAGCACATCGGTATCGACGACGGCCTCGATCACCGCGAGTCCGAGTGCCTCGGTCAGGGCCGGGCCCACCAGCACCGTCTTGTCGTGCTTGGTGGCCATCGCCGCGACCGCCCCCGCGTAGGGCAACGGAAGGCTCGGCGGAACGGGTGGATCTTCCGCTTTGAGTTCGTTCGACCGGGTCATGCAGGTCATGATATACGAGACATGATTCGTGTGTTAAAACATGTGTATTGTCGACCGCATAAGGAACCCGGGCGGACCCGGCCCGTCACCACCAGGAAGAGGAGCACCGCCTTGATCACCACCCCGCTCGCCTACGCCGTGCTTGCTGCGCCGGCTGCCTTCATCCTGACCTGGCTGGCGGCGTCTTCGGATCGGGGCCGTGATCCTCAGCGGACCAAGCGCGTCGGCGGAGTCGCCGGTTGGTTCGGTGTCGCCGTCGCAGTCGTCGCCGCGGGTGCGGTCGCGGTGCGGGGGCCGATGGACAGCACCACCATCGGCATCGACGGGCTGGGCCTGTCGGTGAGGCTCGATTCGCTGTCGATGGTCATGCTGACCATGATCGCCCTGCTGGCAGTGGTGATCTTCCGGTACAGCTGCACCTACCTCGAAGGCGACGCCCGCCACGGCGTGTTCCTGGGCCGATTCGCGATCACCGTCATGTGTGTCGAGGTGCTGGTGGTCGCCGGCAACCTCGCCCTGTTGGTCGGCGCCTGGATCGCCACCAGCCTCGCGCTCCATCGACTGTTGCTGTTCTACCCGGACCGCCGAGCCGCGGTGGTGGCCGCTCGCAAGAAGTTCGTCGTCGCCCGGATCGGCGACACCTTCCTGATCGGAGCGGCGGTCCTGCTCTACCACCGCTTCGGAACTGGCGACCTCAGCACCATCTTCGACGCGGCCCCCGCCGCGGCTCGCGGCGGTTGGGCCATCGGGACCGTCGAACTCGCGGCTCTGTGCATCGCGGTTGCCGCGGTATTGAAGGCCGCGCAGTTCCCCACCCACGGATGGTTGGTCGAAGTCATGGAGACCCCCACGCCGGTATCGGCACTGCTGCACGCCGGGATCCTGAACGCCGGGCCGTTCCTCGCCCTTCGGATGGCATTCGTACTCGACCGATCGGACGCGGCGACCGCGCTGCTGATCGTGATCGGGGGCTTCACCGCGGTGTTCGCCTCGGTGGTCTTGCTGACGCAACCATCCGTCAAGGTTGGCCTCGGCTACTCGAGTGCAGCCCACATGGGGTTCATGCTCATGGTTGCCGGCCTCGGGATCTACCCGGCCGTGCTGCTGCACCTCGTCGCCCACTCGTTCTACAAGGCCCACGCGTTCCTGTCTTCGGGCAGCGTCGTCGACGAGATCCGCGCCGCGCCCGTCGCACTTCCGCGTCGGCTCGGTCATCCGGCGCGGCTGCTGAGCAGCGCCGCGATCGCGCTGGCCATCTACGCGGCCTTCGCGCTGACCTGGGGGATCCGTCTCGACGACCAGCCCCTGCTGATCGCCATCGGCGCGATTCTGGTACTGGGTACCACCCAAATCATCGGGCCCGCCCTCGACTCCGATGAACCGATGGCCGGGACGGCGCGCGCCGCCTTCCTGGCGGCCGCGGTCACGGTGTCGTTCTTCACCCTCGAGTCGGGGATGCAATGGATCCTGGGTGAGGTGGTTCCCGACCATGGATCCCGCACCGGCATCCACGCCGCCCTCGTTGGGATGATCGTCGCCGCCTTCGCCATGGTCATCGGGTTTCAGCTCATGGGCCCGGCCCGGCCGCCCGGACCACGCCGACGCAGACTGGCACTCCATCTCCGCAACGGCCTGTACGCGAACGCCGCGTTCGACCGGTTGGTCGGATCGCTGCGCATCCCGACCTCGACACCCGGATCGGTCCGATGAACACCGCGACCCCGGTCGACTCATCCACCGCCGACATCACTCACGGAGACCAACTCATGCACGCCACCGCAACCCCTGAACCGGCGGTCGCGTCGACCGACGCCATGGTGCAGGCGCTCCAAGAAGCCGGGCAACGCATCGCGCCGGTGTGGCCATTGGACCGGTTTGTGGCCGTGAACCCGTACTTCGGCCTCGCTGACCTGAGCTTCGGCGACGCCGCAAGTCTGCTGGCCCGGACCGGCGGCGCTCACTCCACCATGCCGATCTCCTACTACCTCGACGCGCTCGAGGACGGCCGCATCACCACCGAAGCCATGGAGGCGACCGTGGCGGCCAACGCGACCGCGCCGCGCGACGCGAGCGGCTTCATCGAGCACTGTCGGTCGCTTGGCGCATCGACCGACCACGAGTCATCTCGCACCCCGACCGTGGCACGAGTCGCGACTGCGCTGACGGGCTCGGACTGGGCGCACGTCGCCACCGACCGGATCTCCGCCTGGGCGGCCGGCTACTTCGACTGCGGCCAGGCCATGTGGCGACCCGGCCAGCCCGGCGAAGGAGCCTTCGCCGACTGGCGGGAAGAAGCGAGCATCGATCGAACCCCCGAGATCATGGGCCTGGCCGGGTTCCGACGGGTCGTGCGATCACTCCCAACCGACTACCTCGCGGTCGCGGCGCGCGCCACGAAGACCCTCGGCCTCGGAACGCACGAGCTGCCGGTCTACCTGCATGGGTTGCTCATGCAGGTCGGCGGGTGGGCGGCCCACTGCTCCAGGATCGGGTTCGAGGCCTCGCTCCACGGCCAGGACGACACGACGCTCCTCGAGTTCGGGGCCATCCTCCTCGGATGGGAACTCGCGCTGTACGAGACGCTCGCGGACCGGGGCATCGACCAAGCGTGGGCAGAAACACGGGCCACTACCGACTGGTTCGGAGATCGGGCCGATCCTCGGCTGGCCGCCGGACTGCTGCTCCAAGAGGCGCTGGATCGCTCCGAGCAGGATCGGATCATCACCTCGATCGGCACGGGTATCGACCGACCGAGTACCGAGGATGTTCGCCGCCAGGCGCAGGCCGTGTTCTGCATCGACGTCCGCTCCGAGGTGTTCCGTCGACACCTCGAGACCACCGACGACCGGATCGAGACGCTCGGGTTCGCAGGCTTCTTCGGTGTCGCGATCGAATACGTGCCGATCGCCCACGAACGAGGCTCCGCCCAGTGCCCCGTGCTCCTGACCCCCACCCATACGGTCACCGAGACGGTCCCGGACCCCAAGGAGCTCCAGGACGCCGTCGCGCGCCGTCGACTCTCGCACCACGTTCAGCGGGCATGGAAGTCGTTCAAGATGGGCGCGATCTCGTGCTTCAGCTTCGTGGGTCCGGTCGGGCTGGTGTACCTCCCGAAGCTCTTCACCGACGGCTCCGGTCGCACCCCTCCGACTCGGCCTGCCGATATCGAGAGCCTCAACTCGGAGACCATCCACGGTCGAGGTCCGTCGCTCGCCGTCGCCGAAGGGCCGGGAGGTTCGACTGGCATCGGACTCGAGGCGAGAGTGTCGCTGGCGGAGGGCATGCTTCGTGCGACCTCGCTCAACGACCGACTCGCTCCACTCGTCTTCATCGTCGGTCACGGCGCATCGACGGCGAACAACCCGTACGAGAGCGCCCTGCACTGCGGGGCGTGCGGCGGCAACACCGGCGAAGCCAACGCGCGAGTGGCCGCCGCGATCCTCAACGACCCCGACGTTCGCGCGGCGCTGACCGAACGAGGACTCACCGTGCCGACCGACACCTGGTTCGTGGCCGGTCTCCACGACACCACCACCGACGAGATCACTATCTTCGACGCAGCACTGATCCCGGACCACCTCACGGTCGAGATGGGCGAACTCGCTTCCTCGTTTGCCTCGGCCGGCCATGCCGCCAGGGTCGAACGCGCCAAGCGGTTCAACCTGGTCGAGGGCACCGACGTGGACAAGGCAGTGCTGCGACGCAGCACGGACTGGGCCCAGGTTCGCCCCGAGTGGGGACTCGCCGGCTGTCGGGCGTTCATTGCCGCGCCTCGGCGCCGGACCCTTGGGGTCGACCTCGGTGGGCAGGCGTTCCTGCACTCCTACGACTGGCGAAGCGACGACGGCTTCGGCGTGCTCGAACTCATCCTCACCGCTCCGGTCGTCGTGGCCAGCTGGATCAGCCTCCAGTACTACGCGTCAACGGTCGAACCCCACCTCTTCGGCTCGGGCAACAAGACGCTGCACAACGTCGTCGGCCGCGTTGGTGTCCTCGAAGGCAACGCCGGGGACCTCCGGGTCGGGCTCCCATGGCAGTCGATCCACGATGGCGACACGCTGCAGCACGAACCGCTTCGACTGAACGTCATCATCGAGGCCCCGACCGACGCCATCGACACGATCCTGGCCAACCACCAACACGTCGCGGACCTGTGTGACCACGGCTGGATCCAGCTCCTGACCATGGACGACGACGGGTCCATCAGTCACCGCTATGTCGGCGAACACGTCTGGGAGACCGTGTGAGCATCGATGCCCGCTCACCGTGCCTGATCGGCACCGCCCGGCGGACCTGGCATCCCGGGGACACCAACGCCCCGGAACCGCTGGCCATGTGGGACCAAATGGCTCGCGCCGCGGCGGAAGACGGATCGCCCCGGCACGACATTCTCGGCGCGGTCGACTACCTCGGGCTCGTGCACTGCCAGAGCTGGGCCTACGACCATCCGGTCGACCGGCTCGCCGACCGACTCCGCATCAGTGATGCGCACCACGTCGAGTCGATCCTGGCCGGCACATCGCCACAACGGCTCCTCAACGACGCCGCTGCCCGCATGTTGCAAGGCGCGACCTCGGTGGCACTCGTGGTCGGCGGCGAGGCACTGGCAACCCGACGGCAGTACGACCGAAACAACGAACTTCCGGCGTGGAGCCATCCGCACCCGAAACCTCCCGTACTGCCCGTCGATCTCGACGGGTGGTACTTGCCCACCGAGATCGCCCACGGCGTGCTCCCCGCCTGGTTGACGTTCGCGCTGCTCGAGCAAGCGCGATGGGCGGCGCGCGGCGGGAAGCCCGGCCCGCGATCCGATCTCAATGCCGTGATCGCTGAGCTCAACGAGGTCGCAGGGACGAATCCGGATGCCTGGTTCAGTCAGAGCAGAACCCTCAGCGAGCTGACGACGGCCGCGACCGACAACCGCATGGTGACGACTCCGTACACGAAGCGGATGACTGCGTTCTTGAATGTCGACATGGCCGCGGCCAATCTCCTCGTGACCAAGGAGGTCGCGGACGCCTGGCAGGTGCCCGAGGATCAACGTGTGTACCTCCGCGGTTGGGGATTCGCCCGCGACGCCGTCCATGTCGCCGCGCGCGCCCAGCTGGGATCGTCTCCGGCCATGGGCACCGCAACCACCGAAGCCCTGCACGCCGCCGATATCGACGTCGACGACATCGATGTCTTCGACCTCTACAGCTGCTTCGGATCAGCCGTGCAGTTCGCCGGCGACGCGCTGCGCCTCACGGCCGACGACCCCCGGCCGCGCTCGGTCACCGGAGGACTGCCGTACCACGGCGGTCCGAGCAGCAACTACATGAGTCACTCGATCAGCCACATCGTTTCGTGCCTGCGCGCCGGGACCGCGGACACCGCACTCGGTACCGGCATCGGCATGCACATGACCAAGCACGTTGCCGCCGTCTGGTCCCGTTCCCCCGGCGCGATACGACAATGGGACGACTACGGGCCCCAGCATTGGGACCACCCGCGCGGCTCCGACGATCGCCACGTCGTCGATCACGCAGACGGAACCGGCACACTCGCAGCCGCCACCGTCGTTCATGACGCCAACGGCGAGCCCGACCACGTCATCGCCATCTGCGACCTCGACGACGGTGCTCGGTGCTACGCCCGAACCGCGGACGAGGCCGTCATGACCGCTGTCCTCGAGGATCGCTGGGCCAACCAGGGAGTCCGAGTCGAACCGACCGCTACCGGCACGAACACCATCCGTCTCTGACCGCGGGGGCAAAGTGCGAGTCGTGCCCGCCTCATCTGGACCGTTCGTGGTCTCAGGGTGGTGGCGGCGGGCTCACTGCGCCAGCCGGCGCGCAACCTCACGTCGACCCGCGGGAGATCCGGACGCAGTTGCCCCCTCGCGGAACACGACGGTTTGATGTGCAGGTCTCAATCGCGGCCGGCTTGGACCATCGACTCTGGGTCAGGCTGGTCCCGTTCGGCGGCGGACCGTTCTCTCCTCACGCTGACTGCGATCGCAGTCGCCAGCAGGGCGACGATGATCGCGAGCGACACGTAGGTGTTCAGGTGGTACCAGTGCAAGATCGTCATCTTGATGCCGACGAAAACGAGGATCCCGCCCAACGCGTGCGAGAGGTAGTGGAAGCGGTTCTTCGCGTTCGCCAGCAGGAAGTACATGGCGCGCAGCCCGAGAATCGCGAACGCGTTCGACGCGAGCACGAGGAACGGCTCTTTCGAGACGGCAGGATTGCCGGCACCGAATCCACCGCGAAAATCACGTCGGTGACCTCGACCACCACCAGTGCCGCGAGCAAGGGTGTGGCCGCACGACGGCCGTTCAGGCGGGTGAAGAACTTCTGGCCGTCGAGCTGTTCGCTCACCGGCATCACGCGGCGGAGCAATGCCATGCCCGGAGTCACACTTCGCTCCCCTTCGTCGCTCCGGTGGCGAATCACTTTCGCTCCGGTGTACACGAGGAACACACCGAAGACGAGCAGTAGCCACCAGAATCGGCCGAGGAGCGCGCTTCCGACGACGATGAAGACCGCCCGCATCGTGAGGGCACCAAAGATCCCCCAAAAGAGCACGCGGTGTTGGTAGCGCAACGGGATCGCGAGAGCCGCGAACAGCATCGACCACACGAACACGTTGTCGACACTGAGCGACTTCTCGATCAAGTAGCCGCTGATGTACTCGCCGAACGCCGCTTGGCCATAGGCAATCGCGATGAACACCGCGAATCCCAAACCGCACGCCACCCAGACCATGGACTCGATCGCCGCTTCTCGAGGACTGGGTTCATGCGCCTCGCGGTGGCGGTAGAGATCAATCGCCAACAAGATGGAGACGGCTGCGCCGAGGCCAAGCCAGGCCGCGAGCGAGACATCGAGATCGACAAAGTTGGACGGGTTGGCCGCCAACATGGTCAGTGCCTCCGTTCGCTCAGTGCCGGCGGATGACGGCAACGCCGTCACCCTCGAGTGAGCCGGGCTCGACGAAGGAGACGGTCCCGTGCTTCAACATCGCGAGCTCGATCATTTCGTCGACGAGGTCATCGGTGGCCGACGGTGTCTCCCTCACGGCAGCCGGCAACACGTGGGTTCCGTCGGACGCCAGATACGCCGCGAACGCGAAATCGTGCTCGACGATGAGGTGCAGCCCGAAAGCGTGGTGAAGCGCGTGCCAGGTCGCTTCGACGCCTCGATCCGCGCGCCCTTCCCGATCGGCTCGGGAAAGTTGACCCAGGACCTCGTGGTCGCGGGCGATGCGATCGGCGCTGATCAACGTCCGGGCGATTCCGGCCAGGCTCTCGGGCGACGCACTCATTCGGTTGCCGGAAATCCGACCGGCGATCCGGGCGCCATGATTCGGATGATGCGAGCGCTGGAACCGAGTGCCGAGGTGGTCGGGCGCGACAACCACCAGATTGAGGGAGCGCAACGCCGGCTCGGCGTTGATTCGATGACTGACGCGGGCCATGAAAGCCTCGACAAGCCGTTGATCGCTCCCGGAGCGTTGCGATTGGTGCAGATGGCCGCGACGATCAGCCTGTTGGCCGTACGGGTCGCGTTCATCGATCTCGGCGACGAGGCGCGCGCCGTCGGGCGTGGCCACCATGAGTCGCGCTTGGTTCTTCGCGAGCACGACGATGCCGTAGGGCTTCGATTCAACGAGCGAACGCACGAGGTCGCGCGTCGCGAACGTCGGATCCACGACGACGCGTTCGGTGGGCGTCATGGCGAGCCGGAACGCATGCAGCTCATCAGTGGCGCTCAGGAGCGCGACACCACCCTCGACGCGGGCACCGACCAGCTTGGAGAGCGCACGCCGCAGCGGGTCCACGATCGTCGCAACGACGCTCGACCCGAACTCGTAAGCCAGGCGATGGGCCACGTCGGAGACCAACTCTTCGCCACGCGCCCGATCGGCGGCACCGAACGTTGGCCCCGCGACGGCGATGATGACGGAGACCGCAGGGTATTCCCGCTGCTCCTGGATCGATGGAAGCACGACCGCAGTGATGTCGACCAGAGAGAAGTCCGGTGGCTGCGCCTCGTTGACGTTGGGTTCGGGTACGAGCACGAGCGCACGACCGGCGCGGGTTGTCGACATGGTGACCTCCGTGAATCGGGTCCCAGGTCGGGACCATGAATGGATTCTCGGAAGGTCTCTCCGCTGCAATCGCACAGCTGGCCGCGCCGGGTGCAGAACACCGTGATGACGGCGGGCCTCGTGGGGTACTCCCCTTCTTAAGAAGAGAGACTACCGAAATATGCTTCGGGTGTCAACTCGACTCGGCGAGATCACTCGCCGTCATACATGGAATCGCCGGCAGCCTCTCGACGCCGCGCGGAGGAGTTCACATCCACTGATCGTCGGGTGGGGCAAGCCGCAAGAAGCGAGTGCCCCCACGCATCCGTGAAGGGCACTCCCTTCGGCTCGACGCCGCAGGGCTACCGGCGGTGGCTGCCGTTCGGCTACGACTGGTCCTCGGGGTCCGGCGTGGTCGTCTGCACGTTGCGGGGCTCGAGTGTGACGGTCTTGGTAGTGGTCTTACCGTCCTGGCCGAAGGCAGTCAGAAGCAACGTGTGCGCGCTCGAGCAGTTGAACGGCAGAATCGTGCTCCCGTTTGTGGGGTAAGTGTTGTAAATCCCGGGGCCGTCGATGGAGATCGTCACGTTGGCCGCGTTCGCGGTCGACCAGCTCACCGTGAACTCCTGCAGGTTTCCATTGTGACAATCGATATTCTCGGGAGTGTCGAAGCTGTTGATCGTCGGCACGGGGGCCGTCGACCCACCACCACCCGGCTGGCCACCACCGGTCTGGCCGCGGTCCGTGGCTCCGGTGGCACCGGACGGGGTCGACGCCGTTGCGATCGTGGTGCTAGCGGGACTGGTGGCGGTAGTGTTCACCTTCACCTTGGCCTTGACCTTCTTTGCGTCGGCCTTGGTATCGCTGGAACAGCCAAGGAGCGATGCGCCCAACGTCAAGGCCAGCGCCACGGCGCCGGCGATCCGGATCGAACGGTTCGGGGTCTTGGCCATCGGGGTCTTGGTCATCGGGGTCTCCGTGGGGATCGAGCTGCGTTCCATGGTGGGCCTCCTGCTGTCGAGCTCCGCCGGGATTCCGGTGAGCGATGGCGGTCCTGTCAGCGGAGGTCCCTCGCTGACGCCCACATCTGTGACGCTCCTCAGAGCCCAAGGGGACGAGGCCCGGCGGCCAACGCCTGAGCACTCCGACACCGTAAGCGCGCCTGCTGTCACCGGTCAGTACCTACGCGCCGGAAGGGAACAAGCGCAATAAGGCGGAGATGGGCCCGAATGCAACGGTCACCGAACACGAAGTGTTTCTCTCACCTGAGCGATCGTCATTTCACCCCGGGCGCGCCCGGGACACGGAGAGGGTCAGGCAGGCCGTGGCAGGCGTGCCGCGCCCAGGCGTGGTTGTAGGGCACCGATGTCGAGCGCGACGTTCATGGACTGCCTCAGGGTTCGACGGTCACCCGCAGGAATGTGGCCGGGATGGTGGTCGCCTCGGGATTCGCGCTCTCGTTCTGGGCGTTGAACAGCGCATCGAGCTCACCGTGGAGCTCGTCGGCGCGCCCGTTCGCTTCCGCCGCCTCGAACGCATTCATCGTGGGTCCGTAGTAGGTCCGAAACGAAGCCAGGAACTCCGACGGTGAGACCGAGGCGTTGAAGACGAACGTGTCGGGCTCGCACGAGATCTTGTGCTCGGGGACGCCCGCGCCGACGAACCGCTCGGCCACGTTGTCCACGATTCCCCACGTCATCGGGCTCACGAAACCGTCCGGCGGCGGCGGCGAGTACGCCGAGCTGATCTTCAAGATCTGTGCCACCAAGGTCGGGTCGCCGGGAATCCAGTTGCCCATGACGATCCGACCCCCGGGGCGCGTCACGCGCACCATCTCCTGCGCGACATCGAACGGCCGCGGCGCGAACATCGCCCCGAAGATGCTCATCACGAGGTCGAAGCTCTGGTCGTCGAGGTTGCTCAGATCGCAAGCATCGCCTTCCTGGAACGTCAGGTTGGTCAGACCCGCTTCCTTGGCCCGACGGTTCCCGGCCTCGACGAGATTCCTCGCAATGTCCACACCCAGTACATCCGCGCCGAGTCGGGCGGCCGGGAGTGCCGTCGTTCCGTCGCCACAGCCGAGGTCCAGGACCCGCTGCCCCCGTGCGACCCCGATTCGATCGACCAACGCGTCACCGCTCCCGCGCATGCTCGATGCGATGCGAGTGAAGTCGCCCTTCTCCCACAGTGCCTGGTTCGGATTCATTGCGGTCTCCTTGTGTGCCTCGATGACGGGCGGCGCGACCGCGAGGTTCGCGGAACCGCGCCCGGGTTCGGTTCAGTTCGATTCGGTTCAGATGGTACGCCCGGTGAACGCGGCGAGCTGTTCGATCGGTGTTGCACTCACGGGTGGCTCGACAGCTACGGCGAACGTGTCGCCGTCGCGCATCGCGGGCGCAATCGCCTGACGAGCGAACCCGTCGACCGCGGCCACCAGCGCGGCCGACGGTTCGTAGCTCTGACCGGTCGCGGTAGCGAGGTCCCAGCCGTGCACGAGTCCGTCGAGCACGACAAAACGGGCGAACGCCTCACCCGGCATCTCGCCGAACGGTGCCGCGACGGTTCGGTCGAGTGCTCCGGGTGAACGGATCGCACCCATGAGCCCGCCGAGCGCCGCTCCGGCCCGCGCCACGACATCGGGTCCGTCGGCCACATCGGCCGGGACGTCGGGCGCGGGCTCTCCCCGGAACCCGGCCGCGAACTGCGTGGCACCGCCGATCATGTGTCCCAACACGCCGCGAACGGTGAAGTTCGCACAGGGCGTTGGTGTATCGAGATCGCCGGGCGCAATCCCCGATGCGATGCTACCGAGCAGTGGTTCGAGCTCATCGAGCTGTTCGAGCGGTCCCATGATTGTGTCTCCTCGTCTTGGCCCGGCCGGGTCGGCCTGATCGTCGCGCAGATGCAGGACTGCCAACTCGGCGGCTTCGCGGTCCCGACCGTGCAGCATCAGCTGTTGCACATCCCGTTCCCATCCGGCTGCACCGAAGTGACTCTGGTCCATGCCGTCATCCTGGCTCGCCGCTGGCTCGGCTGCATCGGCCACATCAACCATTCGGTCACCACCGGCCGGTGGGTAATTCACCCCATGCGAAGGCACTGGCCCGGACGAGGTTGCGTGGTTCGGCCGATGCGTCGGCAAGGGGCGAACTCGATGATGAAACCCAGCCCGGATGGTCCGGGCCGAGTAGGGGGTTCTTCACATGCGCGCGACGATCACCGAAGTTCCGATCGAGATGCAGATTGACGACATCGAGACCCGCGGGTTGACCTGGGGTGACGTCACCGTTCGCCACGTTCACCTGCCCGCCGGCGTCGACTTCACACCGCTGTTCGTAGGTTTGCCCGGCGACCTGTGCCAGTGCCCGCATTGGGGTTACGTGACGGACGGAGCAATCACACTCCGTTACGCCGACGGCAGTGAGGAGACGACCCACGCCGGTGAGCTGTACTACTGGCAGGGAGGCCACACCGGCTGGACCGACGACGGCGTCACGTTCATCGAGTTCAGCCCGGCCGAGGCCATCGCACCCGTGCTCGAACACCTCGCGGTCCAGATGGCCACGGCGGGTTGAGCCGACGACGACGGCTCGGCATCGTTGCCGCTACCGTCGATCTGTATGAAGGCAAGAGCGGGGGCGACATGAGCAACCAGGATCCGCTGGCCGCGGTGCGTCTCGCGCTCGGTCGCTGCGACTGGCAGGACGCGTACGACACCGCCGCGCGCGCGGAGACAGAGCCGGAGCGGGAGGCGCACCGCCTCGACATGCTCGCCGACGCGGCATGGTGGCTGGGCCGCCTGGACGAGTGCATCGAGGCGAGGGAAGGCGCGTACGCGCGGTACGAAGGGCTCGGCGCGCGCCGCCGCGCCGGACAATGCGCGGTATGGCTCTATGAGCACTACTGCTTCAAGGCCCGGCCCGCCATCGCCGGCGGTTGGCTGCGCCGGGCCGGGCATGCACTCGAAGACGATCAACACTGCGAGGAGTACGGGGCCCTGCGCCTCCGCGAGGCGGAGACCGCCCACGGGCGCGGAGAGCTCGGGCCCAGCGCGGCAATAGCACGCGAAGTCGTGCAACTCGGGCGCCAACTGCAGTCACCCGATCTCGAGGCGGAGGCGCTCCAGGCGCTCGGACGGGTGCTCATCGACGAGGGCGACACCGCCGAAGGGTTGGCCAACCTCGATGAAGCGATGCTCTTTGCAGTCGAGGGGAGGCTTCGTCCCTACTCAACGGGCAAGGTCTACTGCAGCCTCATCAGCGCCTGTGAGGCCCTCGGCGATCTCCGACGAGCGGCGGAGTGGAGCGAGGCGACTGACCGTTGGGCCCAGCGTCACCCACTCGCGGTGTTCCCCGGACTGTGTCGCGTGCACCTCGCGTCGGCTCTTCGTTCCCGCGGCGAATGGGACGATGCCGAGGAGCAGGCCCGACGCGCGTGCGCGGAACTTGCGACCCTCAACGTGACGAACGCGGCCGCCGGGTACGCGGAGATCGGCGAGATCCGGCGAAGGATCGGCGATCTCGCCGGCGCCGAGGATGCCTTCAGCCGTGCCGAGGCGATGAGCGGACAGCCGCAGTCCGGGTTCGCGCTCCTCCGGCTCGCTCAAGGAAACGTCGACGCCGCGTCCGCGATCATCACGCGCGCCCTCGGTGAGATCACATGGGACCGGCTCCGTCGTGCTCGGCTCCTCCCCGCGCACGCCCAGATCGCGATCGCGGTCGGAGACCTTACGAGCGCGGCGGACGCGCTCGAAGAGCTCGAGTCGGTCGCGTCCGATTACTCGAGCTCGGCACTGGCCGCGGCCGCGCTCACCACCCGGGGCCGCATCCAACTCGCATCGAACGACCCATCAGCGTGCGCAACGCTACGGAACGCGGCCGAGCGCTGGCACGAACTCGGCGTCCCGCACGAGGTAGCCACCGCACGCATGCTCCGCGGCGCGGCGTGCCGACAGGTCGGCGACATCGACGGCGCCGCGGCATCGCTCGAGGCCGCCCGCGCGCAGTTCGAGCAGCTCGGCGCCGCCCTCGACCTGCGCAACTTGCGGGACATCGCTGGCTCCACGCCCGCGCTTCCGTCCGGCCTCACGGCACGTGAGGCGGAGGTTTTGCGCCACGTGGCCACCGGAATGACCAACAAGCAGATCGCAGCAGCCCTCTTTCTCAGTGAGAAGACCATCTCCCGCCACCTGTCCAACATCTTCGTCAAGATCGACGTCACGTCACGATCGGCGGCAACGGCGTTCGCCTACGAACACCGCCTCGTCAACTGAACCCATCTACCGATCCACTGATCGAGCGCGCACGTTCAAGGCGCGAGGTCAGTGTGGAGCTGCGCGGCCTGGACGGCGCGGATGTGATCCGGGATCCGCATCGGGCGACGGGCACCGATGTCGAACGCGAGGTTCACGACTTCGAACGTGACGAGCAGCTCCGCCCGGTCGACGTCGTACGCCCACATGATGTTGTGCATCACCTTGTCGGCCAGGGCGACGACCGCACTAAAGCTCTGAATACGGTCACCGAGACGCGGCAGACGCCGGATCACGATGCGGGTCTCCATCGACGCCCAACCCATGCGTTCGCCGTTGGGCCCCTCGTGCAGCATCTCGGGGAACCGACCACCGGCCGGCTCCCCGGCCCAGACCAGCGCCGGCGCCATGAACGGGATGTACGAACCGTCGGCATCGCATTCGTCGGCGGACACCGCGCGGACCTTGCGGATGGCGAGGTCGCGCCGGCGCAGATCGGCGAACGTCGGCGCATGGGCGATGGGGTCGCTGGCCAACGAGATGCTGCGGGTCGCGCCGTGGGCCGGAACCTCCACGAGGCTCGCTCGCGCCTGGGTGACGACGGCCGGGGGCACGGTCGCCGCTTCACCGCCCGGAGAGTCGAGCCTCACCCGGTGCACGAACGTGGCGGCGAGGACCCCGGTTTCCTCGTCGGCCAGCTCGTGGTACAGCACCAGCTCGTCAACGGACGCGTCGACGACCCCGCTACGCACCAGGAGCCGCGCGCCGAGCATCTGCTCGCGATGGTGACGGGTATAGATGTCGACGAGCCGGACGGTCAGGTCGGCGGGAGCCCCGAGACTGGCGACGAGCGCTCGGGTTCCGGCTGTGGCATTCACGCCGTAGAACCGCACGTTCATGTGCCCAAGATGATCGATCTGATCCTCGGTCACCACGCTGCGGTGGGTCTCAGTAAAGGCTGGGCTCGTGGTTTCCATCTGCAGCCGATCCTCCCCGCGCCGGGCGAGTCGTGGCAAACCGGAGTGCGTCTTCCGGACCGCGGCGACCGCGGTCTTCACGCGGTAGAAACACCGTATGGCGACGCATGAGCTCGAGCTGACCGCACCCGTCGACCTCTGCACAGCCGACGGCTCCGGACTCAACCCGTCGGCGAGGGGTTGGTCGCGCCTTCCGCTGCACCGGGCGAATCTGATCGGGCGGTTCGGGTCGAACAAGCGGTGGGACTACTGGGCGATTCTGGCCGGTGACCTCGTGGTCTCGGCGGTGTACTCCGACATCGATCATCTCGGGTTGGCCGACGTGTGGTGGGTCGACCTCGTCTCCGGCGAGACCGGAGGCCATGCGATTGTGGTCGCGTCTGATGCGGTCGAGTTACCCGAACGGCCGGGCACCGCGCCGCTCGTTGTGAACCAAGAAGGTCTCGACCTCGCAATCATCGATGACCCCGCGGGCACGCGCTTGCGCGCACGCTGGACCGAGTCCGACGGTCGTCCCGGCACCCTCGACGTGCATGTCGCCCTCCCCGCCGGCCACGAGTCGGTGAACGTCGTGATTCCGTGGGACGACGAGACGTTCAACTTCACGTCGAAGCATCAGGCGCGCGCGGCCGTTGGCGAACTGGTGGTCGGCGACCGTCGTTGGGTGGTGGGCGGCAACGGGTCCGACGCGTGGGGCGTCCTCGACGTCGGGCGCGGGCGGTGGCCCCACGAGATCTCATGGAACTGGGGCGGCGGCGCGGGTCGGGGCAACGGTCACGTTGTCGGGTTGCAGATCGGCGCGAAGTGGACTGAGGGCACTGGGTTCACCGAGAACGGCGTGATCGTCGACGGGCGGGTCTCGAAGATCGGCAACGAGTTGCAGTGGGACTACGACTGGGACCAGCCGATGCAGCAGTGGCACATCACGGATCCGGGTGGTCAACTCGACATGGTCCTCACCCCGCGCTTCGATAAGTACACCAACGTCGGCGACGGCGGGGATTTCGGAACCGAGGTGCATCAGGTATTCGGCATGTGGTCCGGACGACTCCAAACTGATGACGGCCTCGAACTCGCGTTTGACGGCATCCAAGGATTCGCCGAGGAAGCTCGACAACGCTGGTAGCACGGCAACGCAGCGAGGCGCGCCGCAGCCCTACGGGACCATGAACTCTCGGAGCGCGCGGACGACGTCGTCGGGACGCTCCTCGTGCGGAAGCAGCTTGGCGTCGGCAATCTCAACCAGATCTGCGTGAGGAAATTGGTGCAGCATCTGGCGCGCGTTGGCCAACGGGAACGTCGGATCGTCACGACCCCAGATCAATCGCACGGGAACTGTGATCTCCGCGTGACGCGTGCGCAGGTCGTCGACCGGCGCCCACTGCGCGCCGAGGAGGTATCGGCGGATGCCGTCGCGTCGGACCGCCGAGTTGATGATCGGTTCGATGAACTCGGTCCGGAACTCGCCGCCGAGATGGCTCGGATCCGCGAAGCACCCACCGAACGCCATCGGGGACCGCACAAACCGCGGCGACCGAGTGAGCGCGCCAAGGATCTCGGCCGAACCCGGGAGTCGCATCAGTGCTTGGTACGTCGGGATCCACGGTGGTCGATGGCCGGGGATCTCCGTGTTGATCAGCGCGAGTTGGCGAACCCGCTCATCGCCAAGTGCGAGGTACCGCGCGAATGTTCCGCCGGTGTTGTGCGCGACCACGCCGTAGTGATCGAGGCCGAGTGCATCCGCCACTCGATGCAGCGTGGTGCCTTGGCCCGGAAAACTGAAGTCGGTGCGGTCCGTCCACTGCGACTCGCCGAGTCCGGGGAGATCGACGGCCAGACACGTGAAGCTCGGTGCAAGTTCCGGGATCACGTGGCGCCAGGTAAAGCCCGACAGCGGAAACCCGTGCACGAAGAGGAGCGCAGGTCCGGTCCCGAATCGGCGCACCGGGACCACTGTGCCGTCCACGTCGACCCGCTCAACCGGCGCCGCGCAGTACGTCTCGCCATTCGTCGTCATCGCCGTCTGCGACACTGAGCGAGCGCGGCGAAGGTCGCGTCGATGCTCGCCGAGAGGCCGGGAGACCCACTGCGAGCCAGGACGAGGACACCTTGGAACGAGACCAACAGTGACGATGCGATCGCGTCGACCGCGATGTCGTCGCGCATGCATCCGGCGGCCTGGGCTCGTTCGACCTGGGTCCGGAGGGCCGCCTCGATCAGGGCAAAGCCCGCCACCACGGCCGCGCGGATCTCGGGGGCATCGAATGCGGCCTGGCCCGCGGTGACGGTCAGCAGACAGCCGCGCGGGGTGTCCTCGCCGCGGAATGGTTCAAGGGCGGAGGTGAAGAACGAACGAAGACCGTCGATCGGGTCGTCGGCATCGTCGAGGAATCGTCGGATCCGCCCTCCGACCACTCCTTCGACATACCGGTCGACACAGCGCGCGATCAGCTGGTCCTTGTTCGAGAACCGCCGGTAGATCGACGGAGCCCGGAGTTCGAGTGCAACCTCGAGGTCGCGGATCGACACCGCGTCACACCCGTCGCGCCAGAAGAGATCGGTGGCGCGATCCAAGACCTCCCGTTCCGTGAACTTGGCTGGTCGCGCCATGGGTGCTCCGAATTCGACGAACGCTCGACGTTAAGTAGCGGTCACTACTATATTCCTCGCGATGACGTCAGACTCCTCGAGCGAACCGCATGTGACGCTGAATCCGCGGACCACCGCCCGGCGCCAACAAGCGCTCGACGGTCGATTGGTGAGCGCCGAAGGCGACCTGGTCAGCCGGCGCATCTTCTCCGATCCCGAGATCTACACCCAGGAGCGGGAACAGATTTTCGCCCGGTGCTGGCTCTTCCTCGGCCACGAATCCCAGATCCCCGAACCCGGCGACTTCGTCACCACGTTCCTCGGCGAGGACCCCGTGCTTCTGAGCCGCGACCGCGCCGGCCGGCTCCAAGCTCATCTCAACTCATGTAGCCACCGCGGCATGCGGGTGTGTCGGGCCGACATGGGCAACACCCATGTGTTCACGTGTCCGTATCACGGGTGGAAGTTCGGGAGTGACGGTCGCTTGCAGGGCCAGCCGGGACAGAAAACCAACTACGCCAACTTCGACAAGGACGAGTGGGGTCTCCTACCGATCCGCATCTCGACGTATGCCGGTTTGGTGTTCGGCACGTTCGATCACGACGCCGAATCCCTCGAAAACTATTTGGGCGACGCGCGCTTCTACCTCGACGCGATCTTCGACCGCACCCCGGCCGGGATGGAACTGGTGGGTCCGCACAAGTGGCGGGCCCGGGCGAACTGGAAGCTCCCCGCCGACAACCAACTCGGTGACGTGTACCACATCAATGTGAGCCACGGCGCCCTCTTCAAGGTCGGCGGCGGCCGGTATCCGAGCGAGCTCGACTATCAGGTGAACCCTCACCGCGGGCACGGCCTCGCGATGCGTTTCCCCGATGCCGGCGCGGAACGACGGTTGCTCGAGCCCGGCCACACCGAAATCGACGGGGGTCCCCCGGAGGACCCCGAGCTCACGGCCTACATGGACGATCTCTACCGCCGGATGGTCGAGCACCTCGGTCCGGTCAAGGCTCGAATCAAGGGCACCGCGATGACGGTGTTCCCGAATCTCTCGATCCTCGCCGGCGTCCAGACGCTGCGTATCGCGCACCCCCGCGGCGCGACCGATCTCGAGATGTGGTCCTACGCCATCGTCGACGCGGACGCCCCACCGTCGATCAAACAGAAGCTGATCCAGCGCTACACCTTCCAGTTCGGCACGGCGGGAATCCTCGAGCAGGACGACGCCGAGAACTGGCAGGAGTGCACCCGCTCCACCCGGGGTGCCGGAGCGTGGCAGGACGTCTTCAACTACCAGATGGGGATGGGCAGCGAGGGCGTGCATGCCGAGCTCCCGGGCAGCGTCTCACCCGGCGAGTCCGAGCAGAACCAACGCGCGTTCTACCGCGAGTGGTCACACCGCATCGAGGCGGACCGGCCATGACGGACGACATCGCGCAACATCACGCGGTCTCCCAACTCCTCTTCCACGAGGCGCGCCTCGTCGACGAGCGCCGCTTCGCGGAGTGGCTCGACCTCTGGACCGACGACGCCGAGTATGTGGTTCCGACCCGCCACAATCGTTTGCGTTCGGGCGACGGCGAGCAGTGGAACGTCGACGACGAGCTCGATGCCTTCTTCCACCTGCAGGACGAGAAGTTCCAGATGCTGCTGCGCACCCTCCGACTCAGCACCGGCCTCGGTTGGGCCGAGGACCCGCCCTCGCGCACTCGCCACATCGTGAGCAACGTCGAAGTGCTCGACCGATCGGGCGACGAGTTCCACGTGCATAGCGCGCTGCTGTTGTGGCGATCACGCCTCGACGACGAACACCCCGAGCTCATCGCCGGCGGCCGCTACGACACCCTCCGTTCCACTGCGGACGGACTCAAGATCGCGCGCCGCAAGGTCATTCTCGACGCCACGGTGCTGCCCCTCTCGAACCTCACTGTCCCCCTGTAGACGGACCAGCTCCGAGCCACGCGACGTGCGTCACCCACACGCGGGTCACGACGGACGCCGAAGCCGTGCTCGGTCAACGCTCGCCCGCGCTCAGGGGCGGATGAGCTCCACGTGCCGACCCGTGGCTGCCACCAGGAGCTCGAAATCGTCGACGTCGGCGGTGACCACGTCGTCGCCATCAACCGCGAGAAGCGCCACCGCGGCGTCGATGACATCGGACGTCCGGGTCATGCTCAGGAGTTGGCCGGCGGCACGCCCGAGCTGTTCGTCGAGCGGGCGGATCTCTAACCCGGAGAGGGCTGCCGCGAGCCGCGCCTGACGCGGTCCGCCCCGCCAGACCTGCCCGACCACACCGCCGTGTGTGACCGGCAGTTCACCCTTGCTGTGCGCCGCCTTGAGGCGAACCCACATCGCCCGATCGTTGCGATCGAGCGCGATCAACGCCCCGGCATCGAGCACCAGGGTCACGCGGACTTCGCCGCCCGGACGCGCGTCGGCGTGCGTCGGCCGCGCACGACCTTCGCGTCCTCGCGGTCGGCTCGGCGTTGGGAGGCGATCTCCGCGGCGGTGATCTCACCGAACTCGGCCTCGTGGTAGCCGATGGCATCGTGCAGCCGGGCGAGCTTCTCCTCTCGTCGCGCTTGCTCGGCAAGGGCGGTGTTCACCCACGCACTCAACGAGTCGGCAGCCCCCGCCGCCACAGCACGGTTCCCCGCCTCAACGAGCTCCGGATCCACCGTGACGGTCACCCGCCGCTTCACTTGTGTCATACCCACATCATACTCTCCTTCACATGATCCTCATATCTTGAGCCCGATCAGCCGAGGAGCCGCAGCCTGAGCAACTCAGCGCCGCGCCGGTCGTTTGTTCCTGGCCGGTGACGCGGCGCATCAGATGCCACCGTTCCTCGGCCAAGGTATGTGCTCGGGCATGCGTGACGCCGCCAACCTCGCGTGGAAGCTGGCTGCGATCGTCCACCAACGTGCGCCGGACGCTCTGCTCAATACCTATCAACGCGAACGCGAACCCCACGTGCGCGCGATCGTGGAACTCGCGGTCGGTTTCGGGCGGCTGATCTGCACCACCGACGTTGCGGTCGCGGCCGCACGCGATGTCCAACTGCTCGCCGAGCACCACGACGCAGCCGATGCTGCGCAAACTCACCGGAACTCGAGCAACTCCTCGGCGGGCACCATTGCGTTGTCGTACGACCGGACCGCTACATCTACGCAACCGGGACCGTGGGCGACATCACCGTCAGCCTTCGTGGCAGCTCAGCCGGCGTTGTAGTCGTAGTAGTACTCGTCCGCGAAGCTCCTGTCGGTCCCTCTGATCGACCCGATGACGGTGCGGGCCCGGGCGAAGAATCCGAGCATGTGCCAGTCACCGTATGAGTCAAACTTTCGACAGCACACGATGACGGGAACGCCGCGGAGATTCGCGAATCGGCGACCCGTCGACCGCCCGTGCCGCCCCAGCCGGTGCGCGAAGTCGAGATCTTCTGCACACACCAGCGACTCGTTGAAGCCGCCGATCGCGTCGAAATCGCTCCGTCGACACCAGTACATGACGCCGCCGATGCGGCCCACGACCATCGCGAGCCGCAGGACCGCACTCGTGGTCCTCAGTCCCAACGAGGTGCGTTCCGAGACGAACTCGCACCCGCCGCCGACGTAGTCGCGTGCATCGATGAGCCGATTTACCTCCACCAGCGCTCGCTCGTGCATGAGGTTGTCGGCGTCGATGGTCACGACGATCTCGCCGGTCGATGCTCGCACGCCGGCATTCCGAATCGCCGCAATGCTCCGGCTCGTGTCTTGCAGCACGTTCGCGCCGTTCGCCGCAGCGATCGTCTCCGTCCGATCGACACAACGGTTCGCGACGACGATGACCTCGGCGGTCGATCCCGAGGCGCGCACGGCCATATCGATAGCCGCCAGCCCCCGCCCGAGTAGTTCCTCTTCGTTGTGGGCGGGTACCACAATCGAAAATCGCGGTATACCGGTCACTCCCGCGCTATCGACCGATCACGGTCAGCACTTGATCAGCGGCGACCGACCATCACGGCAGGCGCAGCGCCGCGAGGACGTCGTCGAGTGGGGCGTGGTCGGTGCTGTCGGAATCTATGTGCTCGTAGCGCACCCGATCGCCGGCGCCGATCACGAAGGTCGCGCCGATCTGGCGCACCCGCGCGCCGGCCTTGCGGACGTGATATCCGCGCTTCGACGTTTCCCGCGTGGCCTTCCACGTGCGCGGGTGCAGCAGTTGGAGCCAGTTCAGCGTTCGTAGCGAAGCGGCATGTGCGGCGGTCGCATCGTCGTCGACCAGCACCAGGAACGGGATCTGTTCCTCCTGGACGAACGCATCGGCGTAGCGCTGATCACCGGTTCCAATCGCGACCACCTCCGCGCCCAGGCTGGTGATCTCGTCGTATCGCTCGCGCAACTGCGCAGCATGCTCGCGGCAGTGCAGTCAACCGAAGTGTCGGAGGAACACCAACACAATCGGCCGGTCATGCCAAAGATCGCCCAGCCGATGCGGTGTCCCTTCGCTATCGGCGAGCGAGCACGCAGACAACGCAACAAGATCCATACCGAGCACCCTATCGGTGCCCTACGCCTCAAGGCTCTGGCCCAGTCGGCAGACACAATCGTGCGGTGCCCCGTCAAAAAAACGACGGCTGAACCGACAATTCCTCTAGAGTCTCGGTCCATGGAACCGTTCCTGAAGCGTGGATTGCTTGGTCGGATCGAGGCGTCCCTCGCCTCGGTACCAGTGCTCATCCTCGAGGGCCCGCGGGCATCAGGAAAGACCTCGATCGGCACGATATTGGCCGACCGCGGGTTGATCAACACCACCGCCGACCTCGGCGATCCCACCGTCCTGGCCGCGGCCGCATCCGCTCCCACCTCGTTCGTCAACGACCTCTCGGCCCCCGCATTCATCGACGAAGCGCAACTCGTTCCCGAGATCGCACTCGCGGTGAAACGCCGCGTCGATCGAGAACGTCGCCCGGGCATGTTCGTACTCACCGGCTCGTCGCGTCTGGGACGGACAACACTCGGAGGATCCGACGCGTTGGCCGGACGCGCGGTGCGGATGCGGTTGTGGCCGATGACCCAGGCCGAGTTGGCCGGCTCCCCCGTCAGTCTGGTTTCTGACCTGTTCGACGCCGCGCCGGGCCCAGCGTTCGCCCGTGCGGAGATCGCGCGCGCGGACCTCCTGCATCGAATCCGCGCTGGAGGACTCCCGGCGCTCGCCGGAGTAGTCGCACCGATCGATGATGCAGTCAGAGCCCATCTCAGCGCGGAGTATGTGGAGGGCGTGGTTCACCACGAGATCGGACGCCGCCAAGATCGCTCCGAGATGATTCGCACGTTCAAGTACCTCGCCGCTTCCACCTCGCGCCTCCTCAATGTCAGCACCGTCGCCGGCGAGTTGCAGACCACGAGAGAGACACTCACCAGCCGAATCGCCGCACTCGACTCCAGCTTCCTCGTGCACCAGCTCCTCGGCCATCGACCCGCGGAACATCGCACACTCACATCGCATCCGAAGGTGCACGCAGTCGATGTGGGACTCGCGGCGTGGGCATCTCGCCTCCACGCGGATCCACCGGCTCATGAATACGGTGGACTGTTGGAGACCTTGGTGGTCAACGAGCTCGTAGCGCAGGCGAGTTGGAACGCCGACGAGATCACCGTCCGCCATTGGCGAGATACCGCACGCAAGACCGAGGTTGACGCCGTACTCCTTGATGCGACCGGTGCCTCAATACCGGTCGAGGTCAAGGCCGCGGTCGATGTCCGACGCGATGATTTGATCGGGCTCAATCGCTATCTCGCGACCGTCGACGGTGCGCGCCGAGGGATCGTCTTCTACTCGGGGGGCCTCACGCTGCAACTCGACGAAAAGGTTTGGGCCGTACCGATCTCTGCGCTGTGGAACGGCCTGCAGCCCGGTACCTCCTGAGCACACACACCGCGCCTACACCACCGCGTCCAACTCGGCGCGCAGCGCCGGTGGAAGGGGCGTGCGCACCCACGCGACATCGGCCGTGATCTCCTCCGAGCTGCGCGCGCCGACGATAACCGTGGTTACCGCGGGGTGCGCCAACGCGAACTGCAATGCTGCGGCCGGGAGCGCGACGCCGTGGCGGTCGCACAGCTCACGAAGCGCGGCGACGCGCGTCATCACGTCTGTAGATGCAGGCTTGTAGTCGAAGGTTGGAAGCGCGTCGACGCTCGCAAGGACGCCGCTGTTGAACACACCGCCGAGGATGACGCCGACACCACGCGCCGCGCACGCTTCGAGCAACCTCTCCCCGCTCCGATCGAGCAACGTGTACCGCCCGGCGAGCAACACACAATCGAGATCCACCTGCGCGACAAACCGGCAGAGCATCTCGTGTTGGTTCATCCCCGCTCCGATGGCCCGCACCACACCTTGGTCTCGGAGTTCCAGCAACGCGGGGAACGCGCCGCGAAGCGCATCCTGCTCGTGATCGTCCGGGTCGTGCACGAGCACCACATCGAGCCGGTCGAGGCCCAGTCGCTCCAAACTCTCCTCGATCGACCGCAGCACGCCGTCGCGCGAGTAGTCGAACCGCGGCGCGAGGCCGCGCGCCACGCGGAAGACGCCCGGGTCGAAGTCTGGATCCGGCCGCAACAGTCGACCGACCTTCGACGACACCACGTACTCGTCGCGCGGATACGCCTGCAACGCTCGGCCCAACCGTTGCTCGGAAAGCCCGTGGCCGTAGAGCGGTGCCGTGTCGAAGTACCGGATCCCCGCGTCCCAGGCTGCCGCGACCGTGGCGGCCGCGTCTTCGTCGGTGAGGGCGGTGAACAGGTTGCCGAGCGGCGCACACCCGAGGCCGAGCCGCGTCACCTCGACGTCGCGCGCGCCGAGCGGCGCGGTGGGGATCACTGCCATTCGGAACCCGTCGGCCACGTGAGCGCGGCATAGGACTCGGGCCACATGTCGATGGAGTAGCCGGGCGCGTCCGGCACCAGATAGCGGCCGTCGCGAATCAGTGCCGGATGCACGTAGTGCTCGTGGAGGTGGTCGGCGAACTCGGTCGTGCGGTCATCCAATGAACCGGATACGCACACGTAGTCGATGATCGACAGGTGTTGCACGTACTCGCACAGACCGAGGCCACCCGCGTGCGGGCAGACCGGCACATCGAACTTCGCCGCGAGGAGCAACACGGCGAGTACTTCGTTGACGCCCCCGAGGCGGCACGCATCGATCTGCACGTAGTCGATGGCTTCGGCTTGCAACAGCTGCTTGAACATCACCCGGTTCGCCGCGTGCTCCCCGGTCGCGACTCCCACCGGCGCGACCGCGCGCCGGATCGCCGCGTGACCCAACACATCGTCGGGGCTGGTCGGCTCCTCGATCCACCGGAGGTTGAATGGTTCGAGGCGGCGCATCCACTCGATGGCTTGGCCCACATCCCACACCTGATTCGCGTCGGCCATCAGCGGCAGATCACCGATCTCCTCGCGCATCACTTCGCAGCGACGCACGTCGGACGCGATGTCGACACCAACCTTGGTCTTGAAACACTTCCACCCCTCGGCGAGCGCGGCGCGCGCCAGGTGGCGCACCTTGTCCTCGGAGTACCCGAGCCATCCGGCGGAGGTGAGGTAGGCGGGATACCCGTCGCGGCGCAGCTCCGCGACGCGCGCGGCCTTCGTAGGCGCGAGCCCGCGCACGAGGTCGAACGCCTCATCACGATCGAGCACATCGCTGAGATACCGGAAGTCGACGAGCCCCACGAACTCCTCGGGCGAGAGATCCGCGATGAGTTGCCAGAGCGGCTTACCCGCAGTCTTCGCACTCAGGTCCCACACCGCGTTGACAATCGCGGCCGTGGCAAGGTGGATGAGCCCCTTCTCGGGTCCGAGCCACCGGAGCTGGCTGTGGTTGGTGAGATCACGCCACATCCGCGCCGAGTCGGCCAGCAGATCGTCCACGTCTCGGCCCACCACGAGGACCGCCAACTGCTCGATCGCCGCGCAGCAGAGGTCGTTGCCGGCGCCGATGGTGAACGTCATGCCCACGCCCTCGTGGTCGCCATCGGTCTCGAGGAACACGTAGGCGCCGGAGTAGTCCGGGTCGGTGTGCACGGCATCGGAACCGGCCAAGGTGCGGGAGGTCGGCGCCCGCACGTCGAGGGTTCGCACACCGGTGATCCGAGTCATCCCGGCACAGTAAGCAGCCGCCCCCGGCGCGCGCCATGATGACCACCGCCACGCCCGTTGGGGTCAGGTGGGACCAGGCCGAAAGGAGTGCACCATGGGACAACGAGTGATCGTGGTGACCGGGTCGAGCGGCGGCATCGGCACGGCCATCACCGAAGCGTTCACCGCGCTCGGCGCCACCGTGATCGGCCTCGATCTCGTCGACGGCTTCGACGTGACCGACCCGCAGGCTTGTGCCGACGCCGCGGCCCGGATCGTCACCGAACACGGCCGCGTCGACGTGCTCTGCAACAACGCCGGGATCAGTGCTGTCGGCGACGTGGTCACCTCCACCCCCGACGAGTGGCAACGCGTCTTCGCGGTCAACGTGTTCGGCACGGCGAACATGAGCCGCGCGTTCCTCCCTGCCATGCGCGCCGCCGGCCAGGGTGCGATCGTCAATACCTGCTCGGTCGTCGCGTCGGTCGGCCTCGTGGAGCGCGCGGTCTACGGCGCGTCGAAGGGCGCGGTGCTCGCGCTCACTAAGGCCATGGCCGCGGATGAGATCACCCGCGGCATCCGGGTCAACTGCGTCTCGCCCGGCACCGTGTGGAGCCCGTGGGTCCAGCGACTGGTCCAGACCACACCCGATCCCGAAGGAGCCACCGAGGCGCTTCGCGCGCGCCAGCCTTTGGGCCGCATGGTGGCCTGCGAGGAGGTCGCGGCCACGGTCGTCTACCTTGCCGCGCCCACCACCTTCACGACCGGCGCCGACTTTCTGCTCGACGGTGGCATCACCGGCGTACGGATCGTGTCGTCGTGACCAAAGATCCGCCGCATGTCGCGCTCGTCGGCGGCCCGATGTACGACCATCTCTACGAACACTTCGTTGCCGACGACATCGAGATCGTCGTTCACGCCGACCACCCCACACTCAACCGCCAGGTCGCGGAGATGCTGAGCGCCGGTGAGCGCATCGACGTGCTCGCGACCCACTCCAAGTACGCGCCGTCTCAACAGCAATGGCTCCACAATCTCGACGACCTCCTCGCGCCCGAACTGCTCGGCCCACTCGCTCCGCGCGCCGTCGAACTCTGCCGGTTCAGTGGCGCGCTGCTGTGTGCACCGCGCTTGGTGGACGTGCGCGTGCTGTGGGTCCGGACCGATCGCATCGCGCAGGTCCCGGACACCTGGCCCGACCTCATCGACTCGGAAGTCGTCTTCGGTTTCCCTGGTCGCGAGTCGGGACTGTTCGGTACGTTCTTCGAGCTCGTGGTCGGTGCGGGTGGCTCACTGTTCGACGACGAGCTGGTGCCGACGATGGACACCCCTGTGGCCGAATGGGCAATCGACGCGCTCTGCCGATTGGCCGCCCGCGGACCGTTGGACCTGCCCGACTGGCACTACGACGGCGTCGATCAGGCGCTGCTCGACGGCCGGGTCGACGCCGCGGCCGCGTGGCCGGGTGGATGGGGTGCGATCCGCGACTCCGAGCACGCAGCACAGCTCACGCCATCCCTCTACCCCGCCGGGTCCGAGCGGAGAGTGTCCTACTCGGGGTGCCACGCCTGGGCAATCCCGAAAACGTGTGGCGACATCGACCGCGCGGTCGCGCTCGTCACCGATCTCATCGGCGAAGCCGCGCAACAGCTCGACACGGCAGGCGGCAACATGTGCGCGCACGTCGACGCGCTCGCGAGCATTCAGCCGGCCGACGCCACCGATCGTCGCCGGCTCGACATCACCCGAGACACCATCGACACTGCGATGATCACCTATCCCCCACTCGCCCGGTTTCCCGACGTCGAAGACGCGGGCTGGTCCGCAATTCACGCGGCGCTGGTCGGCGATTGCTCGCCACGCGACGCGGCCCGAGCCATCCAGACCGCCGTGACCCCGGGGAACTGACACCCTCGGAGAGAAGGCCTCTGCGCGATTCCGGTCGAATTTCTTCGCCACGGTCGAGGCCGCCTCACGCTCTGCGCCACTGCCTTTGGGATTCGAGCACCGCTATCGCACGGCATTCCAGCGGCGATCGGAGCGTTAGGGCGGCTTCGAGCCAGTTGCGGAATATGACAAAAGGGAAGTACCATCCTTGCGGGCAGCGCTGACTGGGGATCGACGAAAGCCTTATTTCAAGTCGACCGGGGGGGGCGAATTGTGAAAACACGTTGGGCGATGCGGAGCGATCGGCGGCAAAGTGCGCCACGGCTTCGGCGGATCGGGGGTGCGACCCTCGTCGCGACGACGATGTTCGCCGCGCTTCCGGCGTTCCCGTCGGCGGCCAGCGTCGAGTCCACCGTGGGGCAGATGGAACAAGTGGTCGCGCCACCTTCGGTCGCAGGCGGGAAGTACCTCAGCGCAACTGCGATCCGGGTGTTCCCCGAACGCGCACGCTTCGAGATTCCGGCTCCGCTGTCGATCGACCTCAAAGCACCGGGAACGTATAGCAAGGCCAGCCAAGTCCCGGCGCCGGGACTTGCTCCGATCGCCACGGGCACCCTGGTGAACAGCCACTTGATCCACGCGGCCGGCGGCAGCTCACAGGTACCGCTTGACGGCACCGTCACGTTCG
>JANPBJ010000239.1:0-16822 GCA_031430375.1 Acidimicrobiia bacterium
GAGGATCTGCGCGCCGCAGTCGATACGTTGCTCCCACCGCGCTGGAGCCGAAACAATCCGATCGACCTCGCGGGCGGAGAGACCCGTGACACGATCCCCGAGGTCATGTCGATGGTGGCCAACCATGAAGCAATCGACGCGGTGGTATATCTCGGCCTCGGCATCCAGTCGAATCAGGCACGGCTGATGCGTGATGGACGCTTCTATCCCGGCGACGGCCTGGAACGAATCGTCGACTACCACGAACGCCAGGACGCGAGATTCGCCCGGGCCGCCGCCGAAATCAGTGATGCGACCGGTAAGCCGATCCTCACCGCCACTGAGCTGGCAGTGGCGTTCCCCAACAATGCGGGACCGCGCACCGTCGCCGAGACCGGTCGGCTCTGTTACGCGTCCTCGAACCGCGCCGTGACCGCGCTGGGCCATCTCTATCGGTACGCCCGATTCCGTGCTCGGCGCGGACTCGTGTGATGAACCGTCCGTGACGAATCACTGATGGGCGGCACGGGAACGGCGGCACGCCGGGTACTCGTTGCGCTCCTCGCGATCACCGCGGCAGTCGCAGTCCTCGGCGCCTTCCAACGCCCCGGCGCGGCCCGGACCACCAGGCCCGGCGCCACCCTCGGAACTCCAATCTGGTCGACCCGCAGGATTCCCCAGCCGGTCGTGGATGCAGTGGGAGCTCAACACCTCCAAGCCGCGTTGGTCGACCGTCTCGGGTCGTTCCAGGGCTGCTTTTCCGTTCATGACGAGATCGCCCCGGCGGCCACGCTGAACATCCACGAACCGCAAACGCCGGCGAGCACCATCAAGCTCTTGACGGCAACCGCGGCGCTCCACACACTCGGCGCCGCCTTCCACTTCACCACTGCCGTCGTTGCGCCGTCGGCGCCGAGTGCGGGTGCGGTCGATCGCCTCATCATGATCGGCGGCGGCGATCCGCTCCTCGCGACACCCGAGCGAATCGCGCTGGACGCGGCCGATCCGGACACAGCTGGTCTCGCCGCGACGCCGCTCGCGACCCTTGCGGACCGGATCGTCGCTGCGGGGATCCGCTCCGTGCCAGGTGGCGTGGTGGGCACCGACGATCGGTACGACTCCGCGCGCGACGTTCCGGCCTGGAACGAGTCGAGACGTGCGTCCGTCGGACCAATCGGTGCGCTCACCGTGAACGACGGTTATGGCGGCGCGAGCGGCACCGGCTCGGCCGCCGCCGATCCCGCGCTGAATGCAGCCACCGAGTTAACGCGTCTCTTGAGCGCCCGTGGGGTGTCTGTGGGCCCGCCGCGTCGAGGCGTGGGCCGCGAAGCGGAGCAGCAGACGAAGATCGCGTCGCTTGACTCGCCGCCGTTGCCGCTCGTCCTGGCCGAGATGCTCAGTGCCAGCGACAACCTCACTGCCGAGATGCTCATGCGCGAACTCGGCGCCCGGGCAGGGGAAGGGACCACCGCGCGGGGTGTCCTCGAACTCACCGCCGCGTTGACCGACCTCGGGGTCAACCTCACTGGCGTGAGCATCGTCGACGGCTCCGGGCTCTCTCGGGACAACTCGGTGACCTGCACCACGCTCATTGACGTCCTGAACCTTGCCGAAACGATCGAGTTCGCGCCGATTCGCCACGGTCTCGCGATCGCAGGAGAACGAGGAACGCTCGCCGCCCGGCTGCGCAGCCCACCGCTCGCGGGCAATCTTCGCGCCAAGACCGGAACCCTGGATGGGGTGAGTGGGTTGGCTGGATTCGTTCACAGTGATCGACCCCTCACGTTCTCGCTGCTCGTGGCTGGGCCCTTCGGGGAGTCCACTGCGTTCAGCCTTCGCGAAGCGATGGCAACCCACATCGCCGTCTTCCCGGAATCCTCGGCCGGACTCACATTGGTTCCGGCCCCAATCGCCCCGCTTTCGTCTACGGCTTGCCCCGATGCGCGGCCTGCGTGTTGAATCCGCCCGTGGCCAATCGCCCCGCTCCTATCCCACAAGCCGTCGCCGAGCTCACCCAGCTCGTCAAGGCATACTTCAAACAAGAGACCACCGAGCCGCTCAAGGCGCTGGGACGGGTTGTCGCGTTCGGCATTGCCGGGTCGCTGCTCCTCGGTACCGGCGTCATCTTCATAGCCCTCGGCGTCCTGCGGCTGCTCCAGCACGAAACCGACACCACGTTTCACGGCAACTGGTCGATCATCCCGTACTTCGTGGTGATCGTGGCACTCCTGGTCGCCGCGGCGCTCGTATTCAAAATCGGAACTCGCACGAAGAAAGGTCCAGCGTGAGCGCGCCGAACGAGCCGATCACTCGAGCTGACATCGAAGCCAAGCTGCGCGAGATCGGCGGAGAGGTTGATGACCAGGTCGCGAACACCAAGCAGTTGGCAATAACCGTTGGCGCGGTGGTGATCGCAGTGGTCATCGCCGGCGTGTTCCTTTTCGGACGGCGCCGGGGCAAGCGGCTCACCACCATCGTGGAAATCCGACGAGTATGAGTCGACCGTGAGTGCCGTCTCGATCGTCGGCGGATTCATCGGCGCCCGCGCCAAACAAAAAGGCAAAGCCGCTTTCGCGGTGACTGCGCTGTTCACTGGCGTTCGCGTCTTTCGCCGCCTCATCCGAACGTCGAGCAAGCCGGCGATTCGATTCGCGGTGAAGCCCGGAGAGGTCTACGAGATCAGGGGCCTGCGCCGCGGCCGGTAGCGTGCATGGCTCCATGAGAGTCATTCTTCGTAACCCCCGTCGCGAAATCGACGTGCCCGGCCCGCTGACCGTCGACGCCCTCCTGGCGCGTCTCGATTTGGTACCCGAGTCGGTTCTCGTCATCTGCGGTGACACGCTGGTCACCCACGACACTCGACTCACCGACGCCGACGTCATCGAGATCCGACCCGTCATCTCGGGGGGCGCGCAATGAAGTGCACCCGTTGCAAGGCACCCGCCATCATCGACATTCGCCGCCACAACGCCGCGTTCTGCTCCGAGTGCTTCCTCCATCAATGCCGCGAACAGGTTCGCCGGGCGATCAAAGATCACCACATGATCAACCCCGGCGACCGGGTCCTCGTTGCGGTTTCCGGCGGCAAGGACTCGCTCGCGCTCTGGGACATTCTGGCCGCGATCGACATCCCCGCCGACGGCCTCTACCTCGGCCTCGGCATTGGGGACTACTCCGACGCGTCGGGCGTCTTCGTCCGCGACTTTGCCAACAAGCGAGACCTCGTGTTGCACGACGTTGACCTGCGTTCGATGTACGGATACGACATCCCCGCTGCGGCCGCGGCAACCAATCGGGCGCCATGCGGGTCCTGCGGACTTTCGAAGCGGCACCTCTTCAACCGAGTTGCGCTCGACGAGGGCTACGACGTTGTCGCCACTGGGCACAACCTCGACGACGAAGCAGCGGTACTCCTCGGCAATGTCCTCCGCTGGGAAACCGGTTACCTCGGCCGACAGTTTCCAGTTCTTCCGGCGAGCGAGGGCTTCGCCCGAAAAGTCAAGCCTCTCGTTCGTCTCACCGAACGAGAGATGGCGGCTTACTGTGTCCTGCGGGATATCGACTACCAGGTCGAGGAGTGTCCGATGGCTGCGGGCAACCGGCACATCGGGTTGAAGGAGATCCTCAATCAACTCGAAACCAAGTCGCCCGGAACGAAGGCCGCGTTCCTCAGCGGATTTTGGAGCCGCGGCCACGACGCATTCGTCGGCGAGGCCGACGACGAACGCGCCACGCTGCAACCGTGTAGCGAATGCGGTGCACCCACGACGACCGGCGATCGGTGCGCATTCTGTTCGCTGCGGGCTCGGGCCGCGTTACACCCAGTGACACTGCGAACAGGGAACTGATATGCACGGACCGTTTCGAGTCGGCGACCGCGTGCTACTCACCGACCGCAAGCGGCGTCGCCACATGATCGAACTCCGCGAAGGTGGCGAGTTTCACACCCACGCGGGCGTGCTGGATCACGCGAACATCATCGGCGCCGAGGAGGGAGTGACACTTCGCACCACTCGGGGCGCGGCGTTGATCGCCATTCGCCCCACGCTCTCCGAGTACATCCTCCAGATGCCGCGCGGCGCACAGGTGATCTACCCCAAGGATCTGGGCCCAATCATCATCCTCGCCGACATCTTCCCTGGTGCGCACGTCCTCGAATCAGGGGTCGGCTCGGGGGCACTCACGATGACGCTGCTTCGAGCCGTCGGATCCGGCGGCCGCGTATCCGGTTACGAAATCCGTGACGATTTCGCCGACCGTGCCCAACGCAATGTGGAGGGCTACCTCGGCCCGGATGTCCCCCTCACCGTCGAGGTGCGCGATATCTACGAAGGCATCGACGCCACCGACATCGACCGCATCGTGCTCGACCTGCCCGAGCCATGGCAGGTGGTCAAGCACGCCGAGGCCGCGCTGCGCCCGGGAGGGATCATTCTTTCGTATCTCCCCACGATTCTTCAGGTCGCCACCCTCCGCGAGCACCTGGCAGAGTCGAGCTTCGGTATGGCCGAGACTCTCGAGGTGCTGCAGCGCGGCTGGAATGTGGACGGGCTCTCGGTACGCCCCGATCACCGCATGGTCGCGCACACCGGCTTCCTCACCGTCGCCCGCAAGCTGGCCAGCCCGGAGTGAACCGCCTCGATCTCGTCGTCCTCAGCGCGGTGGCGGTTGGCGCGCTGATCGGACAACGCGTCGGGTTCCTCATCAGGGTGATGTCCTGGCTCGGCCTCGCGGTCGGGCTCATGATCGGCCTCCGGCTGATGCCCCGAATCGCAGCCTCGCTCGCCTCGAGCACGCCCGGGATCCGGTTGCTCGCAGTCTCATCACTGCTGGTCGGCCTCGCGCTGATCGGTCACACCGTTGGACTCGTGGCCAGCCACACGCTTCGTGCTCGCCTCGAACTCTCCAACGACGCGTCAGCACTCGATCGCGTGGCGGGAGGGATCGTCGGTGGGTTGGGCACGCTCGTGTTGCTCTGGCTCCTGCTCCCTGCGTTGCGCTCAACTCCGGGTTGGCCTGCCCGAGTGGCTCGCGATTCGAGCATGGTCGCCCTCATCGATCGCTATGCCCCAACAGAGCCGCGCGCCGCACGCATTCTCGGCCGCATCATCGGCGAAGCGCCCTACCCAGAACTCCAACGCGACGGCCGGGGTGATCAGAACGCAGTGGGGGAGCCGCCCACCAGCGACGCCGGGCCCGGCGTGACCACCCGCGCGGAGCGTTCGGTGATGCTCGTGGAAGGAGTGGCCTGCGGACTTCGCATCTCAGGCACGGGCTTCGCGATTGCGCCGGACACGGTCATCACCAATGCACACGTGGTGGCCGGGGAAACTCGGACCGACGTCATCACGTCCGACGGTCGGCGCCACGAGGCTCGCGTGACCGTGTTCAGCAGTCTCCATGACGTCGCCATCTTGCGCGTTCCCGGCGCGAACTTCACACCGCTGCCCCTCGGTTCCACCAAACTCCGCTCCATCGCCAGCGTGCTCGGTCATCCGAATGGCGGTGAACTACGCGCCACGCCCGCCCGGGTGGCGCGTCGCATCGACATCGCGCGCAGCGACATCTACCGCAACGGCACGGTCCGGACGTCGATCGTGGGCCTGGCTGCCCATCTCATCGTCGGCGACTCCGGAGCCCCGGTGATCGGCGCCGACGGCCGAGTCCAAGCGATGGTCTTTGCGATCGATCCGGCCAGCGACACCACCGCGTTCGCATTGGCGATTGGGGAGCTCAAGCCCTTCATCCGTCTCGCTCGCACCACCGACAAGGCCGCCAGCACGGGAACATGCTTGATCAACTGATCTGCGATCCGCGACGAGGCATCGAGTTACCCGCCCACCGCGTCGACGATGGTGAATCCCAAGGCCGTGAGCGCCAAGACCGAGACCATGGCCACGCAGATGAACGCGAACACGCGGAACCTCGGACCGTTCACCGCCTGCCCCACGACGCTGGAGCGGTTGGTGAGGATGAAGAGAAACACCAGAATCACCGGCGTGATGAAGCCGTTGAGTACCTGCATACCAACCAGCAGGTCGATCAGGTTGACCGGGATGAGCGCCACCGCTCCGCCGATGATCACCTGGCCCGCGAACACTCCGAGGAACAGCGGCGCCTCGCGGAACCGTCGCGATACCGAACGCTCGGCACCCACCGCTTCGGCCAACCCGTATGCAGTGCTCAGCGGAACAATCGCGGCCGCGAGCATCGACGCACCGAGGAGTCCGAGCGCGAAGAGCACCTCCGCGCCGGACCCGGCCACCGGTTCGAGCGCCTTCGCCGCCTGGTCGGCAGATGTGAGCGGGCCGGTGCCGCCGATTGCGGCACCCGTTGCGATGAGCACGGACATGAAAATGAACCCGGCGAAGAGGGCGCCGAAGATGGCGTCGAGGCGTTCGTGCTTGTACTCGTCGGGACCGATCCCTCGATCGGCCACCGCAGCCGCTTGGTACAGCTGCATGTAGGGAGTGATCGTGGTACCCACCAGCGCGACCGCGAGCAACAGAAACTCCCGACTCGCGATGAAGTGAGGGATGACCGCGTCCTTGGCCACCTGGCCCCAGTCGGGACCGGCGAGCACCATCGCGACGGGATAGACGAGAAACACCAACGAGAGCATCAAGAACACGCGCTCGGCCCGCCGGTAGGAACCGAAGAGCACAATGCCGAGGATCAACACCACCGCGATCGGCACCGAGATATACCGGGACACACCGAAGATCTCGAACGCGGCGCCGATGCCGGCAAACTCGGAGACCACGAGTCCCAAGTTCGCAACGAGCAGGCACACCACTGCGAACGCACCGATGCGTAGCGAGAACTCTTCCCGCACGATCGACATCAGTCCCTCGCCGCTATAAGCGCCGAGCCGGGCCGACATCTCCTGCACCGCGACCAAGGCCGCGACGATGATCACGCCGATGAAGAGTGTGCGATAGGTGAACTGCGAACCGGCCGACGCATACGTGGCTATCCCACCGGCATCGTTGCCGGCACTCGCGGCGATGATCCCCGGGCCGAGTAGCGCGAACAACATCGCCGGTCGCACGAAGCGACGCCGACGGGGCGGCGGGGGAGAAACCGGAAGGATGCTCATGGGATTGACCCTCAGCCGAACAGCCGCGGGAAACGGACGCGGCCGCGATCGGGGACCAGCGCGTCAACCAGGTCGTCGGCGAGGATGCGGCCAACCGGCCGGTGCTCGTCGTCGACCACGAGCAGCGATGATCCACGGGAGTCGATGAACTGCTCGATCACCTCGGTGAGCGGAGCATCCGGCCCAACCGTCACGGGCTCCGGCGGCGCCGCAACATTGATCACCTGATCGTCGCTCGCAGCAACAAGCAGCTCGAAGAGCCCCAGGTCATGCACGACTCGGCCGTCGTCGTCCACGATGATCACGGCGTCGACGTCACCCTGATGTTCCGCCTGGGTCCGCAACACCCGGCGCACCTCGCCCACCGTCTGCTCCGGGCGTACCAGGATCAGATTTGTGGTCATCAGACCACCGGCCGAACCTTTGGAGTAGGCCAAGAGCGCACGAAGTGAGGCTGCTTTCGCGGCGGGCATCTGGTTCAGCAACTCATCGGCCTCATCGGGCTCGAGGTCACGCAACGCGTCCGCAGCTTCGTCGGATTCCATCTCTGCCACCAGGACCGCGGCCCGGTCGGGCTCGGACTCGCGCAGCAACGCGCCGAGCTCATCCGGGCTCATCTCCTCCAGCGCATCTGCGGCTACTTCCGGGTCCAGGCGATCGAGCAGCTCCTGGCGTTCTTCGCGGCCCAACTCCTCCAAGAGGTCGGCGAGTTCGGCCGGCCGGAGCCGCCGCAGCGCCTGGTTGGGTGTATTCGACTGCATCGGGCCACGTCGTCCGGCGCCAGGCGATCCAAACGACTGGATCGCCGACCAGTCGATGACCCGCTCAGGCGTTGCTCGCACACGCCACCGCGTGGGGCCGAGACGACGAAGCAACGTTTGGAAACCAACGTCGACACCAACCAGGCGGTACACCCCCGCAACCCGAGCCAGGTACAGGTCCGATGCCCGAACGACGCGCACACCGTCGACATCGACGAGCTGGTGATCAATCACGTCGCCATTCAGTACCACCTCACCGTCACGACGGTTGAAGTCTTGTAGGTCGAGGCGAGTGGACTCGAGGGTGACCCGGTCCGGCGCGATCTCGGTGATCTGGTCGATCGGCACATACGCGCGCCGACGACCGACCCGGATCACGATGCCCGTCAGCGGCGGATACGACTCGCCCTGCCAGCGCACCACGAGATCGACCACGCGCCCAACCTCTGAGCCACGGTGATCGAGGACGGGTCGACCCGCCAGCGCAGCGACGGACACAAGGGCGTCGGCCACCGCTCGGTTGGCGAGGAGACGCTTCGTGCGGAACTCACGGCGCCGCTTGAATGCGGCGGGCGTAGGAAGGGGAGGACGACGAGCCATGGGACACCTCCAGCGGTGCGCCGTTTTACGGCGCCCAGGTGGGTGGGACGGGAGGGACGCAAACGAGGTCGCGCCTCCTGCCTACGGCAACATCAGATCAGATGATCAGGGCTGCACGAACAGCTTGGGGGACGCGAGTGTCACTACTCGGGGGTTCGCTTGTGGGCATCTCGCTCCTCCTTCCGTTTCCCTCGGTTCTAGCATTCCGCTCATACGACTTCGTCGTGGGCCGCTCGGGCCACACCTCGGGAGTCGGACCAGGATACCCGCGCCGTTTCCCTCGGTTCTTGCATTCCGCTCATACAGCCGGGTCGGGTTTTACTCGGCTTCGATGTAGATGCATTCTCCGGGGCATTCCTCGGCAGATTCGATGGTGGCCTCAAGCATCCCATCGGGGATGTTGGCCAGACCCTCGGCGCCGCCGGGCTCCGCAAACACTTTGTCGCCTTCCTTGACGTAGGCCAGGCCATCGTCAAGGAGCGTGAAAACTGTGGGGGCGATCTCCTCGCAGAGGCCGTCGCCCGTGCACAGGTCCTGATCGATCCAGACCTTCATCGTTGATCCTCACATCGTCGTTGGCGGTCGGGGGGGTTCGCAACCGAGTTCTCGACTTGACCGGGATGGATCTCAACTTCCGGTCCGTACTAGCCGATCGGAGCGTACGGTGCTGCACTCCGATCGGCAATTTACACCGCGAGCATGAGGAAAAAGCCGATCGTGGGCGCGAGCGCTGGTTAGGGTGCGCGAAGAGCGCTCCATTGGGCTTTGATCGGAAGGACTGCCTCGTGGCCAGTGAACACGAACGACGCCTCGCCGAGTACGAACATCAAGTTGGCGAGCTCCAAGATGAGTGCAAGACCCTCGGCGAGGAGATCGTCCTCCTACGCCGTCGGCTCCAAGACGCACCCAAGCGCGTCCGAACCCTCGAGGAACGAATCCTCGAGACGAAGGGACAACTCGCCAAGGCCGTCTCCCAGAACGAGCGGCTCTCCGCCACCCTGCGCGAAGCGCGTGAGCACATCTCGGCCCTGCGAGAAGAGGTAGAGAAGCTCACGATGCCGCCGTCGGGCTACGGAACCTTTCTCGGCGCGAACGACGACGGCACCGTCGACGTCTCCAGCGCCGGCCGCAAGATGCGGGTGGCAATCCACCCCGAGCTCGATCCGTCCTCGCTGCGGCGCGGCCAGGAAGTTGTGCTCAACGAATCGATGAACGTGGTATTGGCACGCGGCGCCGAAACCCAGGGCGAGGTCGTGGTCTTCAAGGAAGTCCTCGAAGACGGCCACCGCGCGTTGATCGTGGGCCGCGCCGATGAAGAGCGCATCGCGGAACTCGCGGAAGATCTGATCGGCGTGAAGATCCGGTCCGGCGAGCATGTGCTCATTGACGCTCGCTCGGGACTGCTCGTGGAGCGCATCCCTCGGCCCGAGGTAGAAGAACTCGTCCTCGAAGAGGTTCCGGATATCACCTACGCCGACATCGGCGGCCTCGACGCCCAGATCGAGCAGATCCAAGATGCGGTCGAGCTGCCGTACCTCCATGCTGATCTCTTCTCGGAACACGACCTCCAACCGCCAAAGGGCATCCTGCTCTACGGCCCGCCAGGTTGCGGCAAGACTCTGATCGCGAAGGCCGTGGCGAACTCACTCGCCAAGCGCGTATCCGAGAAGACTGGCAACGCACAGACAAAGTCGTACTTCCTCAACATCAAGGGTCCTGAGCTCCTCAATAAATATGTGGGCGAGACCGAGCGCCAAATCCGGCTCATCTTCGAGCGAGCACGCGAGAAAAGCGAAGAGGGCGTGCCCGTCATCATCTTCTTCGACGAGATGGACTCGCTCTTCCGCACCCGGGGCACGGGGATCAGTTCCGATATGGAATCGACAATCGTTCCGCAGCTGCTCGCGGAGATCGATGGGGTCGAGGCGCTCAAGAACGTGATCGTCATCGGGGCCTCGAACCGCGAGGATCTCATCGATCCGGCAATCCTGCGACCGGGCCGCCTCGACGTGAAGATCAAGATCGAGCGACCGAACGAGATCGCAGCCAAGCAGATCTTCGCTCAGTACTTGGTCCCGACGCTGCCCATAGCGGAGGACGAGACCAAGCACTTCGACGGAGACGCGTCGGCCGCGATCGTGCGGATGATCGACGACGCCGTGGACGCGATGTACGCGACCGACGAACTGAACCGGTTCCTCGAGGTGACCTATCAGAACGGCGACAAAGAGATCCTGTTCTTCAAGGACTTCTCATCGGGCGCCATGATCGAGAACATCGTGCGACGCGCGAAGAAGCTCGCTATCAAGCGCACTATCGCGGGTGGAACCCACGGGATCAGTACGCAGGACCTCCTCGACTCCATCAAGCAGGAGTACCGCGAACAGGAAGACCTTCCCAACACCACGAACCCCGACGATTGGGCGAAGATCTCCGGCAAGAAGGGCGAGCGCATCGTGTTCGTCCGCACGCTGCTCACCAAGGACGACCCCGAAGGCGGCGGCCGCCAGATCGAGCGCATCACCACCGGTCAGTACCTGTAGCGAGCGCGAGCGATCAGGTTCACGGCGTACGCGTTCCCTTTGCGACGCTCGCGTTCGCGCCGACGCTCCGCGACGTTCGTCGTGGATGTTGCGCGCGTTCACGCTTTCGATGGTCGCCCGCGTCGGACAGGCTCCGAACGTTCCGTGCTACGGCGGGCCGCGGGTGGGGTTGGGATCTGCGGGTGGGGTGAATGTCCAGGTGTTGTCGGGGTCTTGGGTGAGGGTCCAGCCGTGTTCGAGCATGTGGTGGTGCCTTCGACAGACGTAGACGAGGTCGTTGAGGTTGGTGGCTCCGCCGGTGGCGTAGGCGGTGACGTGGTGGGCGTCGCACCAGTGTGGGGGTCGCGCGCAGTCGGGGACGGCACAGTCACCGTCTCGGTGTTTCATGGCGCGTCGCTGCGCGCGTGATGCGAGGCGGACACCGCGGCCGAGGTCGAGGACTTCACTGTCGGCTGTGACGACGCGGCGCAGGACTGCTTCGGTGAGCCACGATCGGATGAGCGAACAGGGGACGGGTCCGTAGCCGTCGACGTCGCAGCGGACGGTGTGCAGGTTGGTGGGCCACTGGCCGGCGAGGGTCTGCGCGTCGATGGTGGCATCGAGGGTGATATCAACGTTTTTGGTTGATGGGTCCCGTTCGCCGAACAGGAGGGCGTGGAGCGCGGCGGCGTTGCGTTGCGCTTTGGTGCGGGGTGGGGTCTGGCCGTGGATGGGGTCGGGGTGGTCGTATCCGTCGATGAGGGCTTTGATCTCGAGTCCCATGGCAGTGTTGAACCAGCCGCGCAGGGCGACGCCACCCAACGTGGGGGAGAGGGTCAACTCGTTGCGTGACGGGTCGTGCGGATCATCAACCGTGCCGACTTCATCGTCGGCGAGGGCCCGCCACCGGCGGGCTGCTGTCCGGAACTCTTCGGGTCGTACCGCGATCGCCGCGTCGATCAACACGTCGCCATGGGTCGTGAAAATGTCTTCCCGTTTGTGGATCACCCGGGCGATCGTTTCGACGTGACTGACGGTCACGTCTCCCACGGCGAGGGCTTTCTCGATCCGTTCGGATCGGCGGGTCACCCGGGCCGTGGCAACGAGGCGGGCCGCACTGGCCCGGGTGGTGGGGATCCGATGGGTGAGCCACACCGTGGCGTTCAGCGACCCGTCGGCCGCATAGTCGCCATTCCCATCCCAGACTGCGACGGCCCTCACCAGTTCGGCTCGTAACACTTCAACGATCTCGCCGATCTCCACGACCCGCGCCGAACGCGCCGCGGACGACCAACCAGCCCGGTCCTCGGACCGCAACCCGTCGAGACCCGCGGCGATGTGACCTAACGCCGCATCACCATCAAACTCGTCGGAACCCGCCGTCTCGAACATCTATTCGCATACTGGCAGAAGGGTGAGACCACACCAAAAACCCATATATTCCGGGCTGATACCCCGAAACGGAACGAGAAGGTCAGACGCCCTTCAACCAGATTCGAAGCGGTCCGACCCTGCCAAACCCGGCGAGAAGGGCACTGCCAAGATCACGACAGCCTCGTACCAACGATCAGCTACTCGGGGCAGGCGGTCACGATCCCGGGTCACCCTCGGCCAGAGCGCAACCTCGTCGCCGACTACGCCCAGATCGCCGACGACCTTCGAGAGGCCAACGACGACACGCCTCAGGCGTCACGGAACCAGCGTGGCGCTGAGGCCGGAGCGGTCGCTCGCTGACGACCGCCGTTCGCGGCACACTGTGCCCCCACGCAGCGAAGAATCGGGGAGAACGATGGACGTCCGCAACGTCGACACGATCACGCCGGAAGTGGAACACAACGGCACGGTGCCGGTGTGGTGGCTGATCCACCCGCGTGAAATGCATGCGATCACGAACGGCGGCTACCTCGAACTCGCCAATGAGTTCGAAGTGGCAGTTGGTGGCGAGGTGTTCCCACACACGCACCCGACCCACGAGTTCTATTTCGTGATGACGGGCGCAGGCGTGATGATCATCGACGGTGAGGAGCGCGATATTTCTGTGGGCGACCTCGTGTATATCCCGCCGGACGCGGTGCACAGCCTGCGCACCATTGGCGAGCAACCGATTCATTGCTTCTGCTTCGCGGTGGGCGTGAAGGATGCGCCGCCGGTCAACTACACCAGCCACTGAGTCGCGAGTCGCGGTGAGATCCAAGTGTTCGACGTCTGGGACTCCCAGGAGGAACTCCCTGATTCGCCCTCGCCCGAGCCGCCGATTGCCGGGACTCAGGAACGAAGTGCGAGCGTAGGGGCAATCACCCAGGGCTAGCCTGCGCGGGTGGCCGTCGCAAAGGTGTGTGGAATCGAGACGGAGTACGGCGTCGTGTTGCGCAATACGCCGGACCCGAACCCGGTGCTTGCATCGTCGCTCCTCATCAACGCCTACGTGGAACACCGCCGGATCGGGTGGGACTTCGACGACGAAAGCCCGGGCCGAGATGCCCGCGGCAACGGCGGCGGCGGCTCACAAGCTCCGATGGTCGAGACCCATCTCGTCAACACCGTGCTCACCAACGGGGCTCGCTACTACGTGGACCACGCCCACCCGGAGTACTCCACGCCGGAGTGCTCTAACGCGATGGAACTCGTGCTCGCCGACAAGGCGGGAGAGCGAATCCTGGCTCGGTCGATGCAGGCATCACGTCGCCTCTTGGAACCCGGCCAGGAGATTGTCGTCTACAAGAACAACTCCGACGGCAAGGGCAACTCGTATGGCACCCACGAGAACTACATGGTCGACCGTCAGACGCCGTTTGCAAACATCGTCTCCACGCTTCTGCCGTGGTTCGTCACGCGCCAGATCTTCTGCGGTGCGGGCAAGATCGGCGCCGAGAACGGGGCCACGAATGTGGGGTTCCAGATCTCGAGCCGTGCCGATTTCTTCGAGGAGGAGGTGGGCCTCGAAACCACGCTCAAGCGACCATTGGTGAACACCCGCGACGAACCGCACGCGGATCCACAGAAGTACCGGCGCGTTCACGTGATCACGGGCGATGCCAACCTGTGCGAGGTCGCCACGTTCCTCAAGGTTGGCACGATGGCCATCGTCCTCGGCATGATCGAAGACAACTTCCTCGATACCGATCTCTCGATCGTAGGGCCGGTGAATGCCGTCCGCACGGTCTCCCACGATCCAACGCTGCGAGCCACGATGGAGCGCGCGGGTGGAGGGACGTGCACCGCGCTCGAACTCCAGTGGGAGTTCCTCCGTCTCGCCCAGAAGTACGCGGAGGAGACCGGCCTCGAACTCTGCGGAGGGAGTGTGGGCCTCGAAGTGCTTCGACGCTGGGAAGCAACGCTGACGGGACTCGAACATGACCCGATGAGTCTGAACGGCCAACTCGATTGGGTCACCAAACTTGCGTTGCTCGACGCATACCGCGAGCGCGATGGCCTCGCTTGGGACAACCCCAAACTCGCGCTGCTCGACCTCCAATATCATGACGTTCGGCCTGAGCGTTCGCTCTACGAACGGCTCGTGCGCGCGGGAACGGTGGAACGAATCCTCACCGAGGATGCTGTACTCGCGGCAATGACCGAACCGCCGGACACAACCCGGGCATACTTCCGTGGACAGTGCCTCACTCGCTGGGCCGATTCGGTCGTCGCGGCGAACTGGGACAGTTTGATCCTTGATGTCGGAACCGACCCGTTACGGCGGATTCCCATGATGGAACCCCTCAAGGGAAGCCGCGCCCACGTCGAGGCGTTGTTCGACCAGTGTTCGACTCCAGCACAGCTTGTAGACCAGCTCGGGTCATAGTTCAAAAAGGACGCACGCGATGCCAGAACGAGAACAGAAGAAGAAGCCCGCTCCCCAGGAGCGCACCGACACTGATGAGGAAACCGCGGCTCCCGCGCGCCAGGGCGAGGCGTTGAAAGAGGAGCTCGACGACCTGCTCGACGAGATCGACAGCGTGTTGGAGTCCAACGCCGAGGAGTTCGTGCGTTCGTACGTGCAAAAGGGCGGTCAGTGACTCGGCGGCCCACCGCCCCATGAGCCGTTCCGGCTCGTCACTGTCGTCCTCGTTGGCCCGCGGTATTCGCGTTGACGCATCCCGCGTGCCCGACAACGTCGTCGCCGCCCATCTCGAGGCGCGCGAACACCGGCGCCTGGTGCGGCGCATCGCGCGCTGGCGGCGGTTCCACCGAATCCGGTGAAGACCACGTATAGGCTCGCCGGTTCATGAGCGAGCCATTGATGTTGCCGTTCTTCGCGTCCGATCACGATCCCGGACCGTCCTTCGTCGAACTCCTGCGCCACGTCGCGCCGGAGTCGCTCCCGGGTCCGGGCGGTGACCGTCGACCCGAAGGCTTCGAGATCACCCACGCCACCACCGTGGTCGCGATCCGGTCCGCCGACGGTGTCGTGATGGCCGGCGACCGCCGGGCCACCGCCGGGCATGCGATCGCCAACCGCCGGATCGAGAAGGTCTTCGCGGCCGACGAGCACTCCGGCGTCGCGATCGCCGGCGCGGCCGGACCGGCCGTCGAGATGGTGCGACTCTTCCAGGTGCAACTCCGCCACTACGAGAAGGTGGAAGGCGAGCAACTCAGCCTCGAAGGCAAGGCCAACCAACTCGCGCAGATGGTGCGAGCGAACCTGCCCGCAGCGATGCAGGGCTTCGTCGTCATCCCGCTGTTCGCGGGGTACGACCACCGCCGCACGCGGGGCCGGGTCTTCTCCTACGACGCGACCGGCGGCAAGTACGAAGAGGCTGATTACCAAACCAACGGATCCGGTGGCGTGCACGCCCGGAACTGGATCAAAGCCGGCTGGACCGAGGGGATGAGCTCGGAGGGTGCCGTCGGTCTGGCGATCCGCTCCCTGTTCGCCGCGGCCGACGAGGACGCCGCGACCGGTGGTCCGGACCTCGTCCGCGGCATCTACCCGATGGTCGCGATCATCGATACCGACGGGTTCCGTCTCCTCGACGACGCCGACGTGGCCGCCCGGGCCCAGGCCCTCCTCGGCGGCCCCGAACGTGGCGGCAACGACAGCAGCGAGGCAGGTGGTGAATCGTGAACATGCCGTTTTACGTCGCGCCGGAACAGATGATGAAGGACCGGGCTGACTACGCCCGGAAGGGCATCGCGCGTGGGCGCAGCCTCGTCGCGATGGAGTGCGCCGCGGGCGTGGTCATCGTCGCGGAGAACCCGAGCCGCACGCTCTACAAGGTCAGCGAGATCTACGACCGCATCGCGTTCGCCGGGGTGGGCAAGTACAACGAGTTCCAGAGCCTGAAGATCGGCGGCGTCCGACTCGCCGACCTCAAGGGGTACCAGTATTCGCCCGAGGACGTCTCCGCGAGTTCGCTCGCCAACGCGTACGCGCAGACGCTCGGTCAGGTCTTCACCCACGAGATGAAGCCGTACGAAGTCGAGATCCTCGTGGCGCAAGTGGGTGCCACACCCGAAGAACCGAACCAGCTGTACCACATCCTCTACGACGGCACGGTCATGGACGAGCAACGCTTCACCGTCCTCGGTGGCGAAGCCGAACGCATCGCCGGGGTCGTCGGGGAGGGCTTCACCGACTCCATGGCCCTCGCCGACGCAGTCAAGCTCGGCGCGAGCTCGCTGGCCGCCGACGGCGAGACCCTCACGGCGACCCAACTCGAAGTCGCCTTGCTCGACCGCGCCCGCCCCAAGCGTGCCTTCCGTCGCATCAAGGGCGACGAACTCGAAGCACTGTTGGGGTAGCCCTTTCCGAGGATCTCCAGCCTTGCCACCGCGTTTGGGGTCTGACCGTCGGTATCCGACGCCTGAATCCCGAACGCAAAGCGCGCCGGCCCACCCAAGCGTTACGCAATGTCCCTTGC
>JANPBJ010000240.1:0-4921 GCA_031430375.1 Acidimicrobiia bacterium
TCGCGTTGGCAACTGCCGCGCCGAAGCGGTAGGCCACGTAGGACGCTGAGGGCACCCGGGAACCTTACGGGCGGGTGCGCCGGGCTGACCGCGGCGAGCGCGCCGCTCGCCGGGCGGCCGGACGATCGGCCGCGCGCCATCGACTCGGCGCCGACTCACCATCAGGACCTGCCGTCCGACGATGCCGGGTCCCCAGAAACCCCGGCATCGGTGGGAGGTCGGAAGCCTGACGCCACACCTTCACGAATCGATGGACTGCGGTGATGGACATCAATGCGACCATGATCCAAAGGACCGGGATCAGCACGTCGAACGCGAGTCCGACGCCCAACATCACCATGCGCTCGGCCCGCTCCATCAGCCCACCACGCGCGTCGTATCCCAGGGACTCGGCCTTCGCGCGTTCATACGAGATGAGCATGGCGAGTGCGACGGCGGCGAGTGCCAGCACCGGAAGCCGAGAGCCTTCACGCCCGATATACCAAGCCACGCCGCCGAACACAAGCGCGTCGGACGCACGATCCATGACCGAATCAAAGAACGCACCCCGCGGCGAAGCGCGACCGGAGTTGCGGGCCACGGTTCCGTCGAGCAGATCGAGCAAGCCGCTCAACGCGAGTCCGAGCATGGCCCACCACAGGTGGCCCGACCCGATCAGGAATGCAGTGGCCACCGACAGGGCGAGGCCCAGGAACGTGAGCGCGTCCGGCCCCACGCCGATCGCCTGGAGTCCGGAACCAATGGGGGTGAGCCCACGCGCCACTGTGGCGCGGAGACGACCGTCGAGCATGTGCGTTCGCACTCCGTACGGTGGCGGCAGCGGGCTGCCCAGGATACCACCGGACCTCTGATCCACCGGGCATCACTCCCGACAGTGCTCGGGCCGCTCCATGCCGCTTGGCCCGCCCGCTACGGGCCGGGAGCGGGCGTAGGGGTGAGGAGCCGTAAGACGGGAGCGCTCGTGGGCCCGTCGATCGTGAATACCTGGACAAAATTCCGCCCGTTATGGAAGAAGCGCGGAACCAACGTTCCCCAGAACTCGCTGTGATCCGCTCCCGGGGCGCGGTAGGTGAAGCTCAGACCGGCAACGACGCCGTTCACCACCACCGCGAGTGGCCGTCCGGGCCGGGGTTCGCTGGTCACGCCGTGAATTGCTGCGTACGGCGTCCGCGGCGCCGCCTGATCCACGGCGAGGTAGCGCAGGTTGCCATCGACCGCGGCGGTGAACCCGGCACCACCGGGCGCGACCAGTGGGGCGGCGACAGTGCCGAGCAGATCTCCATAACGGCCCGCGCGGAACACGCGGAGATCCGCGAATGCGTTGGGGGGCGCGACGCGAGCGCGTTTCACCTCGGCGAATTCCTCGGCTCGATCGAGGTGCAGGTAGTGGTCACCCACCTTTGGCTTCAACGCGTTGCGCGACCACTCGAAGAGTGAGAACTTCTCCGCGTCTCGTCCGTCACCGGCAGGGCCGAGCAGCGACCGACCGTCGACCTTCCACGGGATTGTCACACCGAGATGTGCGGCCATCGTCGGGAGAACATCCCCCGACTGGGCGGGGCGGTCGTCGGCCCCGCCCGACTGCTGACCCGGCGCCTTGATGAAGAGTGGGGTGAATGCGATATCGGCCACGTTCGTCTTGGTCACGCCCCGGATCGGACCACCGCCGTCGAACGCAACACCATGATCGGCCGTCACCACGAACAGCGTGTCGTCGTAGTCACCGATCTCGCGCAATCGCTCGATCACGCGACCGATGTAGGTGTCGGTGGCTTGCACTTGGAGTAGGTGGCGAATGCGGGACAGTTCCGCGACCTGGTCGTTCGCCCAGTTCTGACCGTGGAGGCCGTTGGTGTGACCCGGAAGGGCCGCGTAGTCCTGACCAGTGGGCAGGTAGTGCCACGGGAAATGCGGCAGCAGCACGTGCAGTACATCAAGGCGAGGCTTCGCGCTCGGAAGTCCGGCCGGAGCGAGACTGTTGAGAAACCCGTTCGCCGTGAGCATCGCTTGGGTGTCTTCACCACCCAGGCCGGCGAACGCAGGATCCTCGCGGTGGCCCGGATCCGCGAAATCGCCCCAGATCGAGAGCACATCTCGCAGCATCCCCACCACCCCGGGGTGGACACTGGTCGAGCGGAGTCGAGCCGGGCACAGGTTCGTGGGGCACAGACGCGTGACTGACTCTCGTACGTTCAGCTCGTAGGACTTCGCGAGCAATGTGAAGAGGTTCTGGGGATGCTCCGCGGTGACGGGCACGGTCCGACCCGGGCGCGGGAGTTGCCCAGTGAAGATTGCGGGGATCGCCGCTTCGGTGTAGGGCGCCACGGTCGTGCTGTTGCGGTACCACGTGCCCTGGCGGGCCAGCGCCGCGAAGTTCGGAAACAGCTCCGCGTCGATCTGGCCGTGACCGTCGAGGATCGATGTCACAGGTAACTCGTCCATCACGATCATGACGACACGGTGCGGCTCGCGCACGGTCACGCTGGCCGCGGGAGGATGCGAATCGAACACCACCTTTTTCGCGGGTGACGCGAACAGGAGCAGTGCGGCAAACCCGATCGGTGCCACCGAGAGGTAGCGCAGCCACGTCCGGAGACTCAGGTATCGCGCGAGGGCAAACGTCACAACGAGGGCACCCGCGATCCCGAGCGCGATCAGCACTCCGGGGCTGAGATCCGTTGCGTGTTTCAACGCCTCGGCCACGATCACGCCAACCCCAAGCGCGAGCAGCACCACGTGAACCATCGCACGCGCCCGCGGGATGACGAGTCCGATGAGCACCTCGACCGCGAACAACGCGAGCGCCGGTACCAGAATCACCACCCCGATGAGGAACAACGCGCGGGGCACGGTGGTATTCCACGCGACGAACAGACCGGCGTTCTTGCCCAGAAGATCGAAGGTGGGTTGCGCGACGGCGATCCCACACACGCCGAGAAGTTCCAGGAATCGGGCAACCTCGGTACGCCACGGACCGACCCTGCGCACTCGCTCCGGCCCGTTCATGAGCGGACAACGCTAACGGCTCACTCGCTCGGACCCGGTTGCAGGCCGTTGGGACTACGTACCCGTCGAGCCGAGCGAAGCTTGACCCGGACGGGACTTTCAGCTGGGCGTTGTGGCAACCAATCCGAACTCGGACCAGTCCTCGGGATTTCGTTCGGTGTAGTCCCCCATCACCCGACCGTCGACGGCATCGCATTCCACGAGGCCACGGAGGCTCGGTGGTTCATCCGCGCTGTACAGCAGGATGCGCCAGGCCGGACGGCTGCGCAGGCCATACCACGCGAGTTGTGCGGAGGCGTGGCCGACCGGGAACCCAACGGTCCGGCTCGCCACCGCTAGCGCCTCGGTCTCGTTGATCGTGGTCTTCCATCCGGCAAGAAAGTGGTACGCGCCGATGGCCGTGAGCAGGACGCCAACCGCCAGCAGCCCGCGGTTACCGCTTTGGGCAAACTGCGCGAGGCACCCCGCTGCCAACACCAGATCGATCGTCCCAGTAATGCGCCGCTTCGCATTGTCGGGAAAGACAGTCGGCCCCACGAAATTCGTGACGTCAAGATCCTCCGGCAGCGCGTCGTGATCCACCAGGACACCGTATCTCCCAGCCCCGATCGAACTTGCGTCGAAAACCCACCGCAGCGGTGGGAAAGTGGCGCAAGTTGGTGCCTACGTCCAAGCGGCTCGGAGTTTGTCGTAGGAGTGGCGGAGGCTCTCGGGGAGCACCCGGGATTCAGCCACCGCCGTCATGAAGTTCGTGTCGCCGTTCCAGCGCGGCAGTACGTGGATGTGCACGTGGCCGGGGACGCCGGCACCCGCGGCACGGCCGATATTGGCACCCACGTTGATGCCTTCGGGCCGATACACCGTCTCGATCGTGACCGTCGCCCGCTGTACGCCGTGCATGAGCGCGGCGGCTTCGTGCGGTTCGAGGTCGGTGATCGACGCCACGTGACGGTTCGGCACCACCATCACATGACCCGACGTGTAGGGGTACGCGTTCATCACCGCGAACGAGTGCTCGGCGCGTTCGAGAATCATCGATTCATCGTCGTCGAGCGCAAGCAACCCACCGAAGAGACACCCGTCCGGGCCCGCGGCCGGAACCTCGAGACCCTCGATGTACGAGGAGCGCCATCCCGCCCACAACCGTTCGAGACTCATCAGCGGCGCTCGACAACCTCGGCACAGATCTGTGTGACAAATGCCTCGAGTCCCACGCCGCGCTCCGGCGTGTCGCCACCACGCGTGTTCACGCCAACGGTGCTGCGCTCGACATCGTCATCGCCAACCACGAGCACGTATGGAACCTTCTCGGTCTTGGCGCGCCGAACCCGGTTGCCAAGCGTGTCGTTGTGGGCGTCGAGTATTTCGATCCGGAGCCGCTCGGAACGCAACCGCGCAGCAACTGCGTGGGCGTAATCGTGATGACGATCCGCGACCGGCAGCACACTCACCTGCACCGGCGCGAGCCACGCCGGGAACGCGCCAGCGTAGTGCTCGAGCAAGACCGCGAAAAACCGTTCGATCGAGCCGAACAACGCACGGTGAATCATCACCGGACGATGGCGCTCGTTGTCGGCACCCACGTAGTGCAGATCGAACCGCTGCGGAAGTTGGAAGTCGACCTGAATCGTGGACATCTGCCACGTGCGGCCTATCGCGTCGCGCGCTTGCACCGAAATCTTCGGCCCGTAGAACGCGCCGCCGCCCTCGTCCATCACGACGTTGAGGCCGGCGTCGACGGCCACCGACCGCAACGCCTCGGTGGCTTCATCCCATTCTTCATCGCTGCCGACGGCCTTCGCCTCGGGCTTGGTGGAGAGCTCGAGGTAGAAGTCGTCGAGTCCGTAATCGCGCAGGAGCCCGAGGACGAACTCGAGCAGCGACGTGAGTTCGTCGCGCATCGCTTCCTTGGTGC
>JANPBJ010000241.1:0-16608 GCA_031430375.1 Acidimicrobiia bacterium
GGGCGTCGATCTCGATGCCAGGACCAACCTCGGTGCGACCGACCCACGCCCGCACTTCTCTGATCGGTCCGAACAGCCAGATGGCAGTAGCCAGTTTGTGCCAGCCGTCGTCGAACACGAGGATCCCACGGCCCCGTTGCATCTGTTGGAACTGCCACTCCCAGCTCCCTGCGGGGACGTCCCAGCCGCCGCGGCCGCTGGCCACCATCTTCATGTGGTAACCGCTGACCTCGCCCAGCGTGCCCGCGTCGACGGTCTCTTTGAGTTTCCGTAACGGTTCGTAGAACAGGTAGTTCTCCATCACCCGCAACACTCGGCCGTTCGATTCGGCGGCATCGAGCATCCGCTGCGCGTCGGCGAAGTCGTTGCACATCGGCTTTTGCAGATTGACATGCCAGCCATACCCGAGAAGCTCGACCACACCCTCGGCATGCAACGGTGCGGGCAGCAAAGCTTCGACCGCGTCGACCTCGAGCCCACTCGCGGCAAGGTCGGCTGCGGACGCGAACGTCCGTGCCTGCGGCCAGTCGGCGTGGCGTTGCGCACGGCGCTCCTCACTCGGATCGACGAGCGCGACCACCTCCACGTCCGGGTTGTTGACGTAGGCGCGTACGTTCAGGTCGTAGATGCGGCCGAGCCCGACGATCGCGGCGCGTACCGGACGGTCATACGGCGTGAAGATCATGGGGTGCGCGTCTCCTGTTGAAGCTCGATCGTGTTTCCGGCCGGGTCCGCAATCCAGACTTGCACGGTGTGCTCACCCTGCACCGCCCGCGCGTACTCGATGCCGCGTGCTTCGAGCTCCGCGATCGCACCGTCAAGGTCGTCGACCGCGACGCAGTAGTGGTTCCCCGTCGGATCGACGGTTGCTCCGGACGCCGGCGCGCCCACCAGGTGCAGCTCTTGGTCACCGACGGTGTGCCAGTGGCCGGGAATCCCGGGAATCTCAGGACGGGATTGATCGTTCAGGCCGAACACGTCTCGGTAGAACCCGACCAGCTCGTCGAGTGATGCGCCATTCGTGTTCACGGACACGTGATGGAATCGCGTCACCCGCATGCGACGTCCGCTGCCTTCATCTCAAGGTTCGTCATGACGGTCAACTCCCGGTTGCAGTTCTCGATCCGCCGATCGTAGTGATGACCTGAACGCGCGGCCGTCGATCATCAGCCCTCGCGTGCCGAGCTCCACCTGCCACGAAGCACCGCACGCAGCGCCGAGGTCGCATTGTGGAAGACGAACGTGCCCCGAGCGATCGGACACGCGAAATGCCCTCTCACCAGGCCGAACGTCGTGTCTCTGACAACGGGTGGACATTTGGGGACGGCTTTCACACCCGGCTGACGAAATGTTCGCGAGCATCCCAGGCATCGTGGTCGCAGGTCGGCGGTAGCATTTCCGAATGGCCCGGCGCACCCAAGACTTCGAGATTGATCCTGTGATCGTCCCGATCGAAGACGGCACCGACACCTCCCCCGAGCGGTCCAAGCGTGGCTCGCGAGTCTCGAAGAGCTCGACCCGATCGAACTCGGCGACGGGGTTGTGCCAGATCTGATTCGTGAACTCCGGGAGCACGGCGAGCGGTGATGCCCATCGTGCTCGACGCCTCTGCGGGGGTCGAGCTGCTGCTCCACAGCGCGGCCGACCGTCGCGTTGGGACCGCTATCGGTGGGTCCACGATCTGGGTGCCGGAACACTTCTACGTCGAAGTCGAAGCCGCCATTCGCCGCTTGGAACTCCGCGGCCTCGTCACGCTCGCGCAAGCGATGGCCACAGTTGACCGTCTTCTCGCGCTCCCTACCCGTCGCGCTTCGGTCCGGACTCTCGCATCGGAAGCCTGGGCGCTCCGTCACAACGTCACGATCGGCGACGCGTTGTACGTCGTGATGGCGAGGCACCTGCACGCCGCATTGATCACGCTCGACGTCAAGCTCGCGAACGCGCCGACACTCGGCGTGACAACACGCGTTCCGTAAGGCGAGGACGTTCATGGTCGGACCCTCCGGATCGCGCACCGTGTTCTCGGTGACGGACGCCAATCCCGATTGGGAAATCACGACCGGGCCGACCCGGTCGCCGACTTCAAGGCTGCGGCCGACATACCGACGGGCTTCGCGAGACGTCTTCGCTACCCATCGCCCCTCCCGCCGGGATTCTGTATTACGATAAGCGGGTGTGGAAATACATCGGTCACCACGCAAGCACAGCGTCGATGACGACACGATCTCGCACGCGGTCGACCACGCCATCGTGGTTGTCGATCTCGAACCTGATGCCGACCCGCCCCGCGTCCTGGCGATCGGACCAGACCGAGCAGGCAACCTGCTCGAAATCATCTGGTTGGAGCTCTCCGACGGTGGCGAGATCGTGATCCACGCGATGGCGTTGCGGGCATCGTTCCATGACCTGCTCCCGGAAGAGGAGAACCACTCATGAGCAAGCCGAAGATCTACCGAAGCCCTGCGGGCCGGGAACTGACCGTCGAGGAACTCGATGCAATTGCTCTCGAAGTCGAGCACAAGGAGTACGACGTCGAAGTTCTCAAGACACGTCGCCGCGGTCGTCCCGCGATGGGTACCGGTCCGGCCGATGTTGTGCCCGTGCGTATCGATCCTGAACTCCGCGCCGCGATCGCAGCGCGCGCCGGAGCAGAACACACAACAACCAGCGAAATCATCCGCGAAGCCTTGCGTCGCTTCCTCGACGTCGCCTGATAGGGCTCTGTTGCATGAGCGCAAGGTCGCGCCGGTCGGTGGGCGCCAACGGAGAAGCCCGCAAGATCGAGGTGGTCTTCTTCTGGCCTGGAGGTGCCGGAAATCCATCGCCATTGAGTTTCCAAGGGTTCCGAGCTGTTTGTGAACGCCGGTCGAAAGCTGGAGCGCGCACCGGTCGAAAACGGGACCACTTGGGGAAGTGAGCGGTTGGGGCCGGTCGGCGCCTCGTGTGAGGCTGGGGCGGTGGTTTTGGGGGCCCGTCGGGTGCGGGTCTTGGCGTCGTGGAGCCGGTAGCTGTCGCCTTTGGTCTCGATGACGCGGCAGCGGTGGGTGAGCCGAGGATGTCCCGAGCGTCGTGGAACTTGGGTGACGGCCCGGTGTTGATCATGCGGCCTCGGCAGTGTCGTAGCGCGATGCCGGACGAGTCGTGACCTCTCCAGGAACCGTGCCGGCTTCGCCGCAGTGTGCGGTGTGCGGTGTGGCCATCGGGTCGCGTACGGTGACCGGCTCATGGGAGGCAGGAGCTGATGGCGACCGAGAACGTGACGGTGTTGTTCACCGATTTGGTCGGGTCGACAGCGTTGTCGTCGAGTCTGACCCAGGACGCAGCGGACGAGTTGCGCCGGGAGCACTTCTCGATCTTGCGCCAAGCGATCGCGGAGTCGGGTGGCACCGAGGTGAAGAACCTGGGTGACGGCCTGATGGTGGTGTTCGGCGCCGCGTCGGCGGCTCTCGCGTGTGCCGTGGCGATGCAGCAGGGCGTGGATGCCGACAACCGGTCGCGGGGCCGGGCGATGGGTCTGCGGATCGGGTTGAGTGCCGGTGAGGTGAGCCGCGAGGAAGGCGCCGACTACTTCGGTGACCCGGTCGTGGAGGCCGCCCGGTTGTGCGCCAGGTGTGAGAGCGGTCAGATCTTGGCGGCGGATGTCGTGCGGTTGATGGCCGGTCGGCGCGCCAGGCATGAGTGCCGGCCGTTGGGTGAACTCGAGTTGAAGGGCCTGCCGGACCCGGTCGAGACGGTCGAGGTCGCGTGGGAACCGTTGACGGATACGGGACCAGATGCGGTCGCGATTCCACTACCGGGTCGACTCGTGTTCCGTCCGACGGTCGGTGTGGTCGGACGCGAGGTGGAGACGGCGACGATCACCGACGCGTACAAGCGGGTCGCTGGCGGTGAGGGCCGGGAGGTGTTGCTGGTCGCGGGTGAGGCCGGGTTGGGCAAGACGACCCTGGTCGGCGAAGCCGCCCGCGCCGCATTCGATGCGGGCGCCGTCGTGCTGTTCGGGCACTGCGAGGAGGATCTCGCGACCCCGTACCAGTTGTTCGCCGAGGCGCTCGGCCACTACGTGACCCACGCCCCCGAGGAACAACTCACCGCGCACGTCGCCGCCTACGGCTCGGAGCTGGCCCGGTTGGTGCCGGCGTTCGCGAGTCGGATCCCGGACCTCCCGCCGTCGAAAGCGACCGACAGCGACACCGAACGGTTCCTGCTGTTCGCCGCGGTCGTCGGATTGCTCGCCGAGGTGTCACGCCACGCTCCGGTCGTGGTCGTGCTCGACGATCTGCACTGGGCCGACAAGGCGAGCCTGGCCTTGCTGCGACACGTCGGTGCGGCGGACGCGTCGATGCGGGTGCTCGTCGTGGGCACCTACCGCGACGACGAGTTGTCCCACGCTCATGCGTTGGTCGAGACGCTGGCCGCCTTACGCCGTCAGAACAGTGTGTCGCGGGTCGAGTTGGCGGGACTCGACGACACCGGGGTCCTCGCGTTCTTGGAGGCCGCCGCGGGACAGTCCCTCGACGATGCGGGGGTCGGCCTCGCCCATGCGGTGTATCGCGAGACGGACGGGAACCCGTTTTTCGTGAGTGAGGTGCTGCGCCACCTCGCAGACACCGGGACCATCTTCCAGGACGACACTGGCCGATGGACCTCGGCCGAGTCCCTGGAGCAGATGGGCCTGCCTGACAGTGTCCGTGAGGTGATCGGCGCGCGGGTTGTGCGCCTCGGCCCTGACGCAGGGCGGGTGCTGTCGACCGCGGCGGTGATCGGACGTGACTTCGATCTTGATCTTCTCGCAAGGGCGACGGACACCTCCGAGGATGAGCTGCTCGACGTCCTCGACGCCGCGACGACCGCTGCGTTGGTCCGCGAGTTGACCGACACCCCAGGCCGCTACAACTTCGCCCACGCCCTGATCCAACACACCCTCTACGAAGACCTGGGTCCTACCCGTCGGGCGCGTGCGCACCGCCAGGTCGGTGAAGCCCTCGAAGCACTCTGTGGGGACCAGCCCGGGACGCGAGTCGGGGAACTCGCCCGGCACTGGACCAGCGCGACGCAGCCCGCCGAGGCGACGAAGGCCATTCAATATTCTCGGCAGGCGGGTGATGCGGCGCTCGCGGCGCTCGCCCCCGCGGACGCGCTGGGTTACTACGCCCAGGCCCTCGACCTCTACCCTCAGGACAGCGATCCTGATCCGGTCCTTGCGCTCGATCTCGCGATCGGGCTGGGCATTGCCCAACAGTTGACCGGTGACCCGACCTTTCGCGAGACGCTCCTCGGCGCGGCACGCCGGGCCGCTGGCCTCGGCGACGCCGCCCGCCTGGTCGCCGCTGCGCTTGCCAACAACCGGGGCCAGTCGAGCAACGTTGGATCCATTGACGCCGACAAGGTCGAGGTTCTGGAGCTGGCCCTCGACCTAGTTCCCGACGTTCACCCCGACCGGGCTCTCCTGCTCGCCGCCCTGTGCGTGGAGTTCGCCTTCGTTGGCTCGTTCGAAGAGCGTGAAGCCCTCGCAAACGAAGCCATCGCGATCGCCAACGCTACGGGTGACGATGCCACCATCGTGCGCGTCCTCAACCTGGTCGCACCGCCGCTTCAGGTTCCTGCGCTCGTCGAGCAATCCTTGGCACGAACCGCCGACGCGATGGAACGCGCGGAACGGCTCGACGACCCGGTCCTGCGGTTCTGGGCGGCCAACGCGGGCACCGGGATAGCCGCCATGGTCGGCGACATCGAGCAGTGGGACCACTGTCTTGCCATTCAGCATGTGCTCGTCGAGCAACTAGGGCAACCCAACCTGGTCTGGTGGCACGCCCTGCAACGGGCCGCGCGAGCCATGATCGACGCTGACACCGACACGCTCGAAGGATTGGCCAACGACGCGCTGCAGATCGGTATCGACAGCGGCCAACCCGACGCCGTCACCCAGTTCGGGAACCAGTTCTTCCAGGTGAGCTGGCGGCGGGGGACGCTCGACACGATGATCCCCGTCCTGGAGGCGATGCTCGCCGACGCGCCCGACGTCAAGGGCATCATCACCGGGGGGCTCGGGCTCGTCCACGCCGAGACCGGCAATCTCGACGAAGCCCGTCGCCTGCTCGACCAGGTCGCCGCCACCAGTTTCGACCTCCCGATGAACATGGTCTGGACACAGACCCTGGTTGGGTATGCACTCGCCGCAGCAGAGTGTCGGGACACGTCCAGCGCCGCCTCCCTTTTCGATCTGCTCTTCCCCTGGGCCGACCAATGGGCCAGTACGGGCACTTCGATCAGTCTGCCGATCAGCCTCGCCCTGGGCGTGCTCGCAAACCTTCTGGGCCGCTGCGACGACGCCGACCGATACTTCGTCCAGACGGCCGACTCGACGGCCCGGTTGCATGCACGGTTCCACGCGGCCATGAACGACCGGTGGTGGGGCGAGATGCTCGCGGAACGCAACGCCCCGGGCGACCTTGACCGCGCCAGGGACCTCCTCCACCGTGCCCAGACCTCCGCAGCGGCCAACGGGTACGTGTACATCGAACGACGCGCCACCGAAGCCCTTCAACGTCTCGGCTGACAGCAGCCCGATCCCGCGGCAGCAACCCGCGCCAGCCTGCGGACCGTCAGCCGAGCCGGTCGAGCACCGCGAGCGCGTCGCGTTCGATGTAGCCGTAGCCGCCTTCCACCGCGGGAGCGAGCGCACCATCGGCCAGTTCGCGAGCGCGCGCCGCGTCGCCACGGTCCGCCGCGAGTTCGGCCCACGTCGCATGGGTGTACGCCATGAGCAGCGGCGACTCCATGCCTTCCGCGATGCGTAGCGCCTGCGCGAACCACGTCTCGGCGTCGTCGTATCGCTGGGCGAGGTGGTCAAGCCGCCCCAGGTAGTGCGCCACGGCGGGCTGGACCGTGATACTGGTTGTGACGATCTGGTTAGCGAACGGAACGAGCGCTCCGTGCAGCATGTCCGCGACGTCGCGGCGCTGACGCAGGTGCCGAGTCGTGGACCGGCGGTCCGACTCCGGCGCGTTATCGCTGATCGTCAGTACGGCGAGCGTGCAGAAGTAACTGGCAACCGGCCCTACCGCGCTCCCGCGGTGGGCCACTTCCCGCGTGTCGAGCAACCCAGGGACGCCGGCGTGGCTTCGAGGATCAGTTACCGCGAACGATGGGCAGGCGACGGACGCGGATCCGGGTCCTGTCGAAAGTCACCACCGCGCCCGCGTCGAGCTCGTCGGCAATCGCGTCGAGGTTCGCAACGAGTAGCCCTGCCTGCTGAACCGGAGTCAACTCGTTCACGTGTCGGAGCAGAATGAACGATGGCTTCTCGTGATCGTGACGCGCGAGGAGTGCACCGAAGTCCGTGTCACTCGAGATGATGACTCGCTCGTCGGCCCGCGCTGCTTCGAGGATCACGTGGTCGCTTGCCTCGCCGAGCTCCCGTTCGAACACGTGGACGGCGTCGTGCCCCGCGGCATTGAGATCAGCGGCCACGCGCGGCGAGAGATTTGCGTCGATCAGGAACCTCACGCCGGACGGGTCAGTGGAAGCTCACGTTCGCTCACCGCGGCCGCCGCGTACTCGAGCGCGGCAAGAACATCCTCACGTCTCAAATAGGGGTAATCCGCGAGAACTTCGTCGATCGCGCGACCCGCTGCGAGTTGTCCAACGACCGCACTCACAGTGACGCGCATCCCACGTATACAAGGAAGCCCGCCCATCTGATCGGGGTCAACGGTGATTCGCTCAAAGGCCACGACCTAAGCGTAGATCGCAGGTCATACCACCTCGCATCTTCCGGCACCGGGCGATACCAGACAGGCGTCACGTACGCCCATAGGGCTGCGGTGCCATGCGTTCATCGGACGCACAGTTTCCGCAGACACGCTGCTGCTATCGGACGAGTTCAATAGCCGTACCGGCTCTGATACAAGGCGACAGCAGCCGATACCTTGTATCATGGGTGCATGACTTCGACCGGTGATCTCCGCGTGTCTTCTCGGGGCCAGATGAGCCTCCCCTCAACCGCCCGCCACCGTTGGGGCCTCGACGACGGCGGAGACGTGGGGTTTCTCGATCTCGGCGACGCCATCGTGATCGTCCCCGGCGGGACCCATGCGCTGCGTCGCAAGCTGCTCAACGCCGTCACCGACCAAGACTGGGGGCTCGCCCGCAACGGGTTCGGTGACGACGAGCTGGCCAACGAGTGACCGTAGCGCTCATCGATGATCAGCTGCTCGGGCAGGTGTTGCGCGGTCGAACACCTCGGAGGCTCGCCGCTCAGGAGCTGTTCACCACCGGGCACTGGTATGTCCGCCTCTGCCAGGCCGTCCTCCGTTCCGACGAGCGGACCGGGGTCTTGTCCCGACCGTTCGCCGACCTCTCGCCCGAACTCCGCGAGCGAGCCCGTAATGCGGTCTTGGAACTCCCGTCCGAGATCGGGCTGATCAGCCTGCGAGAACTCGCACCGACAATCGCAACTCTCCGAGAACGCCACCACCTCAACATCCTCGGCATCGAAGCCGTCGCCGCCGCGACACACCTCGGAGCCAAGGTGTACCTCAGCGCGCCATCACCTCTCCTCGAGGACGCGATACGGCACGAACACCTCAGCGTCGCGGTCTCTTCTCGCCGGAAGTGATGATCCGCGAGCTGTCCTCCCACATGAGGGGGAAGAGTTCGTGGTAGCCGAGAATGCCTTGGAGCGCAGCGGTACGTGGCGCCCCGAACTCGAACGTGCCGACGCTCCGGGTCAACTCTCATACGAGTGACGACACGAGAATCTCGTTGCCGTCTGCTTGCGCGGCCACTCGCGCGACTCCCCCACTACTGCGCGGCATCGCACGCAACGCCGACTCCGCGACGCCGATGTCGACGCGCTCAGCCGCGCTACTCGCTCTTACGCCGACGGTAGCTCCCGCGCCGGGATCGGCAACGAGTTCGGAATCGATGCGGCGACCGTCGCGAAACGCCTGCGCCGAGCTGGCGTACCGATCCGACCTCGACGCGGCTGGATATGAGCAGCCGTTGAGGCCCGGCGCGTCCACGTCGACCGCCTCAGCGTTTGACCCTCGAGTCCAGCCACGCGTCCACGTGCGTGACGGCTTCGTCATGAACATGTGGACCTACTACGAACCTGTGCCCCCTCGAGAGGTCCCGCCAGCCGACTACGCGCACGCGCTCGAGCGCCTGCATGCCGGCATGCAGCAGATCGATCTCACGACACCGCAATTCACAGATCGAGTCGCGGAGGCCCAACAACTCGTCGCGAGCCGCGAACACACTCCGGCGCTCGCTGACGCGGACCGGGAGCTTCTCCGCAACACGCTGCGAAGCCAGAGGCGAGCGATCGGCGAGCGCGGTGCCGCCGAACAGCTGCTGCACGGCGAGCCGCACCCAGGCAACGCGCTCAGCACGAAAGACGGGCCGCTCTTCATAGACCTCGAGGGGACTGTTGCATTGGCGGAGAGCCGCGGTCGGCGATGAGCGTGGCGAGATGAGGCCTCGTCGTTCCCGTCCGGTACCCGTAGTCCCGAGCTCGGCATTCAAGGGGTTCCGGTTCCCGCCCGAGCTCATCGTCCTCGCCGTGCGGTGGTATCTGCGTTTTGGGCTGTCCTATCGGGGATGTCGAAGAACTCCTCGGTGAGCGTGGGATCGAGGTCGACCACGTCACGATCTACCGGTGGGTACAACGCTTCACGCCGCTCCTCGCGGATGCGGCCGGCCCATGTCGTCACGCGGTGGGTGACCGTTGGTTCGTCGACGAGACCTACGTGAAGGTCGCGGGCAAGTGGCGCTACGTCTACCGCGCCGTTGATCAACACGGGCAGATCATCGACGTACTCGTCTCGATGCGCCGCGATCTCCGAACCGCACGAAGGTTCTTCGCGACAGCGCTGCGCCTGCACGGTGACCCGGTCGAGGTCGTGACCGACCGGGCCCCGGCACTGCGAGCTGCGATCGAAGGCCTCATGCCCGCAGCGTTTCACAACACCGAGCAGTACGCGAACAATCGTGTGGAGTGCGACCACGGCCGACTCAAAGCCAGGCTCCGTCCAATGCGCGGACTCAAACGCGATCACGCCGCCCGAGTAATCATGCGCGGCCATGCGCTGATGCAGAACATCCGCCGCGGCCACTACGAACTCGGCACAGACGCGCGCCCTCACCGGCGCATCGAGCAGGCGTTTACCGAACTCGCCCGAACGATCTGAACCCGAAACGCGGACGACTACTCGGCCCGATCCGAATCAACGCAACAGCGCCGGACGAAGAAGCCAAGGGTGCGAGCCGCGCAGGTTCAGCTGCAGGTGATGCTGAAGCTGTTGCTGTAGGCCACGAGGTCGCCCGCGGGCGTGAACGTGAGGTGGAAGAGTCCCTTCGCGCTGAAGCTCGCACCGCCCGTGGTCGCGGCCTTCAGTTGCACAACGTAGGTGTACGTCTCGCCATCAGTGCCAATGACGTGGTCGACTTCTTGGATATGGCCACTCAACCGATACGCGCTACCGGTTGTATCCCCAACTGCTTGTCCGCCAGCGATGTTGCGATGGAACAGCGTGCCAGGCTGGTACACGACGTTGAACTGGCCATCGGTTACCGTGACCGTCTCGCCGACACAACTCTGGATACCTGACTCCGCACTCGCGCTGAGCACGATTGGCACCTTCGTCACGGTCGGCGCTGCTGCTTCCGCGGCCGGAGCAGCCAAGGCCACGCTCCATAACGACGCGGCGCACATCGCCGCAACTTTCTTCCACCGCATCCGTTGCCCCTTGGTCATGACTGCGATCTTCTTCAAGTGACTGCCCCTTGCGTTGAAAGTCCTGCCCGATTACGACAAAGGGTACACGGCCGATCTCAATCCCGCCATAAGTGGACGAACCTTTCCGAGCGATCGGACACGCGAAACGGCACCTGACCAGGCCAGACGTTGTCATTTCCACAACGGGTGGACCTTGAGGGACAGCTTTCAAACCCCGCGCGAGACCACTGAAAACCCTTGCGGCACAGGCGTTACGAGCGCCGAGCGGTTCGCTGGCGACCCCCGACGGAGGCCCGAATTCGGCTTCGGACCCATCCGGAGAGGAAGTGCTGGAGGAAAGGGGACGGCTTTCAAACCCTGTGCAACGGCGGATGTCCAAGGCCGAGATCGAACAGGCTGATCCATGTGTACCGTGAGGGTGCCTCGATCGACGGACTTGCCCGTCGCTACGAGGTCCACCGGACCACCGTCATCCACCGTCTCGACCGGGCTGGCATCGCCCGACGGCGCGTCCTCCGCAAGATGACCGACGAGTCAGTCGCGCTGGCCGCCGCACGATACGAGCAAGGCGCATCACTCGCGGTCGTAGCGAGCGAGCTCGGCGTGCACCAACGAACCTTGGCAAGGGAGCTCCGGCAAGCGGGCGCATCGCTTCGGCCCCGGCGGGGTTGGACCAAATGACTGGTCCGCGTCCGATGTCCAAGATCGTTGTCGCTACGGCGAGGGCGAAGCGATGATCCGCTCGAGTGCCGAGAGAGTCAGCGCTATGACCGACTCCGCGTCGAGCTCCGCCGCCTCGGCTGCGATCTCGGCGCGCTCGTCGGGACCGAATCTCGATGCGATGGCGGTCGGGTCGATCAAGGTGATGGGGTTGAAGTCAGTGCTGGCGATCAGGAGCGCGGTTCGTGGGTCGTGATGCCAGATCAGCACGGTTGCAGACTGCGCGTCCCAGGAGACGGTCATGTGATGCCTGCGCTCCTGGTGGTCGAGCATCATGGCGCGGATCCTGCGGGCGATCTCGGCGTGTGCGTCGGGTCGATCGGCCGCGAGTTGCGTCAGTGAGTCGACGGCGAAGTTCTCGGCCAAGCTCAGAAACATCCCCGCCCCGCACCGAGTTGCGAGAACGACTGCCTCCGATGCTGCCTCGAGACCCTCGGCCGGGCGCCCGGCACCGTTGAGCACGTTCGCGGCCAACATGAGGATCGCCGCGAGCGACACGTCGTCGCCGGTGGGTCTGATCGCCTCGACTTCGGCGAGGGCCGCGTCGACGATGGCATCAACCTCACTCTGGGCGTCGACCCGCCGAGCGAACAGCCGAACACCCTCCAGGAGCAATGACCCGGAGGCTCGCATCGATCCATCGATCCCGTCGTGCGGATCAGTGCAATCAAGTGCCGATGCTGCGCCCAGGAAGTCGCCGTCAAGCAAGACCATGCGCATGGCGTGCGCGTATCCAACCTCCGTGACTCGGGCAAATTCGGGTGGGATCGCTTCGAGCGCGCGAATGCTGCGGTCGACGTCGCCCGACAGGAGCGCGAGGTTCGACCACTGCGCGGTTGCTGATGCATCGAGCTCTGTCCAGAGACCGTCGTCGGGGAGGGGCTCGCACCAATCCAGGACCTCGTACGTCGGGTGCGAACCCATGCTCGTGCCGAGCTGACTGATGATCTCGGCCACGGCCGGGCGATTGCCACACGCGAGCGCATGCGCGACTGCGACGCGCAGGTTCGCGATCTCCGCCACGTAGCGGGCGAAGTCGCGGTTGTGATCGGGCGTCAAGGTCGAGCGTCTCACTCGCGCCGCGAAGTCGCGGACCCAGCGGAGGTGGGCGTCTCGCACGGTCGAGAGGATCTCTTGCTCAGCGAGTCGATCTTCTCCGAACTGGCGGAGGGTTTCGAGTTGGCGGTACCGCGTCCCGAGTGGGGTATCGGATGCTGTCACGAGACTCCGAGCGATGAGCCGGTCGACGATGTCAAGAACGTCGTACTCATCCCGATCGCAGACCTGGGCGAGCGCGTCCAACATCACGCCACCCGCAAAGACCGCCAACCGGTTGAACACGTCGCGTTCGTCGTCGTCGAGCAGGTCGTAGGACCAGCCCACCACCGCCGCGAGGGTCCGGTGCCGTTCCGCGCCCCGACCACTCCGGAGCATCCGAAACCGGTCGTCGAGTCGCGCCGCGATCTCGCTCGGCGCCATCGAACGACAGCGCGCCGCGGCCAGCTCGATCGCCAGCGGGATGTCGTCGAGCCGCCCGCAGATCTCGGCCGCCGCACCCATGACCGCTTCGTCGAGATCCAGACCTGGACGCGCCTCCGTCGCCCGTTCACAGAACAGTGCGACCGCGTCGTACGTCTCCAACGACGTCACCGTGACCACCGTCTCGCCCCGAAGTCCGAGTGCTTCCCGGCTCGTCGCCAACATGCGTGCCTTCGGTGCTCCCGCCGTGACCGCCTGCACCAGATCCCGCGCGCCGCGCAGGACGTGCTCACAGTTGTCGAGCACCACCAGCCCGCCTCCGGTCAGGAAGTCGACCACCGACTCGGAAACCTCGCGCCCCGGTTGTTGGGTCGCTGCCAGCGCGGCCAGCACCACACTCGGGACCGATTCACTCGACGTCGCCGGCGTGAGGTCCACCCACCAGACATCCTGCAGCTCGGCCGCGATACGAGACGCGGCTTCCAACGCCAGACGGGTCTTGCCCATCCCACCCACACCCACCAACGACACGACCGGCACCCGCTCGAGCGCGTCGATCACCGCGACCAGCTCAACGTCTCGACCGACCAGGTCACCGTCGATCGCCGGGAGGCTCACCGCGCGCCTCGAGGGCTCGGGTCGGTCGGCCAGCTGAACCTCGGCCAGATGCGAGCCGGTCAGCGCGTACACGCGGCTCGGTTCCCGCAACCCGCGCAGCAGCACCTCACCGACTTCCTCGAACATCACACCGTCGATCACCCGATCGGTGAGGAGCGACACCGTCGCATCCGAGAGCACGACGGCGCCCGCCGGCACCACCCCAAGCAGCCGACACGCTCGACTCACGGACGCACCGAACAGATCGCTCTCCCGCTCATAGACCAAACCCGAATGCACCGCGACGCGCACGCGCACTCCGCCGGGAACCGTCCACTCCCGAGTACCCACGCGCGCCTGGAACTCCGAGGCAGCGTTCACCGCGGCGAGTGGATCCTGGAACACCGAGAGCGCCCCGTCGCCGGTGTGCTTGAACACCCGGCCGCCGTGGTCGCCTACCACCTCACCGATGAGCTCGTCATGGCCCTCGAGGTCGACCCGCATCGCCGCCTCGCACTCCGCCCACAGCCGGGTCGAGTCCACGATGTCGGTCACGAGCAATGTCACAGTCGCTGCCACAGAGCGCAAGCTAATGGGCGACTGCCACCGGGATTGTGAGTGGCCGCCCGGGATCATTGGTCATGTCACGCGTCACCTGGTGGACATCAGACGATGGATTTAGGCGCGCGGGTCTGCTGCACGATCCAGTGACATCGGTTCTGTGGTGCGACGGGCCCCGCTGGGCACGCGGAGCCCCGCACGCCGAGCGGCGCCTATGTCGTGACGATGGCGGGCGCGGCCACGGGTCCGCAGGGGTTTGAAAGAGAAGACGAACGTGCCCGAGCGACCGGACACGCGAAATGGCCTCTGACCTGGGCAGACGTTGTAATTCTGACAACGGTCGACCTTGAGGGACAGCTTTCAAACCCCGCGAGACCGCTGAAAACCCTTGCGACACAGCGGCCGGAGACGATCCGGAGTCCTGGACAGGGGCGTGAACATCCGTCGAAACCGGGTCTCACGGACACCGACATGGCGTCTCAAAAGCGTTTGGGACACTATTCAAACCCCTCCCTCGGCCCACCCGCCACCGACTCGGCCACGGCCGTCGAGCAGACGACTCCGTCGCGCGGACCCCGCCATCACGTTATTCCTGGTGGAGGATTTCGGCCGGGCGTAGGTGGGCGGCGCGGGCTGCGGGGATGAGAGCGGCCACCACGGCCACGATGGCGACGCCGAGTGTGGTGAGCATGATCGCGGCGACGGGGATTGCTGGGTCGGTAGCCACGCCCAGGGAAGTGGCGATGTTCTGCCAAGCGAATCGACCGAAGATCAAGCCGAGCGGTGTGCCGACGATGAGTCCAATGGCGGCGAACACGCCGGCTTGACAGACCACCGCCCCCGTCAGCTGCCGGCGCGTAAATCCGAACACTCGGAGCAACGCGAGATCGCGCCGCCGGAGACGGACCGTGACGACCAGCGCCAGTACGACAACCACCGATCCGACGAGCGCAAGCAGGATCGCGAGCGAGCGCGGGAGGGACTCGACCTCCCGCAGGCGGGCAACCTCGGGGGGCGGAGCCGGCGTCGACACTTCAAACCCCGCGCGCTCGAGCGCGCGGGTCTCCTGCCCGCGGGAGACACCGGACTTGAACGTCACGACGTCACGCGCGAACGAGTCGTTCTGCTCCAGGTTCAAGATCGTCGCGGTATGGGGAGTAACGAGGAATCCACTCGCCAGCGGCGCCGGATCGTCGATCGTCGGTTGAAGCATCTCACCCACCAGCAGCGCGCGTGAACCTCCGGCTCCGGTCAGACGGACCCGGTCGCCCCGTTGCAGACCGAGGCGACGGGCGGTGTCGAACCCAACGGCGATCTCGTCGTCCGCGACCGGTGCACGACCCGAGCGGATGACCGCGCTGATGTGCCCGCGTTGGGCGTCGACGGCAAAACCTTGCCCGTCGGCCCGGCCGTTGAGGAGTCCATCGAGTTGCGCGTGGACGGTCGCGATCGCGTCGACCTCGGGAACGTGGGCGAGTCTCAGTTCATCGCGGCGCGTGGGCGCCATATTCTGACCGTGGAAAACTGTCGCGTCCCACGAAACGCCGTAGCGCGCCGGTTCGCGGATCAGGCGCTGCAAACCGGACCCGAACATGCTCACCGCGATCACACCGGCGACGGCAACCGCGACCGACCCCCGCCATCGCGGAGCGTACGGGCACGGTGTCACGACCGCGGCCGCGCCGGGTCGCCAGGTGAACGCCCGTCGCCACGACCGGTGGAAGCCGGGCCCACCCGAGTGTGCTCCGCCTCTCCGATGTCGTCGAGGCGCGCGCCAGGCGATGGACCGCGACCCGCCACGCAACCGTCGCGGCAATGAGGAGCACCACCACAAGGATGATCAGCGTTCCGACCGCAAGCGTCAGGCCGTCGAACGACCAGCCCTGGTCGGGCTCTGCTCGGCGGGCGAGTCCGATCGGCATGAATGGCGACCACGCGAATGCGAGGAGCAACGCTCCCACTACGCCGGCAACCAACGCTGGCAGTACTGCCAGGACCAACCCGGCCGCGCGGGCGGGACGAGAAACTCCGAGCGCGCGCAGGACATCCAAGTCTGGAGCTGACCCGGCGGCGTGGCGTACGACGGCCTGACCGACTGCGACCAGGCCCACGATGGCGGCGATCAACGCGAACAGCCGGAGGCCATCGACGATCACTGAGATCGAATCCTCTACCGGGGCCAAAGAGAACAACGCGACCGGGTGGCCCTCCGCATCGCCGTTCGGGTTCTGCGCGCGCGACCAGGCACCAAAACTGGCTGACCCGCCGCGCAGCCGAACGATGGTCGCCTCACCGACTCGTCCGATCGCCGCCCCGTACCGGTCGCGCCAGGCCGGCGTGAGGTAGATGAACTGGAGATCCTGATCGCGCACCGCGAGCCCGGACGGTGACCGCGAGATCCCGACGACGCGCAACGAGAACCGAGGACCGTCAGTTTTCGGGCGGCGGCCCTCGCTCTCGGTGTCCTCCGGCTTCACCGACAGGAACCGCATCTGATCGCCGACGCCTTTGTG
>JANPBJ010000242.1:0-5889 GCA_031430375.1 Acidimicrobiia bacterium
ATCGTCGGAAGGCGCCGGTATCGACTCAGCACTGGCGTGCGAGGACCTTAGGTGGATTACGACCAGCTGTAGTAATTCTAACCGTGAGTAACTTGGGCACCGCGATGTGTGGAGATCGCGGCAGGTTCACCGGAGCTTGGAATCGTAAGTAGCGGCCGTCGCCGATCAACGCCAAGAACGACACACTGTCGTAGTGTGACGGTGTGGTCATTGCATCGCTGCCGAGCCCGAGCCGCGGCGTTCACTACTTGGGTCCGCTGCCGCTCCACGCCTACGGGCTCGCGCTCGCCGTCGGAATCTTGGTCGCCGCCAGGGTCGCGCAGCGGCGGTGGGTCGCTCGTGGCCATCCCGAGACAGAGTTTGCGGACCTCGTGATATGGGTGGTCGTCGCGGGGATCGTCGGAGCGCGCCTCTATCACGTGGTGTCGGATTTTCAGCTGTTCACCGGGGATCCGTGGAAGATCGTCGCGATCTGGCAAGGGGGTCTTTCAATCTGGGGAGCCGTCGCTGGGGGTGCGGTTGCGGTCGCCGTGCTCGCGCGGCGCCGTCACCTCGACGCTGGCGACCTTGTCGACTCGATCGCACCCGCTGTCGCATTGGGGCAGGCGATCGGAAGGTGGGGGAACTGGTTCAATCAGGAGATCTTCGGTGGACCGACGTCGTTGCCGTGGGGGCTCGAGATCGACCGCGTTCACCGGCCTCCCGGCTACGAGCACTTCGCGACCTTCCATCCGATGTTTCTCTATGAGTCTCTATATGCGCTGATCGTGTTCGTTGTCCTGGTCTGGATGGAGCGGCGGTTCCGGCTCGTAACGGGCCAGGTGTGCGCCGCGTACGTTGGTCTGTACACGGCGGGACGATTTGTTTTCGAGAACATGCGCATCGACCCTGCGCACACGATCGGGCCGCTGCGCCTCAACGCGTGGGTCAGCCTGTTCGCCTTCGCGGCTGGATGGAGTTGGTTCCTATGTTTGGGTCGGCGCGGTCGCGCGGCGCGGTCGATGGGAGCGGACGATTGCGGACGACCACACCGCCCGGTGACGTGAACGCTGCGCTACTACAGTCGAGCGTTTCCGGGCAGTTGATAGAGAGGAGTCCGCGGTGGTGAGGCAGAAGTTGGTCCGCGCTCGCCTGCCGATGGGCGAGCTCGAAGCCCGTGTGATGGACGTTCTGTGGGAGGACGGAGGTTGGCTCGCTCCGGGCGAGGTGCTGGCCGCGCTCGGGGCCAAACCGCCTCTCGCGTACACCACCGTCATGACGATTCTGGTTCGGCTCTACGAGAAGGGGCTCGTCAACCGCGAAAAGCGAAGCCGCGCGTGGACGTACCACCCGATCGAGACCAGGGAGCAAGCGACAGCGACCCGAATGCAGGCTCTGCTCGCGCGACCCGGTGACCGCAAGCTTGCGCTTGCGAGCTTCGTTCAAGGAATGAGCGCGTCCGAGCGCGCCGCATTGCGTCGTGCGCTGGAGAAGCGGTCGAGATCGTGAGTCTCGTGCTCCTTGCCTCTGCTCTTGTCTTCTTTGCCTTCCCGCGGATGTCGCAGTCGTGGGGTCGGATGCTCGGTCCGCGAGACTGGTCCCGGCTATCCGTTGTGGCTCTGCTCGGCGGCGTGGTCGCGCTCGAAGGCGCATTGGGCCTTATCGGGTCACCAACGCTCTTCAAATTGATCGGCCTGCCGGGGCTCGCTGTCGAGTGTCGACGGATCTTGGGAGAACTCGCGGCCGGCGGCAGCGCCATCGGCTGGACATCGCTGCTCCTCGCCGCGCTGTTGCCCGGCGCTCTTGTCGTTGCGTGGCGACGAGCCGCGAGCACGGCCGCGCTGATGCGCATCGAACCTTGGCTCGGTGACCACACGAGAGGCGAAGAGGTCACACTCGTCGTGCTCCCGACGAATACGGCGATCGCGTACAGCGTCGGAGGTCCGTCACCGCAAGTCGTGATCTCACGAGGGTTGTTGGATGCCCTCGAACCTGGCCAGGTCAACGCAGTCATTCATCATGAGCTATCGCATGTACGTCATCGGCACACCACCCTGGTCATCGGGATCCACGCCCTCGACCGCGTCCTTCCGATGGTGCGTCCGAGCACTGCCTCACTGCGGACCGGTCTGGAGCGGTGGGCCGATGAAGACGCCGCGGCGTCCAGTTCTGATGCACGTGTGGCCGTTCATGACGCCTTGCTCCGTGTCGCGACCTCCCTCTCGAAGGACCCAGCCGTCGCAGCCTTTACCAGCGTCGCGACCTTCGTCGACCGTCTCGAGGCCCTCGAATCACCGCCTCCGTCACCGACCCGGGCGCTACGCCTCTCGGTCCACGCCGCCGTCGGCGGTGTTGGAATCGTGAGCGCTGCTGCGCTGAGCGGGTGGATCGTTGACGCTCGCATGATGCTGACGATGGCGGGTATCTGCAGCTAGTGCCGCGGCGGCGCTGTTGCGTCGGACCCAAACAGGCCGGCTTCGCTCATACCGTGCAGCATAGGGAATCCGGACCCAGCACGACTACAAGGTGTCGTAGATGACGACTCGCGCGGGACCGACACCGGACCCCGTTGCCGATGATACCCCCGTAGGGTATCATCGGTGGATGCTCGATCACCGTGGCCCAACTCATGCTCCGAATCTGGACACCGACCGCCGGCTGGATCTCCTCACCGTCGTTTTCGGCGTTTGGATGCTCGTCGGGTTGTTCCTCGACGGATGGGCCCACAACGAGCAACGACCTGACGGCTTCTTCACCCCATGGCACCTGATCCTCTACACCGGATTCGCCGGAGCTGCGGCCGTCACCCTCCGCGATGCGATGCTTCGCTCGCCTCGATTGGGCTGGCGCGATCGGTTGGGCGGTGGCGACCGAGTCGCGCTCACGGGACTCGGTCTGTTCGCATGCGGAGCTGCCGGTGATTTGGTCTGGCACGAAACGATCGGCGTCGAGACCAACATCGCCGCGCTCGTGAGCCCAACCCATCTCTTGTTGATGATCGGAGGGCTTCTCATTCTCAGTGGACCATTCCGACGCGTCTGGCGCAACCCGCTTCCGCCGATCAGTCTTCGCTCGTTCCTCCCCGCCCTCATTTCCCTTTCGCTCGCGATCGGCGTGCTGATCTTCTTCACGGCCTATGCCTCGCCGTTCGGCCGGACAACAGTCGCGACCTTCGAGAGTGTCACTACCCATCTCCACGAGTTCTCCCGGCCCGGCCGCGGGGCCTTCGAGCAGGTGCGAGAGATGTGGGCCCTCACCACAATCCTCTTCACAACACTCATCGTGGTGCTCCCGGCGCTTGCGCTCGTCAGACGGTGGTCACCACCGCGCGGGTCGATGATGGTGCTATTCGTGGCGATCGGTCTCTTCCAAGCGGGCTCGAGCGAATTCCTCCGATCGCCGCTCACTCTGGCCCTGGTCGCCGCAGGCGGCGTCGCGGAGATCGCAATCACGCGCCGTGCCGATGCGTGGGTCCTCGGAGCGGTGATTCCTGCCGGACTCTGGGGTTCGTACATGCTCCTCGTTGCCATCGTCTACGACCTGCGGTGGAGCCCAGAGCTGTGGGCCGGATCGATCGTGTTGTCGTCAGCCTTCGGCGCGATCATCGGCCTCATCGTCGTGCCGCCGCCGAACAGACCTCCGTCACGCAACCATCCGATCGCGAACGACGAGGAGCAGGCCACACCCGAGGATGCCGAGCGAGTCGTACCTGACCCCGTCATCGAGGGTCCGCCTGCGTCAGCGACATGAGGAACTCAGTGATGGTCCGGTGAGCGTCTTCGGCACAGCTACTCGCCGCACGGTGCACCATCCAGACCGCGACCGAAATGACGCTCGCGGTACTGGCGAATACCGACCAGTGGAGAGCGTGGGCTTCGGAGTAGCCCCTCGCCTGCAAGACGTCGGAGCCGACGCCGATCACGATCGGAGCGATCGCCGCGCCGCACAGGAGCGGAAGGGTCACCGCCGGCCACGGCGAGAGAAAGGCGAGCCGCCAGCTGATCGCGGTCACCGCGACGCAGCGCGCCGCGAACGTCGCGAGATACGGAAAGCCTTTGCGGAGATTCCGATCAGCGAGCGGCCCGCCGAACCAGATCCCGGCAAACGCGGCGGCCCCGACCAGTGCGACAACGAGGCCGGCGGCGTCGGGGGCGAAGCCGTACAGGCGGTCGAACAACGCCGGGAACCAGAAGACGGTGCCGAACAGCGAGAACCCGAGTGCGGCGTTGGCGAGGATCAGACGTCGAAGCATCGCCTGACGAGCGATGGCCCCCCCTACCGCCAGCCAACCGCAGCAATCAACGCGCTCCCGATCACCGCACCGAGCGCCAGCCCAAGTGGGTTTGCAGCAAGGTTCCACGCCAACGCTCGCCCCCGCACCACGCTCGGATAGGAAGTCCGAGAGCAAGCTGAGATGCGTCGACGCCGCATTCAACAAGAAGAGGACGACGAACATCGAAGTTCCATAGTCCCGAAGACGGGGTCCGTTCGACCCGCCCGGCCGGACTGGTGATGCGGTCACGACACGATGAGCGTGCCGGTCATCCCTTCGGCCCGATGGCCCCGCACCGAACAGTAGAACCTGTAGGTGCCGGGCTTCGCTATCTTCATGCCTCCTCGCGTGGTCTTGCCGCGTTCGGCATGGGCGACGTGGCCCACACCCTCGACGGTGAAGTCGTGCGGGAGGTCAGACGCGGTGATCGCGATCGTGACGTCCTCCCCCGCACCGATCTGGATCCGCTTTGGCGTGAACGCGTACGTGTCACCAGTAAGAGTGATCTCGCGTGTGCTCGGAACGACGGGAGCGTTCTTCTCGACCCCACCCGAGTCCGTCATCGATCCCATCGATGATCCATGGGTACTGCCGCCGCACGCTGCCAGCACCGCGCCGGCCGCGATGAGCAGCACAGAGATTGTGATGCTGCGCATTGATCGCTTGCCCTTTCGCATGAGGGTGTCGAGTCGCCTCGACGAGACACTGCGTTAGCGCAAAACGGACACGTTCGCGTCCGTTCCACATGCCCGGCATTGGGTGCGAACCGAACAGGAGACCGCGGACGAGTTGCTCATTCGCACCGCGCATCGTCGTAGAGCACCCGGCGAGCCCGATAATCGCGAGCAGTACGCATGCGATGAACTGTGCGTCACTACGAAATAGCACGCGATTTCGGTGTGCTGATCCCGGCGATGAAGTAGCCGACGGCTGCGATCAGTACCGCAACCCATAGGCCGAACGCCATCGTGGCGTCGGTGCCCCAGTGGTCACCGAGGATGGGGAGACTGCCTAGGTAGATCACCGGGAGCGACGCGGCGAGTACGGCGGCGATCCTCAGGCGCTTGCAGCGGAGTCGGTTGCCATCGACCGCGTCCATCGAGCGTGCCAGTTTGCTGCGTTGCGTGATTGCCACGATGACCGCGAGTGGCAACAGCAGCACGCCGGGATACAACCCGATGAACACGCTGATGATCCCGGCACTCGCCATCACTGCGATCGCCACGGTCAGGACGGTGGAACTGCGTTCTGATTTCATGAGTGTCTCCATTCGGTAGCGCGGGACTGTGATGACGAGATCGAGCGTCACCCGGCGCCATGCTCTGCGTGAGCCGAGCTCGCCAGAGAGGTCGGTGAGGTTCTGCACGAGGTCGTCGGCGTAGTGATCGCGGAAATCGCGCGGATAGAGCAGCAAGAGGTTCCGGTACACCCGAACCGCTGACCCGGCTCCCATGTCACGCGAGTCCCGGACGCAGGTTCGATCGGGCGATGCGCACCAGCGCGGAGAGCCGGGCGGCCTCGGCCGCGCAGACGGCCTGTCCGAGTCCGGTCAAGCGGTAGTAGCGGCGCCGTGGGGGGGGGAAGGCGGGCCCCACGGGACGTCCGGGACCGCCCAAGAGGGGGGGTGGGACCGGGGG
>JANPBJ010000243.1:0-1802 GCA_031430375.1 Acidimicrobiia bacterium
GTCTTGCGGGACGAGGGCTACCGCGTGGTGCTCGTGAACTCGAACCCGGCCACGATTATGACCGATCCCGATTTCGCCGACGCCACCTACGTGGAACCACTCAACGTCGCCAGCCTCCGACGCATTATCGAGCGCGAGCGACCCGACGCGTTGTTGCCCACGTTGGGTGGCCAGACCGCGTTGAACCTGGCAATCGAACTCGGCGAAGCCGGCGTCCTCGAGGAGTTCGGGGTCGAACTCATCGGCGCGAGCATCGATGCGATTCACACTGCCGAAGACCGCAGCAAGTTCAAGGCCGCGATGATCGAGATCGGCCTTTCGGTTCCGCATTCGGGACTCGCGTACACGGTCGAAGAAGCGATGGTGGTCGGTGCCGAGGTTGGGTTCCCGCTGATCTGTCGCCCGAGCTTCATCCTCGGCGGCGGAGGAACCGGGTTCGCGTACGACGAGGAAGAGTTGCGTGCCGTTGCCATCCGCGGGTTGGCGGCGAGCCCGGTCTCCGAGATCCTGTTGGAACAGTCGGTGCTGGGATGGAAAGAATACGAACTGGAGGTCATGCGCGACCACGCCGACAACGTGGTCGTGATCTGCTCGATCGAGAACGTCGACGCGATGGGCGTGCACACCGGCGACTCCATCACGGTCGCCCCCGCCCAAACCCTGACCGACGTGGAGTACCAGCGCATGCGCGATGCCGCATTCGCGTGCATCCGACGCGTCGGTGTGGAAACGGGTGGGTCGAACGTGCAGTTCGGTCTGAATCCCGAGAACGGTCAGATGGTCGTGATCGAGATGAACCCGCGTGTGTCTCGATCCAGTGCGCTCGCGAGTAAGGCGACGGGATTCGCCATCGCCAAGATCGCGGCCAAGCTCGCGGTGGGGTACCGCCTCGACGAAGTCATCAACGACATCACGAAGGTCACGCCCGCGAGTTTCGAACCGGCGATCGACTATGTGGTGACGAAGATCCCTCGGTGGGCATTCGAGAAGCTGCCCGGCGCCGACCCGGTGCTCGGAACCATGATGCAATCGGTCGGTGAAGTGATGGCCATCGGCCGCACGTTCCCCGAGTCGTTACAGAAAGGGTTTCGCTCGCTCGAGACGGGTCGCCAGGGATTCGACCATCTCGACCCCGCGTTCGTGGATCTTCCCCTCGACGAGTTGGAGCGGGCTTGCCGCGTGCCCACGCCCGATCGACTCCTCGCGGTGGCGACGGCGCTCGGCCGGGGAGTGTCGATCGAGCGCATCCATGGAATGACGGGTATCGATCCGTGGTTCCTCGATCAGATGGCCCAGATCGTCGAGTTGGCCGAAGAACTGCAGGCTCGCGTTGGTCCCGAGGATCTCGACCGCGGTGATTGGAAGCGGGCGAAGCGATTCGGATTCGGTGATGCTCAGCTCGCTCGGGGTTGGAATGTGAGCGCGGAACACGTGCGCGCAACCCGTCAGGCCGCGGGGGTGAACGTCACCTACAAGACCGTCGACACCTGCGCGGCAGAGTTCGCCGCGTCCACTCCCTACTACTACGGAACCTACGAAGACACGTGTGAGGTCACGCCCCACGATCGACCCGCGGTGGTGATTCTCGGCAGTGGTCCCAACCGCATCGGGCAGGGCGTTGAGTTCGACTACTGCTGCGTGCACGCCGCGTTCGCACTGTCGGACGCGGGCTACGAAACCGTGATGGTGAACTGCAACCCGGAGACGGTCTCCACCGACTACGACACCAGCGACCGCTTGTTCTTCGAACCCCTCTCGGTCGAGGGAGTCCTCAACGTCTGTGAGACGCTCGCCGCGCAGGG
>JANPBJ010000244.1:0-16445 GCA_031430375.1 Acidimicrobiia bacterium
GACGACCTGCTTCACCGCTCGTGAGCTCCGGCTGCTCGCGGCCGGCGCGGGCCTCACCGACGTCGACATCTCGGGCGTCACTCCCGGTGCCTACGGAAACGGCCCGGTGACGCTGCAGAATCCTGAGCTCCTGCTTCTCGCACGGGTACCACCTGCCCGCTAACGTGTCCGAGTTCCCGAAATATCTTCGAGACCTTGTCCACGCGCGTCGCCGTCCGATTCGGTCTGTGACATATCGCCCAACTGTTCCCCCCTTGCAGGAGACCCACTTCCTTGACCGCCGTAGCCGACCCCACCAACACTCCCGAACCAGCGTCTGACGCAGAGCCAACCGTCGATCCCGCCGCCGCGGCGACCGCCGCGGTCGGCGCGGAGGAGGCCATCGACGTGTTTGAGTTCGAGGAAACCACCGACGTCGTGTTCAACGACCTGGGTGACATGTCGTTCTCCGACGCGGTCGACGCCACCCTCGTCGAGTTCGACGAGGGTGGCCTGGTCAGCGGAATCGTCGTCAAGATCGATTCCGACGAAGTGTTGCTCGACATCGGCTTCAAGTCCGAGGGCGTTATCCCTTCCAAAGAGCTGTCGATCCGCAACGACGTCGACCCGAACGAGATTGTCACGCTCGGCGAAGAACTCGAAGCGCTGGTCCTCCAGAAGGAAGACAAAGACGGTCGCCTGATTCTGTCAAAGAAGCGCGCCCAGTACGAGCGCGCATGGGGCGACATCGAGCGCATCAAGGCCGAAGAAGGCGTGGTCTCCGGACCGGTGATCGAAGTGGTCAAGGGTGGCCTCATCCTCGACATTGGACTCCGCGGCTTCCTGCCCGCATCGCTCGTGGATCTGCGCCGGGTGCGCGATCTGCAACCGTTCGTCGGCAAGACCATCGAGTGCAAGATCATCGAGCTCGACAAGAACCGCAACAACGTGGTGCTCTCCCGCCGCGCGTACCTCGAAGAGACCCAGCGAGAGCAGCGGGACGAGTTCCTTACCAACCTCAAACCCGGCGAGATCCGACCCGGTGTTGTGTCGTCGGTCGTCAACTTCGGTGCGTTCGTCGATTTGGGCGGCATGGACGGACTCGTCCACGTGTCCGAGCTGTCCTGGAAGCACGTTGATCACCCGAGTTCGGTCGTCACTGTTGGCGACGAAGTCACCGTGCAGGTGCTCGACGTCGACCTCACCCGTGAGCGGATCTCGCTCTCGCTCAAGGCGACCCAGCAGGACCCGTGGCAGGAGTTTGCTACCGGTCACCAGGTCGCGGAGCTCGTCTACGGACGGGTCACCAAGCTGGTGCCGTTCGGTGCGTTCGTGCAGGTAGGCGATGGCATCGAGGGTCTTGTCCACATCTCGGAGATGGCGGTTCACCATGTGGAGGCGCCCGAGCAGGTCGTGACACCCGGCGAGGAGCTGTGGGTCAAGATCATCGACATCGACCTTGACCGGCGCCGCATTTCGCTGTCGATCAAGCAGGCGGCCGAAGGCGGCATCGTGGCCGCCGAGTACCAGGACCAGTTCGGTGAGCACGCATACGACGAGTCCGGGAACTACATCGGCCCCGAGTACCCCGAGGAAGGTGCCGCTCCCGAAGGTGCCGCGGCCGGAGAAGCTGCGGCAGATGGCGGAGCAGTCGCTGCGCCTCTACCCGCGCCCGAAGCGCCGGCCGCGGAAACACTCGAGGCCTCCGCTCCGATCGACGGGCCGGTCGCCGAAGCGCCAGTCGCCGAGGTCGAGGTAACCCCCGAGGTCGTGGTCGAGGCGCCAGTCGCCGATGTCGCGCCCGAGGCGTAACGCTTTCAGCCAGGCTTCATGCGGATCGGTACACCGCCGATCCGCTATCGCAGCGAGACGATTCCCATACGAACTCCGGAGATCACGGCCTGGGTACGGTCGCGTGCGTCGAGCTTGGCGTAGATCGACGCCAAGTGGTTCTTCACCGTCTTCACACTGATGAAGAGTTCGCGTCCGATCTCGGTGGTCGAATGACCGTCGGCCACCGACTGCAGCACCTCTTTTTCGCGGCGGGTCAGTGGACCGTTCGTGCTCACGGTCTCATTCGCTACCGGCGTCTCCGGAAACTGCGCCATGATCGCTTGGGCGATCTCCGGCGAGAGCAACACTTCACCGGAGTCAACGGTGCGGACGGCATCGACCACTTCGCGAAGTTCACAATCCTTGGTGAGGAACCCCACGGCGCCGGCGCGAAGTGCCCGGGCGCGCAGCGCGTCCTCGTCGTGCATGGTGAGTACCAACACCTTCGCTCGTGACCCAGACGCCACGATGCGTCGGGCCGCTTCGATGCCATCGATGATCGGCATACTCACGTCCATGAGCACCACATCGGGACGCAGGCTGGCTTCGAGCGCGACGGCCTGATCGCCGTCGGCTGCTTCGCCAACCACATCGAGCCCGGCTTCTTCTAACGCTCGGCGTACCGCTTGGCGCAACATCTGGTGGTCATCGGCTAGCAGAACTCGCGTCACGCGGTTGCCTCCATTTCGACCAACACCGTGGTGCCGGTTCCCGGCGCACTCTCGAACTTTACGCGGGCGCCGATCGCGTCGGCGCGCTCGCGAATGCCAACGAGACCGTACCGTTCTGGCGCAGGGCGGGAGGGGTCCATTCCTGCGCCGTCGTCACGAACGACAAGCCGCGCGCGAGCATCGGAACAATCCCAAATCACATGCACGGAAGAGGCATCGGCATGACGTTCCACGTTCGTGAGGGCCTCTTGGAAGATGCGCCACAGTTCTTGCTCTACCTGGCGCGGGAGCCGCCGTTCCGGACAAATAGCCTCGAACGTGGCGGCAACGCCCGTACGGTCCGACCATCGTTTGAGATACGGCGCCGCGAGCGGTACCAATCCGTCTTCTTCGGTCACCGTCGTGCGGAGCTGGTACAGGGTCTCCCGCAGTTCCACCACCACCTCGCGCACCACGCGGTGCAGCTCGGGCAGCGCCGGGTCGCTGTACCGGTTGGAGAGGCGATCGAGTTCGAAGCCGATGTACGCGAGCGATTGAGCGGTGCGGTCATGGAGATCACGAGCGATACGAGCCCGTTCGGCCTCTGCGCCCAACGTACGGAGTCGACCGAACCAACGCGCATTGTCAACCGCGAGTGCGAGCGACGACGCGATCCGAGAGAAGAGTTCGGCATCCGCGGTACTGATGCGGTCCGGAGCACGATGCTCGACCGCCACCAACCCAACGATGCGGTCCGGCGTGCGCAGTCCCACGATCATCCCGCTACTCGCGAACTCGTGGTTCCAAAGATCGTCCTGCGATCCGGTGCTCTCCACCCTCACGACTCCGGGGCGGTCCAAGGCCTCCCTCACCCGACTGGGCAGATCCGCAGTCTCCAGGTGTTCTGGAACATTGGCGCCTTCCGCGAGTTGGGTGCGCCAGGACGCGCTCGTTTCATCGGCGAGGAGGACCACCAGCACATCGGGCTGGAACACCTCGCGCAACGTGTCACGCGCCGAAGCCACCACCTCGGCGAGGTCGAGGGAATCCGGCAACGTGCGCACCACGTCGTGAAGCGCGTGGAACAGGTCGTTCGCGAGGGTCATCCGCGACACTTCATCGGCGCTCTCGCGTTCGCGTTCTTCTGCCTCCAGCCAGAGTTGGCGGGTATATCCACCGACCACTGCCGCGGCGATGACCACCGCCGAAGCGAGCAAACCCGTGCGGAGCGCTCCCGGGCTTGCGCCTCCCAGCACGTCGGCCATGAGAATGGTGCCGGCCGTGAAGATGCCGGCGAAGCAACCTTCTCGATAACCCCAGCCGTAGGCCGCGAGCAGGACGAGCGGAATCGGCATGAGGAGGAACGGGCTCGCCCAGGTGCCGGTGAATGCAATCGCACCCACCGCGATGAGCAGATCGACGACCACAAGGCCCTCGGCCCGCCAGGTGGCGGGATAGATCTCGAGCGGCTTCACCGTACGGAACAGTGTGTCGGCGAGGAGTACCCCGCCGGCGATGAACAGCGCCTGATGATCGGGTTGCTCGGTGGTCATCGCAATCGTGGCCCCGATGACGAGACACACCCAGCGCAGCCACGTGGCGAGCGGACCGAGGCGACCGAGTTCCTCAACCGATCGTGGGTCGAGCCGCGGCCCAATGCGCCGGGCCCAACGCGCCACCCGGAGGCGCGGCCGTCGGTGGCCGACAGCCTTGCGGCTCGCCCGCGCTGCCCGGCGTTGCACTGCGCGGCTGGGCCGATCGGTGCGGGGGGAAGCGGGCATCGTATCGATTTCGCAATTGTGACCGATCCGACCCTCCAACTTCGGGCAATCCGAATCACGGGGTGCTGCCCGTAGGATCCCGTGCATGTTGCTCGTGGGACTCACTGGTGGAATCGGCGCGGGAAAGTCAACGGTCGCGGCACTCCTCGTGGCGCACGGCGCCGTGCTGTTGGACGCTGACCAAGTGGCGCGAGATGTGGTGGGGCCCGACCAACCTGCGTTTGCCGCGCTCGTCGACGAATTCGGCCCCGCGATCGTGGGGCCAGACGGCACCCTCGACCGCGCCGCACTCGCGGCCATGGCATTCGCGACCCCGAAGGCACGAGCCGCGTTGGAGGCGATTACGCATCCGGCGATTCATGCCGAGTTCGGTCGTCGGATGCTGGCGGCACCCACCGACGCGATCGTGGTGATGGATGTTCCGCTCCTCGTCGAGGCCAAGAACGCCGCCGAGCGCGGATACGAGGCCGTGATTGTGGTCGAGACACCTCTGGAACTGCGCCTCGACCGATTGGTGGATCGCGGACTGACCCGCGCCGACGCGTCGGCCCGCATGGCCGCCCAGGCCAGCGACGAAGAGCGTCGAACTGTCGCTACTCACCTCATCGACAACTCCACGGGCCACGACCACCTCGTCACCCAAGTCGACGCCCTGTGGCGCGATCTCCAATCCCGACACGACGCCAAGCAACCCTGACGCGCCCTTCCCTCCAGCCACCCGGACTTCCCTCGACCCCCTCGGACTTTGGCGCAGCCACCCAGACTTCCCTCCAGCCACCCGGACTTTGGCGCAGAAGTCATGCCTGGAGGCATGCAAAGTGCGCCAAAGTCGGTTTGAAGCCACTGCGTGACGTGAAGCAAACGTCGACTCAGGGATTCGGTGTCGAACACGAGGGACCGATCGCCGGCCTCGGCTTCGGTGAGCAGATCGAAGAGCACGGTCGCGAACCCGGCCTGGCGCAGCCGACGCGCCACCGCGCGGTTCCGCACGCTGTGCCGGCTGCTCCCACTCCCGTGGGCGAAGACGACGACCCCGTGGGCTTGTTCGGGCACCTCCACGATTCCCTCGAGCCGGATGCCGTCGATCGGTAGACGCAGCGTCGCGGTGAATCCGCCGAGTTCCGTGCGGTCGGCTTCGGGAGTGAGCGGATCAGTGCCGACGAGCGCCGCGATCACTTCGGCGTCGCTGGTCGGTTCGAAATTGTCGTACCACTCACCGACTGATGTGAAGCGCGTGGGCGTGGAGAGCGCAATCACGTCGTCAGCCAGTTCTCGAAGCGCGGTCACGGTCCCGGTCGGTGCTACTGGTACCGCGAGGACAACTCGCCGCGCGACCATGGCGCGGGCAGTGTTCCCGGTGGCCAAGCCGTCGTCGATGATGATCGCGATCCGGTCGGTAAGGCTCAGGGGCGGTCGCTGGCCGCGGTAGCGGTCGGCACGGCGCAGCAACTCGGTGCGTTCCTGGCGGACGATGTCACCGATGGCGGCATCGCTCACACCGGCGCGGGCCACCACGGCGCGGTCGAGCACGCACACGTCGCCTTCGCCGATGGCACCCATGGCGTATTCGGGCTGCGATGGCAGTCCGAGTTTGCGAACACAGAGCACGTCGAGCGGTTCGCCGAGGGTGTCGGCGACGTGGCGGGCGACAGGGACTCCGCCGCGAGGTAGACCGGCGGCGACGACGACACCGGATGCGTCCGGCAGGCGGTCGGAAACCGCCGCCGCCAGGCGTCGGCCGGCATCGTCGCGGTTGTGGAATCTCATTGTCGTACGACCAGCACAGGGCAGGGACAGCTGTGAACGACCCGCATGGCGGTGTTCCCCAGGGCGATGCGGGCGAGACCCCGACGCGCGTGGTTCCCCACCACCACGATCGACGCCGGAAGTTCGTGCGCGAACTTGACGATGGCGTCGGCCGGATCGGTCGCGACGAGGAGCATCGTCTCGGTGGTGAGGTGCTCACGTTTGAGTGTGGCCACGGCCGCGTCGATCCCCGGTCCGTGATGCGGCTGCGACGGAATGTCAGCGTCGGCCACGAACGGATACGGCGCAGGGGCCACGGACTGGACCGTCCAGATGTGAAAGTGATTGCGCTCGGCGAAACGCGCAGCCTCGGGCACGATGGCCTCTGCGGTCTCCGGGCTGTCGACCGCGACGACCAGATTCCCGGCGTCGGCCCGGTCGCGTTGATACGCCGCGTTCGGTCCCACGAGGAGTAAGGGTTCGATCGTGGTCCTCGTCACTTCCTCGGCGGTGCTCCCGAATACGGCCTGACCCAATGCGTTGCGCCCTCGGGTGGCCATACAGATCATCGACGGTGACTCGGATTTTGCGAGTGCTGCGATGGCCGCCGCCGGTCGTTCGTCGAGGGTCACACGCGTTTGCACGGGCTCGCCGACGAGCTGGGTCGCGCGCCCTTCCAGATAGCGACTCGGAGCCACGGGTTCACCGTGCCAGCTCGCAGTCACCAACATCACAGGATCGCCGCCGGCGAGTGCGCGGGCGTGCGGCAATGCGAGTTCCGCATCGAGTGATTCATCGAGGGGCACGATCAGTTTCGTCATGGGATCAGTGTGCGCTCGTTTGCCTCCGTGCCCTAGGGCCGTTCGTCACATGGATGTGCACCAACCGCCGACCTCCCAGCGATTCGGCAGGGCTGATCCGTTGGCAACTACCCGCAACGGCGCGGCGACGTCGGGACTTCGGACCCTGGGCGCGGGACGTGAGAGCCGGGACGATCAACCGATGACGATGGTCCTGGGTACCACACACCCGCGCGACCGAGCGGTGAAGTTGGTCCGACGGAGTGCGCTCAGTTCGACCGCAACCGAGGTGCTGCGATCATCGCTTCTCGGCATGGGTCGGGACCCCGTCGGCGCTCACGCGCAGGTGCTCCGCAGTGGCCGCCGGTCGCACGTCACGGTGTGGCTCTCGCCGGAGATCCCGTCGCGGGATGCCCAGGTGGCACTCCTTCGAGTGTTCGCTCGGATGCGGAGGTCGATCCCGGGATCCGCCTCAAGGACGCACGTTTCCAGCCGATCGCTCCGGTTGCCTGAGGTGGCACGTGCTTGATCGAACTTCGTGGCGTTGGGCGGAGCTACGAGATCGGTGAAAACGACGGTGACCGCCCTCGAGGGAGTGGACCTCGATTTCACGAGCTACCGACGTAGGACCTTTGCCCCTCGACGCACACCTCTCGATGTGGGCATGATCACGCGAATGTGGTCACAGACCTCCGACGCCGTGATCCTTCACCGAAGAGGAACTCATGGGAGCCCCGATGACCGGCCGGTTTGACGCTCCCGTTCCGGGAAGGCGGGGCGGTCTCGCATGATGCGCGCCTGGGTCGTCGACCGGCCGGGACCGATCGAGTCGGGTCCGCTGATCTCGATCTCCCGCGCGATACCAGAACCGGCGCACCAGGAGGTCCGGGTCCGCGTCCTCACCTCAGGGGTCTGTCGCACCGATCTCCACTTGGCCGAGGGTGACCTCGCGCCGGCGCATCGCCAAACGATTCCGGGCCACGAGATCGTCGGTGTCGTTGATGCGCTCGGGTCGGGAGCGGACCGATTCGCGTTGGGTGATCGCGTCGGTGTTGCGTGGCTCGCGCGGACGTGCGGGAACTGCACCTTCTGTCGCCGGGGCGACGAGAACCTCTGCGTCGATCCGCAGTTCACAGGCTGGGATCGTGACGGCGGCTACGCGGAGTACGTGACGGCTCGGGAGGACTTCGTGTATGCACTCCCGCACGGATACGACGACGCGCACGTGGCGCCGCTCCTCTGTTCCGGGATCATCGGCTACCGGGCGTTGCGTCGATCACGTCTGCCGGTCGGCGGCCGCCTCGGTGTCTATGGCTTCGGCGCGTCGGCTCACCTCGCGGCGCAGATTGCGCTGGCGGAAGGCGCCCGGGTGCACGTGCTGACGCGATCCGCCGGCGCGCAGCGGCTCGCGCTCCAACTCGGCTGTCATTCGGCCGGCGGTGCGTTCGACGAACCGCCGGAGCCCCTCGACGGCGCGGTGCTCTTCGCGCCCGTCGGAACGTTGGTTCCCGTGGCGTTGCAGGCGTTGGATCGCGGGGGGACGCTCGCCATTGCCGGTATCCATCTGAGCGATATTCCGGTCTTGGACTACGCGCGCGATCTGTTCCATGAGCGCACGGTCACGAGCACCACGGCCAACACTCGGCGCGACGGCGAGGAACTGCTGGCTCTCGCAGCACGGCTCCCGCTGCGGATCGAGGTGACGGAGTATCCGCTGGCCCACGCCGACGACGCGCTGCGCGATCTGGCGGCCGACCGCGTGAACGGTGCGGCCGTCCTGCGCGTCGCCGCAGCGTAGAGGCCGAGCGGATGGAACTCTCCGGCGGAGACGCGTCAGCGGGCGAGGTCGCGGTGTTCGAAGACGAGCACGGTGGCGGCGACGAGCACGCCGATGAGATCACGAGGATCCCGAAGTTCGCGACGTGGACCCCTTTGGATAGAGGCTGCCTGGCTCGCGGCCCATTTCACCGTCCATTTCCGAAGTCGGCGGGTCGGTGACCTTGGAAGCGCGTGAAGCGGGTCCTTGTGCCCTACTTGGATCGAAGATTCGCCGCCACACTGAACCGCAGCATCATTCCACCAGGCCACGCCAGGAGATCGCTATGAACGTCGTCGTAGGAATCGACGGGTCCGACCAGTCGATCGAGGCTCTGCGCTTCGCGATCCAAGAGGCGAAGCTCAGACACGCGGGACTGCGCGTCGTCCACGGTCTCGCGTTCCCGTTTCCCGATTACTGGACCAGCGCAGCCGCCGTCGATCCCGAACCCTTCATGGAGCGAGCGAACCAGTTGATGGAGAACGCACTCACCGCCGTCGGTGACGCTCTCAAAGGGGTGGAGGTCGAGCGCGGCGTCGAGGCAGGCGCTGCGATTCCTGTACTCCTCGACCATGCGACCGCTGACGATCTCGTCGTCGTCGGTTCTCGTGGACGCGGCGGATTCAAAGGGCTTCTCCTCGGATCGGTCAGCCAACAGGTTGTGCTCCATGCCCCCTGTCCCGTCATCGTGGTTCGGCGCGCGCCGGCAGCCGGCGAGGATTGAGCACCTTTGATGCCCTCGGTCGCGGTCCGGGAGACCCATGTCTCCACTCTCTTCTTCGTGGACGACCGCGTCTACAAGCTCAAGAAACCCGTGACATTGGATTTTGTCGATCTCTCGGCTCCCTCGGAACGGGAACGACTCTGCCGCCGTGAGGTCGACCTCAATCGCCGGCTGGCGCCAGATGTCTATCTGGGCGTCGCGGAGCTGCGGGGTCCCGGCGGCGAGTCGTGTGACCACTTCGTCGTGATGCGTCGGATGCCCGACGACCGTCGGCTCTCCGCCCTGGTGTCCGCCGACCAGGACGCGAGTCCATGCGTCCGCGAGGTCGCGCGGGTCGTCGCCGCGTTTCATGCCCGAGCCGACCGCTCGCCACAGATCAACGCAGCCGCCACCATCGATGCGGTCGGAAGTCACTGGGAATCGAGCTTCGACACGATGGAGCCTTTCGGCGGTTCGGTGCTCGATCCCGAGATGATGACCCGAGTCATCCAGCGAGCGCGTCGATACCTGGAAGGCCGAGAGGCATTGTTCGCGAGCCGGATCGAGATGGGGGATGTGTGCGACGGCCACGGGGACCTGCTCGCTGACGACATCTTCTGCCTCGACGACGGTCCCCGGATCTTGGACTGCCTCGAGTTCGACGACGAGCTCCGATACGGGGACGTACTCGCGGACGTTGCGTTCCTCGCGATGGATCTCGAGCGTCTCGGGGCGTCGGCGTCCGCGACCCGCTTTCTCGATTCGTATTTTGAGTTCTCCGGCCGGACGTCTCAGATGACACTGGTGCATCACTACATCGCGTATCGCGCCCTCGTTCGTTCGAAGGTCGCGTGCGTGCGAACGACGCAAGGGGACGCATCGGCGGTCGAAACTGCGCAACAGCATCTCGCACTCGCCGACGAGCATCTCCGAAGCGGTCGGGTGATGCTGGTACTCGTCGGCGGGCTCCCAGGCGCCGGGAAATCCACCCTCGCGGTCGAGCTCTCGGATCGGCTCGGGTGGACCGTCCTGCATTCGGACGAAACGCGCAAAGACCTGGTCGGCCTGGGCCACACGGATCGGAACGGTGACGAGTACGGCAGAGGTTCGTACGACGCCGCGACGACGGATGCGACCTACGAGACGCTCATCGATCGCGCGAGGTTGCTCGTGGGGAAGGGAGAGCCGGTGATCCTCGACGCTTCGTGGAGTTCCGCTCGGTGGCGCGAGGTGGCGCGAGCCACCGCCGACGCATGCTTTGCGGACTTCCTGGAGTTTCGTTGCGATGCACGGTCGGAGGTGACGCGGTCGCGGCTCGCCGCCAGAGCAGCCACGGGCTTCGATGCCTCCGACGCGACGAGTGCGATCGCGCAGCGCATGGCGGGCGCGGTGGATTCTTGGCCGACGGCGGCGAGGATCGACACATCAGGAACGCAGGCATCGGCCGTCGCGCAGGCGCTCGAACACCTCTGATCCGCGCGTCGGACAACCCGCTGGCTCGATTCGCCAGCGATCTCGGCGCCACGCCGTCCCTCTCGATCGAGGGCACCATCGGTCCGCATCGCGCCTGGGCCCACTCCGCGGCGAGTCTCGATGATGTGCGATTCATCCGGTCGGCGTTCGGCGGCACGGTCAACGACATCGTCCTCGCGGCCGTCAGTGGCGGCTATCGCGACCTGCTGCTTACTCGCGGTGAGGACGCCGACACGCGATCGTGCGGTCCGCGGTGCCGGTGTCGAAGTCCACGATCGCTTTGGCGCGTTGGTTCACATCCGTCGGCATCTTCGGCTTCTTCGCCATCAGGAACGGTCCTCGCGACGCTTGGGCGAGAACACCAGCCACAGCACAGGCCGATGATCGCTTCAGCGTACGGGACCACGAACCGGGGTCAAGCCCTCCGCAATTTCAAACTGAGCCACTACCGGCTGTCACACCCTCGGCGTAGGGTGACCACGTGCCTGAGTTCCAGCTTGTTTCTGACTTCGCGCCGGCGGGCGACCAGCCCCAGGCCATCGCGGAGCTGACCGCTGGGGTAGAAGCGGGAGAGCAGTACCAGACCCTGTTGGGCATCACAGGATCCGGAAAGTCGTTCACGATCGCAGGGCTGATCGCGGCCACCCAACGGCCCACGCTGCTGCTGGCACCCAACAAGAGCCTGGCCGCTCAACTGGCGTCGGAGTTCCGCGAGTTCTTCCCCCACAACCGAGTCGAGTACTTCGTCTCGTATTACGACTACTACCAGCCCGAGGCGTATCTGCCGTCGAGTGACACGTTTATAGAGAAGGACTCGTCCATCAACGACGAGATCGACCGGCTGCGCCACAGTGCCACCAGCGCGCTGCTCAGCCGGAGAGACGTGATCATCATCGCCAGCGTGTCGGCCATCTACGGCCTGGGTTTGCCCGAGACCTACGCCACGCAACTCTTGACGGTCTCGGTGGGCGAGGAGCACGATCAGCGCGCCATCTTGAAGCGCCTCGTGGAACTGCAATACGAACGTAACGATATGGCGTTCGTCCGCAACAAGTTCCGAGTCCGAGGCGACACGATCGAGATTTTCCCCGCGTACGAGGAGCGCGGTATTCGGGTGCAGCTGTTCGGCGACGAGATTGAGCGGATCATGTCGGTCGATCCGGTGACCGGTGAGATGGTGGAGGAGCTCGAAACACTCGTCCTCTTTCCGGCGTCGCACTACGTCACTCAGGATGAGCAGCTCAAGCGCGCAGCAGGGGACATCGAGGTCGAACTTTTCGCTCGCTTGAAGTGGCTCGAGGACCGCGGCAAGTTGCTCGAGGCCCAACGTCTCCGGATGCGCACCACGTATGACCTCGAAATGATGCGGGAGATCGGGTTCTGTTCCGGGATCGAGAACTACTCGCGCCACCTCGACGGTCGGGAACCCGGCGAAGCGCCGTACACACTGCTCGACTATTTCCCGAAGGACTATCTCGTCGTGCTCGACGAGAGCCACGTCACCATTCCGCAGCTCCACGGCCAGTACGAAGGCGACCGGTCCCGCAAGGAAACCCTCGTCGAGCACGGCTTCCGGTTGCCGAGCGCGATGGACAACCGTCCGCTGCGGTTCGAAGAGTTCGGCGAGAAGGTCAATCAGGTCGTCTTCATGTCCGCCACGCCGAGCAAGTACGAACTCGAGGTATCCACCAAAGTGGTGGAGCAGGTGGTACGCCCCACGGGGTTGACCGACCCGGAAGTCATCATCAAGCCCACCAAAGGCCAGATCGATGATCTCGTAGCGATGATCAACCAGCGCGCTGAGGCCGACCAACGGGTGCTGGTGACCACCCTCACCAAGAAGATGTCCGAAGACCTCACCGACTACCTCCTGGAACTCGGTATCCGCGTGCGGTATCTGCACAGCGAGGTCGACACGCTCGAGCGTGTCGAAATTCTGCGATCCCTCCGGCTCGGTGAGTTCGACGTGCTGGTGGGTATCAACCTGTTGCGGGAGGGACTCGACCTTCCCGAGGTGTCACTCGTCGCGATTCTCGACGCCTACAAAGTAGGCTTCCTGCGCTCCGCCACGAGCCTCATTCAGATGACGGGCCGCGCTGCGCGCAACATCGACGGTCAGGTGGTGATGTACGCCGATCGCGTGACCGACTCGATGCGTCACGCGATTAGCGAAACCACGCGTCGTCGGAAGCGGCAACTCGAGTACAACGAAGAGCACGGCATCGACCCTCAGACCATCCGCAAGAAGGTCACCGACATTCTCGAAATGGTTCGACTCCGTGACAGTGACGACACGTCGAAGGGAAGCGGCCGGCGCGGTCGGGGCCGTTCCCAGCGCAGCAGCGCGCTCTTCGCCGACCTGGCCGGACTCCCGCCCGATGAACTCGGTCGCCTAGTCCTCACCCTCCAGGAAGAGATGCACGAAGCCGCCAAGGAACTTCGGTTCGAAGAAGCGGCACGGCTGCGTGACGAGGTCAACGAGTTGAAGCGCGAGATCAAAGCGGTCAGCTAAGCGGTTCTCGAACATGTGTTCGTCATCGGCCCTGTGGCGGGTACAGTGCGCAGATGGCGGAGGCGAAGAAAGCAAAGCCGGCGGCGGCGAAACCAGTCAAGAAAACAGTCAAACGCGTGGCCCGCGCAACGCGGCTGAACCCGTCGACGAGACCTACGCAGAAGCCCGCAACCGCCGCGGCGACCGTTGCAGCGAAGCCAACGAAGGCCGCACCTAAGACCGTGGCGAAGGCCGCAGCGAAACCGACGGCGAAAACCGCTCGAAAGGCACCCCGCAGTCCGTCGGGTGATCCGCTCATGATCTCCGTACGCGGCGCACGTGAACACAACCTGCGGGACATCGATATCGATCTACCGCGCGACCAGCTCGTCGTCATCACCGGCCTCTCGGGGAGCGGAAAGTCGAGCCTGGCGTTCGACACGATCTACGCCGAAGGCCAACGCCGGTACGTCGAGAGTTTGAGTAGCTACGCCAGGCAGTTCCTCGGCCAGATGGACAAGCCGGACGTCGACTTCATCGAAGGCCTCTCGCCGGCGATCTCGATCGACCAGAAATCATCGAGCCGCAATCCGCGCTCCACGGTCGGCACGATCACCGAGGTCTACGACTATCTCCGCCTGCTGTACGCCCGCATCGGGATCCCGCACTGCCCAACCTGTGGCCGCCTCATCACTCGCCAGACGCCGCAACAGATCGTGGATCGAGTGCTCGAACTCCCCGAGGGCACGCGCTTCCAAGTGCTGGCGCCGGTGGTGCGCGGCCGGAAAGGTGAGTACGACGGCATGCTCGAGGAGCTCGCACAGCAAGGGTTTACCCGCGCCCGCATCGACGGCGACACGGTGGAGCTAGCGGATCGCTCCAAGGAGCGGCTCGCGCGCTACGAGAACCACACGATCGAAGTGGTGGTCGACCGCTTGGTGCGGCGACACGGCATCGAACGTCGACTCACCGACTCGCTCGAGACCGCGCTGCGCCTCGCCGAGGGCGTAGCCGAGGTGGAGATCATCCGTCGGGGCGAGGTGGCCGCCGACCCTCAGAGCGCCAACGCGAAGCAGACGAGCTTGCCCGGCACGGGTCCCGACGAGACCGAGCCGGAAGAGTCCGAGGTGCTCACCTTCTCCGAGCACCTCGCCTGTTCCCATTGCGGGATCAGCTTCGACGAGCTGGCGCCGAGGAACTTCTCGTTCAACTCTCCCTATGGCGCGTGCGAACGATGCGACGGGCTCGGCACCAGATTCGAAGTCGACCCGGAGTTGGTGATCGCGGACAGCGATCTCTCGATCGACGATGGTGCGATCTCCCCCTGGAGCGGATATCGCGGCGAGTACTTCGGAAGGGTCCTCGTCGCAGTGAGTCACGAAGCCGGATTTGATACCGCGGCGCCGTGGAAGAAGCTGACCAAGGCGCAGCAGAAGGTCGTGCTCTACGGCGCGGGCAAGACCCAGGTACAGGTGCACTACAAGAACCGCTACGGGCGCAAGCGTGAGTACAAGACTCGCTACGAAGGGGTGATCCCCTGGCTGGAGCGCCGCCATACGGAGGCCGAAAGCGATCGATCGCGCGAGCAGATCGAGGGCTACATGCGGGAAGTTCCGTGTGGAGCGTGTGGTGGGGCGCGGCTGAAGCCCTCGTCACTCGCGGTCAAGATCGGCGGCGCAAGCATCTCCGAGGTGGGCAACCTCTCGATCCGTAAAACGGCCGAGTTCTTTTCCCAGGTAGAGCTCAACCAACGCGAGCTGCTCATCGCCGAACGGGTCCTGAAGGAAGTCAACGAGCGGCTGACCTTCCTGCTCGATGTTGGACTCGATTACCTCAGCCTCAACCGCTCGTCGGGCACGTTGGCCGGGGGAGAGGCACAACGCATCCGGTCGGCGAGCCAGATCGGGAGTGGTCTCGTCGGCGTTTTGTATGTGCTCGACGAACCCTCGATCGGCCTGCACCAGCGTGACAATCAGCGACTCATCGACACCATGATCCGGCTGCGTGATCTCGGCAACACAGTCATCGTGGTCGAGCACGATGAAGAGACCATCCGCGTGGCCGATCACGTGGTGGATATCGGTCCAGGCGCGGGCGAGCACGGTGGCGAAGTGGTGGCCCAAGGCACCCTGGCCGATCTCTTGGCCGAGCCGCGTTCCATGACCGGGCAATACCTCTCGGGTGCACGGGAAATCAGCGTGCCCGAGCGCCGGCGCGAGCCGGGCGACAACTGGATCACGGTGCGGGGCGCCCGAGAGCACAACCTCACAAACATCGACGCTCGCATCCCGCTCGGCTGCTTCGTATCCATCACCGGTGTGAGCGGCAGCGGCAAGAGCACGCTCGTGAACGACATCCTGTATCACTCGTTGATGCACAAGATCTACCGGTCGCGCACCGTGCCGGGAAAGCACAAGGGCGTGGATGGCGCCGACGCGCTGGACAAGGTCATCAACATCGACCAATCGCCCATCGGCCGCACGCCCCGCTCCAATCCCGCCACCTACACCGGCGTGTTCGACAAAGTACGGGCCCTGTTCGCGGCTACCCCCGAAGCGAAGATTCGCGGTTACCAACAGGGCCGGTTCTCCTTCAATGTGAAGGGTGGGCGGTGCGAGGCGTGCGCCGGCGACGGCACCATCAAGATCGAGATGCACTTCCTGCCCGACGTCTACGTCCCGTGCGAGGTGTGCAAGGGCGCCCGCTACAACCGCGACACCCTCGACATCACGTTCAAGGGTAAGAACATCGCGGAGATCCTCGACCTCTCATGCGAGGAGGGCGTCGGCTTCTTCGCCAACCAACCCACGATTGCCCGATGGCTCCAGACTCTTGTGGACGTTGGCCTCGGGTACGTGCGGCTCGGACAACCCGCGCCCACTCTCTCCGGCGGTGAGGCGCAACGCGTGAAGCTCGCGACCGAACTCGGCAAACGCTCCACGGGACGCACGATCTACATCCTCGACGAGCCCACCACCGGCCTCCATTTCGAAGACGTTCGGCGTCTCTTGGGCGTGTTGCAGCGGCTGGTCGACATCGGCAACACCGTCCTCGTGATCGAGCACAACCTTGATGTCATCAAGTCGGCCGACTGGGTGATCGATCTCGGGCCCGAAGGCGGCGACGGCGGCGGGAAGATCATCGCGGAGGGAACCCCTGAGCACGTGGCCAAG
>JANPBJ010000245.1:0-9869 GCA_031430375.1 Acidimicrobiia bacterium
GGACGGGCTCGTCGCCCCAGTACGTGCCGGTCGGTTCGACGAGTTCTTTCCGCCGCATCGCTTCGAGCAATGTGGGGAGTTGCGTGCCCGCGGGCGCAAGCTCCCGCAACGCGCCGAGGCTGAACTCCGCCCCGATGACCGATGCGAGCTCGAGCACGGTCCGCTCGTCGCTCGGGAGCCGTTCGACGCGCGCCGCGAGCAGCGACTGGATCGTGGGTGGCACCTCGACCGCGTCGGCGTCGATCGCAAGTTCCCACTCGCCGTCGACGCGGCGGATCACCTCGTCATCCACGAGCATGCGCACGAGCTCGCGCACGAACAGCGGGTTGCCGTCGGTGGAGGTCGGCAGCCGCTCGACCAGACCGGCGGGGAGATGGTCGGTGCCGAGCAGCCCGGCCGCGAGTGCCGCGGTGGCGGCGGAGTCGAGGCCGTCGAGCGCGAGCACGTCTTCCACGCGGCGACCGCGCTCGGCGAGTGACGGGCGGATGTCACGCAGCTCCGGGCGGGCGAGGCAGACGAGCAGGAACGGCACATCCTGGACCCACTCGGCCAGGTGCTCCAGGAGGTCGAGGAACAGGGGCTCGGCCCATTGGATGTCGTCGATCACGACCACCATCGGTCGGTCGCCGGCACTCGCGCTCACGAGCCGCCGGACCGCCCAGAACGTCTCCTCGACCGAGCGGGAGGGCGCGGCGCCCACCAGGCCCGCGAACACGTCGACCAGCCGTTCCCGATCGGGCGCGTCCTCGGCCAGGAGGGTGCCGAGACGTTCCCGGGCCGACGCCGCGTCGCTGTCGTCGCCGAGTCCGGTGGCCTCGCGGATCAGCTGCGCGATCGGGGCGAAGGTGGCGTCGCCGGCGCGGTCGCAGCGCAGCTCGACGGTGATCGCACCGCTGTCGGCCGCGACCGCGGCGCACAGTTCGCGGGAGAGGCGGGTCTTGCCCACGCCGGGGGAGCCGAGCACGGTCACGAGTCGTGCCGAGTGCGACGCGGTGGCCGCGTCGAACGCGCGACGCAGCGCGGCCATCTCGGGTGCCCGCCCAACGAAGGGGGCCGCGGTCTCGACCTCGACCGTTCCGCCCGCGACGACCTCGTAAATCGCGACGGCCTGCGCGCGACCCGCGACCGTGACCTCGCCGAGTGACTCGTAGCCGAACTCGCCGCGCGTGAGCCGCCACGTCTCCTCGCCGACGGTCACGTTCCCGGGACGGCACGCGTGCTCGATGCGCGCCGCGACGTTGAGGGCGTCACCCACCAGATCGGCGTCACCGCTCGCGATCACGACCTCGCCGCTGTTGACCCCGACCCGGAGCCCGAGGGTCTCGCCGTGCTGGCGCTCGATGTCGGCCGCGAAGTGGGTGAAGCGCCGTTGGATGTCGGCGCCGGCGCGCACGGCCCGGAGTGCGTCGTCCTCGGCGATCTCGGGGATCCCGAAGGTGGCCATCATGCCGTCGCCCATGAACTTGGCGACGGTGCCGCCGTGCGCGTCGATCGCGTCCTGGAGCAGGGCGTGGTAGCGGGCCATCACGACCCGCGCGACCTCGGCATCGGTCCGCTCGCCGAACGAGGTGGAGCCCACGAGGTCGGCGAAGAGTGCGGTGACGATCTTGCGGGTGGCAGTGACGCTGGTAGCGGCGGCCGGAGCTGCGGGCGCGGAAGGGGCGTTCCCAACGGACGTGCCGCATTCGTCGCAGAACTTGGCGGTCGGGCGGAGTTCGGCCTGGCAGTTGGTGCAGCGTTGGGCCAGCGCCGTACCGCACCCACTACAGAACCGGGCACTCTCCCGGTTCGGCTCGCCGCACTGCGCGCATTCCACTGCCCGTGACCTCGTTCCCCCGTTGTTTCCGAGGCCGGATCGTACCTGCGATGGCGAATCCGGGTGCCGGCAGTCAGCCGTTCATTGTCCGGATTTCGTCTCCACCGCTGATATCCGCACAATGGACGTTCTGGTGTCAGATCGCAGGCGGGACCTCGATGCGACAACGGGGACCGGGTGCGTTCGCGAGCCGTTGGTCCAGGGTGAGCAGCGTGGCGTCGAGCGCTTCTGCGAGGGCGACGTACAGGGCGTCGTATCCCCTGATGTTGCCCCTCAACTCCCACGCTCGGCCGAGCAACTCTCGATGCGACCACCGCCGGCCGGGCCAGCCCCGCAGGTCGTCGACGGCCTGAGTCGCCGCAGTCGCGTCGAGTGCTCCAACGCGGTGATGGCGCTGTATTACCGAGAGAACCTCGGCGTCGATGAGGTGCGGAGCGCAGAGATCGTCGTCGTGGGCAATGCGCGTCCCGAGCGACGCCGCTCGTGGTGTGTCGGCCAGCACCTCGAAGAGGACGCTCGCGTCAACGACCAGCATCCGGCCAGTCGCCCCGGAGGTCATCGAGGGTCGCCAGCACTTCGGCGGTGGTGATGTCCGAGGGGCGGCGTTGGGTGCGGGCGAGCCACTCCTCCATGGTTGGCAGGCTGGCCAGGCGGGCCGCTTCGCGTCGGAGTAGTTCAGGCACGGTCAGGCCGGACGCCGTGGCCCGGCGGGCGAGCGCGGCGTACACGTCGTCGTCAATGTCGCGGATCTGCACCGTCTTCGGCATATGTGCATTGTATCATGCGCAGACGCATGGCTCTGAGCGCTCCGCGGGACACTGGGTGCCCGTAATTGGGCGTTCCGCGGAACGCCGGACTGCCGGACTGAGCGTTCCGCGGAGCGTCCGTCGGCGTCGAGATCGCCAAGGTCCTTGGTCGCGCCCCTTCGGTAGAATTCGAAAGCGGTTCGTATTCGCGTGCCTACTCAGGTGCCTCCGGAACCGCGGTGTTTTGGAGCTACCGGCCGGTATCGGCGATGGGCACCTGCCGAGCATGAAGCGCTTCATGCAGGTCATGTCACGGTTGCCGACGACCAGCAGGTCCGCGGTGCCGCGCGTGCGTGAATGCCGACCGTCGCCGTTGCTTCCGCGATCTCTGTGTGATACGACCGGTTGGTTCGGTTCACTGCACAGGGGAGTGGTCATGCGCAGGATGGTGCTGGTCGGACTGGTGCTGGTGTTGGTGGGGTGCAATCTCGAGGCGGAGTTGCCGACGTCGCAGTCGGGTCCCGTGGTGATGGTGGATGAGGCGACCGCGTCGGGCGGCCGGTACGCACGTCTCAAGTTCGAAGGCGGAGCGAACGGGAGTGTGCAGTACGACTTCGCGCCGAATGGGAACTACCAGCAGTACCCGCAAATGATCTGGGTCCGCACCCGGTGTTCGATAGCAGGGATACGCGTGGTGGTCAGGATGGACGCGACGGCTCCGGTGACTTGGGAGATCATCTGTCCGCCCGGAGCTGATCCGGCTACGTGGTCGTGGGTGACGGTGACGCCGGTCGGGTCGAGTCAGCCGGCCACGTGGGACTTGTCCTCCGGTGGGACCCATTCGTTGACGTTGACGGCATCGGGCGCCACGGCGGAGATCGACAAAATCTGGATTGGGCCGATCGGCAGCGCCTCCCCGGCCGGCGTGGGCGAACGGGGGACGAACGTGAAGCGCATCACGGTGCAGGCCGAGTCGGGTACCCAGACGGGTTCGGCATGGACTCAGGTGCCGGACTATGTGCCAGGGACCAATACCGCGATGCGAGCGAACGCAGCGGGACCGCCGGCGCCGGACTACCAGGCGGGCACCCTTGCGTTCACCGTGAACGCGCCCGTCGCCGGCGAGTACCGCCTGTGGGCCCGCACGACCGCAATCGACGACGCGTCGAACAGCTTCTTCGTGCAGGCGAACGGCGTCAACCTGGGCCAGGTGACCGTCGCCAATCAGGGCCAGCTGAGCGTGACTCCAAGCGCGGATTGGCGTTGGACTCGGCTCAGCAACGGGTTCGTTCCGGTCACGGTGAACCTGCTCGCAGGCGCGAACCAGGTCCGTGTGCAGACCTTCGAGGCCGGGGTCGTTCTGGACAAGCTGCTGTTCACGCTCGGAATTCACGACCTGCCTGACCTGGCTTCGATCCAGGATCCGTTCGCGGACGTGCACCCGGCGGGCGGTGAGTTCAGCCTCCTCACCGAGGGCAACGAACAGTACGTCGCCTACTACAACACGGATCGGCGCGTCACCGTTGCGCACCGGCGTCTCTCAGTGGGGACGTGGAAGAAGAAGGTGCTGACCGACGCTCGCGCCCTGTTCACCAAGCTCGGGGGCTTCGACACGCACAACACTCTGCAGCTCGCGCTCGACGCGAACGGTGATCTTCACGTGTCGGGCAACATGCACGTCGAGCCCATGAGCTACTGGCGGACCACCACACCGGGCGACGTCACCTCGTTGAAGTCACCCACGGACCCGAGTGGCCCCGCGCCGATGCCGCAAGCCGAGCCCGGCAACACCACCTATCCGGAGTTCTACAACGGCACCGGCGACGACCTCTTCTTCACCTACCGGGGCGGCACGAGCGGCAACGGTGAGGTCTACATCAACAGCTACGACGTGACCTCCAAGACGTGGAGTGGTGTCGGGCCGAACGGCCTCGTGCCCGGCGCGCCGGCCCAGTACTTCGTCGGCGGATGCGCCGCAAACACCAACCCGGCCCAGATCGGCCACATCAAACCTCTGGAGTGCCCACCCCTCCCCAACGGGCAGCCGGACCCCGCCCTTGCCCAGCCCGAGTACGCGTACAACCGGATGGTGTTCGACGGGTCGAAGTTCCACTTCGCGTGGAACTGGAGGACCTGGGACGCGCAGAACCAGACCAACGTGCTCTCCAGCCACGACATCTCGTACGTGTGGAGCCCGAACATGATGGACTGGTATCTCGCCGGTCAGCAGCCGGGCGTCGACGATCCTCTCGTGTGGCCGCTCGAGTACGAAGGCGCCGCGGACCCCAAGGTCATCGAACACCTGCCGCCGGGCACGGGCGACACAGTCGACCCGCTCGACCCGCTGGCGGTCCGTCTCGGCGGCGGGTTGCACAACAGCCTTTGGAACATCTCGTTCGACGCGGCCGGCGAGCCGATCATCACCTACTCCAAGTTTGTGTACCCGGGTGGCAACCGGGTCGGCGAGGTCGACTCGATCGTTGCACGCGCCCGCTTCGACGGGAACGCCTGGGACATCACCGACCAGCCGCCCTCCGACGGAGCGTGCGAACAGGACCCCACGGGCGGTCCGCTCCGGAGAGCGGTGCCCGAGGAGGGGCTGGTCGAACGCGACGGCACGCTCAGTCAGCGAGTCAGGGACTGCGACAACGGCTTCTTCTGGGTGAACCATCAGATCGATGCGGGGGATCTGACTGCGACGCAACGCGGCTACCAGCCCGTCGACATCGTCCCGTCGGGACTGAGTGAACTCGAAGGCAGATCGACAAACCGCGCCGTGTGCGGCGACTATACGGGTGCCGCAACTGGTCAGACTCTCGCCGGCTACAACACCACCCTCAACAAGAACATGCCCGTCGTCACCGTCAAAAGTCGTGGTGAGGCTGCCGGCGGCCGCCGGTTCTTCCTGCGCTGGAGCCGCGTGCAAAGCCAATCCTTCGCGCGACCCGACTGGTGTAGCGGCGACCCACTCAAACCGACCACCCTCCGCATCTACGAAGCAGCCCCGTAACGGTTCGCTCCGTCCGTCACTGAGCCGTGAACCGCGTGGGTGCCCTGCCACGATCGTTGCGTACGCGCCGCGGCGGTTCCGACGTGTCGCATCGCTCGGCCATCGCGACATGTCAGGCCGTGGCCATGACCCACGATCGGAGAGCACGACCGTGACGTTGACGATCGGTGGACTGTGGCGGTATCCGGTGAAGTCGATGGCCGGTGAAGCGCTCGACGCCGCCGAGCTCACAACGACCGGCGTCCCCGGTGATCGCATGGTGCACGTTCGCGGGCCGGAAGGCATCCGCACGTCACGGACCCGTCACCATTACCGGATGCTCGGGCTGAATGCGACGCTCGGGCCCGACGGCGAGCCGCTCGTCGACGGACTTCCGTGGTCCTCGCCCGAGGTGTTGGCCAAGGTCCGGGCCGTCGCGGGTGACGACGCGGAGCTGGTGCGTTCGCGGGAGCACCAACGGTTCGACATCCTCCCGCTGCTCGTCGCAACCGACGGCGCGGTCGCGGAGTTCGGTCGCGACATCCGGCGGCTCCGTCCCAACCTCCTCATCGCCGGGGTCGAGGGCATGGGCGAGGTCGAATGGCCCGGAGCGGAGCTACACATCGGCGACGTCGTCATAACGCTTGACTCACTCCGGCCGCGCTGTCCGATGACCACGGTCGATCCCGACACCCTCGATCGCGACGTTGAGGTGTTGAAGGACATCATCCACCGCTTCGACGGCCGCCTCGCACTCAATGCCGGTGTGCGGGTCCCCGGCACCGTGCGCGTCGGCGACCCGGTCCAACTCGTCCGCCCCTGACTCGTCGGACCCTGAACACCCGTCCGTTGTCCGGATTCCCGCTCCACTCGTGGAATACGGACAATGAACGGGGAAAAGGTGGCCGGTTCAGAGTGACGAGTTCAGAGCGTGGCGAGCAACGCCTGGCCCCGGGGGACCACACCGAAGGGGCCGGTCATCTCGAGCTCCTCGCCGATCGAGACTGCGGTTTCGAGGTGCGGGCGGGCCGCGGCGGTGTCGCCGCGTTCGGTGAGCATCCGGCCGTGGAAGTAATGCACGCGCGCGAGGTAAGCGCGGGCCCCAGCGCGCTCGCATAGCGCAATGGCATCCGCGTGGTAGCGGTCGGCGGCGTCGGGGCGACCGAGCACCTCCGCGGCAGCCGCCAGCCCGGTGTCGCTCCCCTCGCTGATCGTGCCGCCGCTCCAGTTGAAGATCCCGGCGAAGGGGAGCAGCGCGTCGTAGAGGAACTCCGTGACGTCACGGTTCTCCGCCAGCCGCGGAGACATCCGCGCGAGGCCGCAGATGTTCACGGGGTAGAGCGGGTCCCGGCGTAACACCGCGCATTCGTCCGCGACGAGCCAGTCGTAGTGCGGCCGGGCCTCCTCGAACCGGTCGCACTCGTAGAACGCGCCGGCGAGCGCGAGCCGCCAGGTGGGAAGCCCGGGTTGTGCGATGACCAGGTCCTGCAGTGCCGGGATCAACTCGTCAACCCGGCCTTGGCCCTGGCGAATCGCGTAGAAGAGCGCCCCGATGATCGCGCTCACGTTCTCGGGCTCGATGCCCGCATCGGCCGCGAACGCCATGCCCTCGATGGTCAATCGTTCTCCGTCGGCCAGGCGCCCGGCAAAGACCACCTGCTGGGCCTCTTTCCAGACAGACCAAACGCGGGAATCCCGCCGCCGGCTCTGGTCGGCGAGGCGCTGGAGCGATGTGAGTCGGGCATCGGCTTCGGATCGATCGCCCACCATCGAGGCGATCGCGAGCTGAAACACTTGGGTGTCACGGAGCGTGTTGGTGTCGCCGATCTCTTCGGCCATGACCTCCGCCTCGGCATTGATTCGTCCGAACTCGATGTGCCAGGGTCGCGAACCGTCCAACATCGTCCAACTCCGCGTGAGCACGTAGCCGAGGGTGACCGGATCCTGGGTAGCCCGGGCGATGGCCATGGCCTCGCGTCCCAGGGCCATCCGCCGAGCATCATCGGCGCCGTGCTGGATCTCGACGGCCAGGGAGGCCAGGAGTCGAGCGCGCTCCGATGACGGATCCGGACCCAACGCCTCGAGCGCCTCCTCCAGCAGCGCGACCAACTCCACGTCGACGTTGCCCACACGAGAGCTCCCTCCCGTCAGGCTCACGAGCACGAGGGCAGCCTGCGCCAGCCGACCGACGTCGCCCGACTCCCGCGCGATTGCCGCCGCGTCGAACGCCGCGCCACGTCGACGTTCGTCGCCACCAAGGCCGAGCGCGTCGGCCCATGCCAAGAGGAGGTCACACCGCTCGGCGGCCGGTGCATCGTCGACCAGCTCCATCGATCCGAGCGCCCGCTCGAAGTGAGCGGCGGCGGATTCGAACGCGAGGTCCGCGAGTGCGCGTTCCCCGGCGCGCCGGGCGAACGCGGCGGCCTTCGTCGGGTCGCCGGCGAGTGCGCCTTCGCCGTAGTGGAACGCAAGCTCGTCGAGGTGTTCGTCGAGCTTCGAGGCGTATCGCGCCTCGATCACTTCGCCGATGCGCCAGTGCATACGCACGCGCCGGTTGGTGGTGAGCTCCTCGTACAGTGAAGCCCGCACGAGCGCGTGCGCGAACGCGTACCGGCCGGGAGCGCCGGGAGCTTCGCGAATGAGGCCGAACTGGGTGGCCTCGTCGAGCGCGTCGAAGAGCTCATCGCCGGCCGGACCGCCCGCGCCCTCGATGGTCGCGAGGTCGAACGTCGGCCCGATCACCGCGCCGATCGCCAGCGCGCGGTTCACCGCGTCGGACAAGCGGGAGAGCCGACGGCCGACCACCTCGCGCACGCCCTCGGGGATGCCGAAATCCGCGACCGAGCCCGAGGTGGTCCACCGTCCCTCGTCGTCCTGGACGATCGCGCCGGACTCCGCGAGGTGGCGGAGCACCTCACCGACGAAGAAGGGGTTGCCTTCAGTCTCGGTGTGGAGCGCCACCGCGAGATCGCGCCCACCCTCGTTGAGCTCGTGGCCCGCAACGTTGGCCATGAACCCGGAGATCTCGTCCTGGTCGAGGCCCTGGAGGTCGAGCCGGTCGACGCCGGGCTGGCGCCGGAGCTCGCCGAGGACGTCGGAGAGCGGATGGCTGCGATCGAGGTCGGTGTCGCGGTAGGTGCAGAGGAAGAGGACGCGCATCGGCGTCGCCGACCGGAGCAGATGGCGGAGCAGGACAAGCGACGGTTTGTCGGCCCAGTGGAGGTCGTCGAGCACCAGCACCACGGGGGCCGCGGCCGAGATCTCGGAGAGCAGGTCGGCGACCGCGTCGAACAGGCGGAAGCGCTCGGTCTCCGCGTCGGCCACCATCGGTTCGGCGAGGCCCGGGACGCGGCTGGTGATGTCGGGCACGATGCGCACGAGCTCGCCACCGAGCGCGCCGATCTCGGCCCGCACTTGCTCCGGTGGCGTGACCGAGATGTAGTGACGCAGCGCTTCGGCGAACGGACCGTAGGGCGCGCCGAGGTCCTCGTCGCAACGTCCCCACAGCACGACCGACCCTCGGTCGTGCGCGGCGCGCACCGCTTCGGTGACGAGCCGCGTCTTGCCGATGCCCGGCTCGCCGGAGACGAGCACCGCGCGGCGCGCGCCTTCGGCGGTTTCCTTCCATGCCGTCGTCAGGGTCTCGAGCTGGTCCATGCGCCCCGAGAACGGGAACGCCGGATTCGTGTCGACGAACGCGGGCAGTGGCGTGGCGGTGATCGGGTCGGTGATCTGCCAGACCACTTCACACGAGGGCAGCGGCTCGGGCAGGCCCTTGAGTTCGAGGCCGCCGAGCGATCGGAGTTCGAGATCAGTACGAGAACCCGCGAGCGCGCGGACGAGATCGCTGGCGAGGATCTGGCCACCGTTCGCCGCGGCGCACAGGCGCGCGGCCTCGACCACGGGCGTGCCGAACCAGTCGCCATCCTCGAAGCTCGCGTCTCCTGCGCTGATGCCGATGCGCATGGCAATCGTTTCACCGTCGGCCAGGCGACGATTGTGACGCTCCACCGCTCGTTGCATGGTCGCCGCGCCGCTGAGTGCATCGGCCGCACCGGTGTAGGAGACCATCAGCGCGTCCCCGATGGTCTTGACCTCGGTGCCGCCCGTAGCCAGCACGGCCTCGCGCAGCGATGCGAAGTGGTCCCGGCGCATCTCGTCTGCCGCAGGATCGCCGACGGTGGACGCGTGCGCGGTGGAGCCCACGAGGTCGGTGAACAAGATGGTGATCAGCCCCGATGCGGCCACGATGCCCTCCCGGTCGCCGCGTGAGTGCGGAGCGTACCCGGAGGACCGCAATCCGTGGGGTGGCACAATG
>JANPBJ010000246.1:0-7354 GCA_031430375.1 Acidimicrobiia bacterium
CGTCGTCCACGTGTCCTACGCCGCGTACCTCCGGGGATATACCTGCCCGGGTGAGATCTGCGAGGTCGAAGGCGCCGGACCGATCACCGTCGCGACCGCGTATCGCCTCGCATCCGACAGTTTCATGAAAGCCGTCGTCAAGGACGGTGTCGACATCAGCGTCATCTCCCACCTCGGAAGAACGATCAGCGCGCATCTGCGGACCGGTGTCGAAGTCCGCGACCAGACCTGCAACATCGAAGGCTGTGAGATCGACCGGCACCTCGAAATCGACCACAACATCCCCGTCGCCGCCGGTGGCCTCACCTGTCTCACCAACCTCGGCCGGCTCTGCCGCCACCACCACTACCTCAAAACCCTCCGAGACCTCCGCCGGATCGGCCCCCACGGACACCAAAAACTCGTCACCAAACAAGAATTCGAACGAGCAGGCCCCGCCCCCTGAACTACCACAGCCCGCAAAACCCATGAGTCTCGGAGTGTGACGATGCAATGATCGCGCTCATGACCCAGGACCACTTCGGTGAGGACATCGCCGCGCGCTACGACGAAACCTCCGGCTCGATGTTCGATCCCGATGTGGTCGGTACCACGGTCGACGTACTCGCGGAACTGGCCGGTAACGGTGCCGCGCTCGAGTTCGCTATCGGCACTGGCCGTGTGGCATTGCCGCTCGCGGCTCGCGGCGTGCCGGTGTCGGGGATCGAGTTCTCCACCGCCATGGTCGAGCAGCTCCGAGCCAAGGACGGCGGGAATCAGATCGAGGTGACGATCGGGGACATGGCGACGACACGTCTCGACGGCCAGTTCCGGCTCGTGTACCTCGTGTACGACACAATCGGGAACCTGACCACCCAGGACCAACAGGTGGCGTGCTTCATGAATGCAGCCGCCCACCTCGAACCCGGTGGATGCTTTGTCATCGAGATCGAGGTCCCCGACCTTCGCCGTCTGCCACCCGGCGAAGACGCCCGCGTGTTCTCACACGCCCCCGGCTACGTGGGATACGACCGCTACACCGACCTCGTCGCACAACAGGCCACGTCCCACCACTTCGTAGCCGACGGGTCGCACGTGAACGAGTTCAAGACTCCTTTTCGATACGTGTGGCCGTCCGAACTCAACCTGATGGCCCAGATTGCCGGCATGTCGCGGCGCGATCGTTGGGCCGACTGGGACCGCTCGCCCTTCACCGGAGAAAGCACCTCACACGTCTCGGTCTGGGAAAAGGCCCGCTAGCGCTAGAGCCGCCGCGACGCGAGTCCTACGCAGCCGTCACCGCGAGGACTTGCCAATCGCCGGGGAGACCCTTGAGCTCGTGGCGGCCGCGGTCAGTGAACTCGATTCCGGACCCGAGCGTGAGATCACGGACGGTGGAAGACACCAGCACCTCGCCGGGACCGGCAAGCGAACCGATGCGAGCACCGAGATGCACCGCGATTCCGGCAACATCTTCACCGCGGAGTTCGCACTCTCCGGTGTGTAACCCGGCTCGGATTTCGAGTCCGAGGTCGGTCACTGCACGACCCATTGCTTGGGCACAGCGAACCGCTCGCGCCGGACCGTCGAACACCGCGAGGAAGCCATCTCCCGTCGACTTCACCGCACGACCACGGGCGGCGGTGATCTCACGCCGAGCGATTGCGTCATGGCGGTCCAACAACGATCGCCATTGCGCATCACCAAGCCCCGCCGCGCGTTCCGTGGAGCCGACGATGTCAGTGAAGAGCACCGTCGCCAGCACACGATCCGGCTCGGTTTCTCGGCGTTCGCCGGTCAGAAACTCCGAGAGGATCGGCGATGCCGCCGCACTCTCGGGTCCCACGTGCACATCGCCGGGCAGTTCCACGATTCGGGCGCCGGGAATGTGCTCAGCCAAGTACCGGGCCCGGCTGATCGGAACGACGGGATCCCCGATGTGATGCAGCACCAGCGTGGGGACGTCGAGCACGGGGAGCACCACGCGGACGTCGATCGCCAGGTTGTGCCGCATCAGTTGCGCGGCCATGTGCGGCGTACACGCGCTGCGTTCGTACCGAGCGAGTTCCGATCGATCAACCGTGCCGGGCCCGCTCTGGAGGAACATGCTGATCACGTCGCCCGTCCCCCACCGCGGTTCGATCGACTCCACAAACGCGTCGACTTGGTCTTCGGACATCCCCGCGTAACCCGGCGCGGCAACCAGCCGGGCGAACGTGCCAAACAGGGTGAGCGACGAGACTCGATCCGGATAGGTGGCGGCGAACATGATCGCCATCGGTCCGCCCTCCGACACCCCGTAGAGCGCCGCACGTTCGAGGCCCGCGGCGTCCATCACCGTGCGGATGTCGTCCATACGATCCTCGACGCTGCCAAGGCCCACGCTGCGGTCTGAGAGCCCAGTGCCCCGCTTGTCGAACATCACGGTGCGGGCGTACTCGCCGCGCTCCTCGAACTGCTTCGAGATCGGAAGATCCCACATCAAGTCAAGGTGCGTGACGAATCCTGGAACGACGACCAGATCCACGGGTCCGTTACCAAACGTGGTGTACGCGATCGAGAGATCTCCGCTTTTCGCGTACTTGACCTCGGGTCGGAACATCTAGCGACCTCTCCAGACCGGGCTGCGCTTCTCCGCGAACGCGGCCACACCCTCGGCGGCATCTTCGGATTGCGTGTGGATGGTGAGCGCGCTTTGCAGGTAGTCGAGCGCCGCATCGGCCTCCATCTCCAGCACGCGGTAAAACGCGTCTCGTCCCCACCTCAAGACGAGCGGCGATTTCGATGCCAACGACGACGCGAACTCGTTGACGGCGATATCGAGCTCGGCCACCGGCACCACTCGGCTCACGAAGCCGAGCCGCTGTGCTTCTTCGGCGGCCACCCGACGTCCGGTCATCTGGAGTTCGAGCACCGCCTTCGGTGGCATCGAACGCAACATCGGGACGGTGATCATGTACGGCCAGAGCCCCACGTTCACTTCCGGCGTACCGAACTGCGCATCGTCAGCCGCGATCACCACATCGCATGCGAGCGCCAGGCCGAATCCACCGGCGAGCGCGAATCCACGAACCCGGGCGATCGTGGGCTTCCCGAGCCCCCAAAGTTCGCGGAACAGGTCTGCGAGGAGCCCACGCCCATCATGGGCCGCCGCCGCGCCGGCGTTGTCGGCAATCCCACCAAGATCGGCACCGGCGCAGAACGCCTTGTCGCCGGCACCGGTCAGTACCACCACCCGCACGGCGTCGTCTGCCTTCGCCGCGGCCACTGCGTCACGGAGGCCCTGCATCACGCCGTAGGACATCGAGTTGCGCCGCTCGGGCCGGTTGATCGTCACCCGCGCGACCGCGCCATCCACCTCGTACAGCACCTCTGCATCAGCCATGGGCCGGAGCCTACGTGCGCCCAAAGGCGGACACCCTTGACTACCGTGCGGGGGTGCTTGTCTACGCCGTCGCGCTGTTGTTCGCGGTTGCCGTGGTCATCCTCACCGACGGCACCTTTGCCCGCCTCGCTGACCTCAGCTTTGAGCGCGTCTGGCTCCTCGCAGTGGGGCTCGGTCTCCAGATCGTTGTCGACGTCATCGACCTTCCCCCGTCCCGCTACGACGACGTCGGCCTGGCGATCCTGTTGCTCTCCTACGTCGCCGTGCTCGGCTTCATCGCGTCGAACATCCGGACCCGCGGGATCCTGGTCATGGGCATTGGAATCGCGTTGAACGCCTTCGTAATCGCACTCAATGCAGGGATGCCGTACCACGTGGTCGACGGCCTACCGCGCGAGACCACGGTGAAGCACCGACCCGAACGGGGAAGCGATGTGTTGCCGGTCCTCTCCGACCGATTCGCGACCGGATCGCCGTTCCGCGCCGCAATCTCAATCGGCGATCTCGTGTTGTTCGCGGGCATCGTGGAGCTCGCATATGCCGGGAGTCGACGCGCCCGCCGTTCACCCCGAATCCGAAGTACCCCACCTCGTTACGTCGACTTGCCCGCCGAAGAGCAATCGGGTGGTGTGATCGACCTGCGGGAACCTCAGGCCGAGGCGACCACGCGCTCGAGCGCCACGAGCACCCTCGGGTCGTAGAGGAAACCGGGCCCGGAATACAACGCGTCGATCGCGGCGTCCGGTGCCATCCCGTCAAGACCGGCCAGGTCGTCATACGCGCTGACGACCCTCAGGATCTGACCACCGAGACTCACGGTGTCGGTCGCCAATAGGTCACCGGCGGAAGCAAGATCGGTTTGACGCAGGATCTGCGCGCCGGTATCCGCAACCTCGTGCGGCTCGATCGGGATCTCGCGCATTTCTGGTGCGTCGAGGCAGAGGTGCCCGAGGTGATGCAACAGGGCAGCGGCCCGCAAGTCATCGAGCTCTCGGCGCCGAAGCCCCAGCGCGTCGCCAACTCGCTCGGACACGTCGGCCACTCGCGCGGCGTGTCCCGTCAGGGCCAGCCCCGCCATCTCCGGGACCAGCGACAACGCCTCGATAGTCTGGACCGACGTGCGGCTGATCACGGCCAGCCGCTCGAAGGAATACCACGCGGCGAGCAGCGGAATCGAGAACAACGCCACTCCCCAGAGGCCGACGCTCTCGTGCCCATCGACGGCTCGGAAACCAATCGCCATCAACATCCCGGACGCGATCAGCGCAAGGTCGGCACCGCCGATCGGCGGCAGGCGATTCGACCGCAAGAACGCGGGCAGCTCGTGCACCACCAGCGTGACGACCGATGCCGCCGCCAGCACCAGAAGAGTCCACGGTGTTGGACTCAGCAACTCGAGCGGATCCAGAAGCGAGGAGACCGCAAGCCCGGCGAGCCCCGCCCCCACATGTTCGAAACTGCGCGTCGCCCGTGCGGTGAGCGTTGCATCGCCGCGGAGCGGGAGGACGACCAGTTCGGCGATCACAATCGCGGCCAAGCATTCGGCCACGGGGAACGACCGGATGAGCACGAGCATGAAGGCATACGCGAGCGGAATCGGACCGCGATGAGGAGGCCGCAGCACCACGAGCTCGCCAACCGCAACGGCGGTCGCGAGCGCCGCCAGCCCGGTGATCGAACCTCCTGGCGCAACCGATTCGGCCACGGCCGCAGTGATGACGCCGAGCACCGCCACCGCCAGCACCCGCGCCGCGAGACTCATCGCGGCACCGAAGATTCCGAAGCAGTGATCGCTGATCCGTCCGGTAACAGATCGCCGAGACCGGCTGAGCCCACTTTTCCGCTTGGAGCATTCACGTGGTGGACATGCAGCTCGTGTCCTCGACCGTGGACCTCACCGCGGCGGCGGAGAGATGCAATGAGCGCGTCCACGACCCGCGGATGGAACTGACGTCCTGAGTTCTTGCGCAACTCGGCGAACGCGATGTCTTGGCTCAGGGCGCGCCGATACGAACGCGTCGACGTCATCGCGTCGTAGGCATCGGCGACCGCGACGATGTGCGGCTCGATGGGCTGACCCCGGTCATCGGCGACCGGCGAGAAGTGCGACGCCTCGCTCGTGGCGCTCGGCGCGACCGGCGCGAGGAAATCGATGCGCGTGAGAATCTCAACCGACACGTCTTCGTGCTTCCGCACCGTGTCGAACTCTTCGGCGGTCAGCTTCCCCGGTTTGTTCAACAGATGGTTCGGAACCACGAGCTTGCCGACGTCGTGCATGAGTGCGGCCAAGCGCAGACGCTCGAGCCGGCTCGGCGGGATGCCCAACTCGAGGCCGATGTATTGCGCGTACTCGGCCACGCGCTCTGCGTGACCAGCGGTGTACGGGTCTTTGGCTTCGAGCGCACCCACCAAGATTCGCACGGTCGCTTCATGCGAACGCTTCAATGCGAGGTACGACGAGTAGGCCTGACGAGCAACGAGGATCGGCACCAGGAACAACGGCACCAGGGCCAGTTCGTAGTCGAGGTAGAGCAGACCCAGGAATACACCGAGCAACGCGAACGGGTAATACACCAGGTATTCACGGCTCGCGACGAGCATGACATCGCGGAACCGTTGGCCGGTTGCGAGTACCACCACGGTCGACACCAGCAGCACGTTGACCACCGAGTACACGAGCGCAGTGGGCAGCGCCGCCAACAGGAGGACCGCGGGCGTTGCCGTCCCGCTTCCGGTGATCGCCCAGAACACCGCGGCCGACGAGACAGCCGCCACCGCGAACATCGAGCAGTTGAACAAGAGCTTGCGCCACTCGCGAATCTGCGGCAGGTAAATACCACCCGCGAAGCCCACAAGGAACACACCGAGCGCGCTCTGGTCCGATCGGAACACGACCATCGACGCGGTGCAGAGCATCTCCCCTGCGCTCGAACCAAGCTCGGGCGTGAGGTCAGTGAGTTGGTTCTCGGAGAACAGGTGCAAGAGTGCCAACGCGGCCAAAGCGGTAAGCGGCGAAACGGGACCGCGCGCACCGAGAACCGCCGCAACCCCCGCGGCGACGACCGCGAGGCCGATGGAAAAGGCGGTGACCTTCGATTCCCGTTGCCACTTCATGAGAGTTCCCAGTTGGGTCGACACGGCAAGACCTCAGCGTGCATTACGCGTGTACTACTTCCACCTGACTGCACCGCCGGCAAGCAGCAGTGCGGCCGCGCTGGACATAAGCAGTGCGACACGGATGTAGACCTTCTTCATGAGAGATCACCTTCTTTACCAAGGATCCTCTCTGGCGGTCCGCTGTGGTGCTTCCAGAGGGCAACGCTTCGCTCGCGGGACTCCTCAGTCCCGATGCGCCAAGGCCTTGCCGTCTCGATCCAACCCGGGGTGCCCTCCTTCTCTAGCGACTGGTGGTATCGCGCCTTTTGGCATCGACAGATACCAGGAGTTGCTGTAGAGCGACAGAGGTCACCCTAGGGCGACGATCACCGCGTTTCTGCACATTGACATCATTGGCAACATCTATCTCATTGACAACAGGATCTTCCCACGATGCGCCGGCCATCCGCAATGGGAGTCCGGGGGAATACCACCAATCGTGGTCAGGCCGGTCCTAGGCTCGATCGGACGATGGAGCACACGATGGACGAAACCCTCGAAAACCCCGCCGGCGATGACCAAATCCTGGAACTCGAACGTGAGTTATGCCGTCTGGCGGAGGTCTCCGCCGCCAGAGTCGTCACCGACGACATCGGCCGCCCGACCGAGGTCCACATCCTGGCCAACTCCGCCAAGCACGCAAAACAGGTCGTGCGCGACATTCAGTCGGTGGCGCTAGCCAGCTTCGGGATCGAACTCGACCGCCGCATTGTGTCGGTGGTGCAACTCAACGGCGATGGCAACGAACGGATCGACCTGACCGCAGCGGTGGCGCCCGACCGAGCGATGCTCGTCGATGTGGTTTCCGAGGTCACCGGGCTCCGCAGCCTGGTC
>JANPBJ010000247.1:0-36650 GCA_031430375.1 Acidimicrobiia bacterium
AGCGAGGCGTCGACTCCAGAGAACCCCGGCCCGCGGTCGCCGAGTGGGGCCCGACCGGCCCGGCCCGCAGGGCCGAGAGGGGAGATGGCATGAGCGAGGCGTCGACTCCAGAGAACCCCGGCCCGCGGTCGCCGAGTGGGGCCCGACCGGCCCGGCCCGCAGGGTCAAGAGGGGAAATCATGACGAACCGGGTCGAACCACACGACGAGGAGATCGTCAAGCCACCGCCCGAGGATGCGCGTGGAGGTTTCGGCGGTCGATGGGGATCGGCAGGGATGCCCCTCGAACGGTCGAAGGACTTCAAGACTTCCACCCGCCGGCTCGCGGCCCGATTGCGACCGGAACGGAAGGGGGTCATCGCGGTGCTAACCCTCGCGGTGACGAGTGTGACCCTGCTCGTCGTCGCACCCAGGATGCTCGGCCACGCCACCGACATCATCGTGAACGGGGTCGTGAGCGGTCGCGGCGTCGACTTCGGCGATCTCCACCGGGTGCTGCTGCTCGTCGCCGCGATCTACATCGTCTCCACGGTCTTCTCCTACCTCCAGGCGTACCTGCTCGCGGGGGTGGTGCAACGGGCGATGTTCCATCTGCGGGCGGACGTTGAAACGAAGCTGTTCCGGATGCCGTTGCGGTACGTGGACCGCCAACCCCGGGGCGACATGCTCAGCCGCGTCACCAACGACATCGACAACCTCGCGCAGAGTCTCCAACAGACGATGAGCCAGCTGCTCACATCGTCGCTCTCGATCCTCGGCGTGCTGATCATGATGTTCACCATCTCCGCGCAGCTCGCGCTGGTCGCGCTGATCACGGTTCCGCTGTCGATCTTCACCATTCGATTCATCACCAAACGGTCCAAGGTGAAGTTCGTGGACCAGTGGCGCCACACCGGAACCCTCAACGCCCAGGTGGAAGAAGTGTTCACTGGCCACTCGTTGGTCAAGGTCTTCGGTCGCCAACGCGACGTCGAGGCAACGTTCAACCAGAAGAACGACGAGCTGTTCGAGGCCGCGTACGGTGCGCAGTTCATCTCCGGGGTCATCCAGCCCGCGATGATGTTCTTCGGCAACCTCAACTACGTGGTGATCGCGCTCGTCGGCGGCCTGCGGGTCGCGTCCGGCGCGATGAGCATCGGCGACATTCAGGCGTTCATCCAGTACTCCCGCCAGTACACGCAGCCCCTGACGCAATTGGCGTCCATGATCAACGTGATGCAATCCGGCATCGCGTCGGCCGAACGCGTCTTCGAGCTCCTGGACGCAGAGGAGGAATCCGACGACGGGACCACGGGGGTCGCCGCGCCCGCCGGCCGCGTGGCCTTCGAGCACGTCGCCTTCTCCTACGACCCCGACCGGCCCCTCATCGAAGACCTCTCGCTGGTGGCCGAGCCCGGCCAGACCGTCGCGATCGTCGGACCGACCGGAGCCGGCAAGACCACCCTCGTCAACCTGCTCATGCGCTTCTATGAGCTCGATGGTGGTGCGATCACGCTTGACGGCGTGGACATCTCGGCCATGCCGCGCCGTGAGCTGCGCGAGAACCTCGGCATGGTGCTCCAGGACACCTGGTTGTTCGGCGGCACGATCCGCGAAAACATCGCGTACGGCAATACTGACGCGACCGAGGAACAGATCCTCGCGGCGGCGCGTGCGACCTACGTCGATCGGTTCGTGCATTCACTCCCGCACGGCTACGACACCATCATCGACGACGAGGGCGGCACCGTCAGCGCGGGCGAGAAACAGCTCCTCACCATCGCGCGCGCATTCCTCTCCGATCCAACCATCTTGATCCTCGACGAAGCAACCAGCTCGGTTGACACGCGCACCGAGGTGCTCATTCAGCGGGCGATGGCTGCACTGCGATCGAACCGAACCAGCTTCGTCATCGCCCACCGCCTGTCGACGATTCGGGATGCGGACACGATCCTGGTGATGGAGTCCGGCCGGATCATGGAGCAGGGGAACCACGACGAACTGCTCGCAGCCAACGGCGCCTACGCCCGGCTGTACAACGCCCAGTTCGCCGCCCCCGCCGTCGAGGTCGCCTGAGAGGGCGCGCCAATAGGAAACCAGTTCGGCAACTCGACGACGCCCGGACCCTACTGGCGTGCGTTCTCAGGCTCGTCACGCACGCCCGGCGGGTTCGGTCGGGCCATAGAAGGCACAGGGTTGCTGCTTCTGTCGAGCCCACTGTTGGTCGCCGTATGAGTAATGCCACCATTCGTCGAACAGACCGACGAAACCCGCCGCCGTCATCACCGAGAACAGAAGCCGTCGGAGCGACCGAGCCGGCTCGGCCGAGGGACCGGCTCGTTCCAAGGCAGTCAACCGTGACCGCGGCGAGAAGTCATCGAAGTAGCTCCCCAACTTCAACGGATGTCCCCGATACGCGAGGGTGAGGTCGACCGCGCCGCCGGTGGTGTGCGGTGGGATCTGCTCGGGATCGTCGGGGTCCGCGAGAAATCCCGGGGCGAGCGACGATCCCTGGCCGTAGAACGCGTCATAGAGCGCGCGGACGGTTTCTTTGGATCGCCACGCATCGAAGATGGCCAACGAGAAGTGTCCGGGGATGAGCGTCGCCGCGCGCCCCAGCCGTTCTGCCACCGCCACGCGGGCATAGGTCCTCGGAACCGTTCCGGGCCAGCCATCGACCCGATACAGGTTGAGACACTGGACGTCGTCACCGAGCGCAACCAGCGGCTCGTCGGCATCGAGCACACTCGGGAGGACATCTGACGGCGGCTGGAACGTGATCGGCTCGCCGTTCACCGCCGGGACCCCCAAGCTGCGCGGATCATGCTGAAGTGCTTCGATCACGCCGCCACCATCTCACTCACCGGCACCGACGTCAGCGATCCTGGTCACACCCTCCGTCTTGCGGCTCCGGCGGTCTTGCCTCGTGGTCGTACCCTCCCAGTACGGTCCGGTCTATGTCCGATGCTGTCTTCGTCCTTCGAGCGACCGAACTCCTGCGTGAACTCACCGGCTCGCCTGATGCATCCTTTCGGCCCGGCCAGCTGGACGCAATCGAGGCGCTCGTACGCGATCGGAGGCGGGTGCTCGTCGTGCAGCGCACCGGTTGGGGGAAGAGCGCGGTGTACTTCGTGGCCACACGGCTGTTGCGGGAGCTCGGCGCCGGACCCACGCTGATCGTCTCGCCCCTCCTCGCGCTCATGCGCAACCAAATCGCCGCCGGCGAGCGCGGCGGCATCACTACCGCCACGATCAACAGCGACAACCGTGACGACTGGGATCAGATCGCGGCCGACCTCGAGCGGGACACGATCGACGTGCTCCTCATCTCACCCGAGCGTTTCGCGAACTCGTCGTTTCGCGAGAACGTGCTCCCCGAGCTCGCGCCCCGAGTCGGACTGCTCGTGGTGGACGAAGTGCATTGCATCAGCGACTGGGGCCACGACTTCCGGCCGGACTATCGCCGAATCCGCCAGATCCTCGATCTCCTCCCGCCAAGTGTCGCGGTGTTGGGCACCACCGCCACTGCAAACGACCGCGTGGTCGCGGATGTCGAGACCCAGTTCGGCGTCGACATCCTCACGCTGCGCGGTCCACTCGTGCGAACGAGCCTGGTCCTCGATACCCTCCGGATGCCGAGCCAAGCCGAGCGGCTGGCGTGGATGGCCACCGTCATCCCCACCCTTGCGGGCACCGGGATCGTGTACTGCCTGACCATCGCCGACACCCAACGCGTCGCGGGATGGCTCGCGGGCGAAGGCATCGATGCCGCGGCGTACAGCGGCGAGACCGACCCCGCGCTCCGGCTCATCCTCGAGGATCGGCTGTTGCGCAATGAGTTGAAGGTGCTCGTGGCCACATCCGCGCTCGGCATGGGGTACGACAAGCCCGACCTCGCGTTCGTCATCCACTTCCAATCTCCCGGGTCCCCGATCGCCTACTACCAGCAGGTTGGCCGCGCCGGGCGCGGGATCGACGTTGCCCACGGGGTGCTGCTGAGCGGTCACGAAGACCGCGATATTCAGGACTACTTCATCCGAGTCGCGTTTCCACCAAGAGATCTGGCCGAGGCAGTCCTCGAGTTCCTCGATGCGGTGGGCGACTGGGTGGGGGTGGGCGCGATCGAAACCGAGGTCAACATTCGTCGTGGTCGGCTCACGTCGATGCTCAAGGTTCTGGAGGTGGAAGGAGCGGTTGAGAAACGCGGTGCGAAATATCGGCGCACCGCGGGAGCGTGGGTCTACCCCGAGGAACGCATCGAGCACGTGACCGCTCAGCGCCGCCGCGAGCAGCAGATCATGGACGACTATCTGGGCAGCGAAACGTGTCTCATGGAGCTGCTCGGCCGCGCGCTCGACGATCCCACTGCACAGCCGTGCGGTCGATGTTCACGCTGTACCGGCCAGGGCTTGGACATCGCGCTCGACCGGGCACTGGTGGTACGCGCCCAGGAGTACCTGCGGCACAAGCCACTCACGATCGACCCACGCAAGATGCGCGCGGTCGGGGGCAAAATCCCCGTCGAGCTGCAACTCGAAACGGGGCGCGCCCTCTCGTTCTGGGGTGATGGCGGATGGGGCGGGCTCGTGAAAGAGCAGCGCGCCCTCGGTGAGTTCTCCGAGGAACTCGTCGGTGCCGCGGCGCGGCTGGTGCAGACGTGGAAACCTGATCCCCGTCCGCGTTGGGTGGCCAGTGTTCCCTCCACGCGCCATCCGGATCTCGTGGCATCGGTGGCGAAGCGGATCGCCGCGGAACTCGGCATTCCGTATCACGATGCCGTATCCCGTCTACGAGACGCGCCACCCCAAGCCGAGATGCAGAACAGCGCGCAGCAACACGCCAACGTCCTGGGCGCCTTCGGACTGGCCGAGTCGGTGCCCGACACGCCGGTCCTCCTCGTCGACGACACGACAGACTCCCGCTGGACCCTCACCGTGGTAGGCGGGCTCCTCCGGGAAGGTGGAAGCGGACCGGTGCTCCCTCTCGTCCTCGCCCAATACTCCGGCGATTGACTGGACCGGCGCTCCACTTCTTCTACCGACCAGCGGTGGTCCGTCTCGTCGTGACGCCGGGCAGACCGGCCACATGCGCAAGTTCGTCTCGGGCGCGGTCTCGATCGCGATCGAAGACCTCGTCGAAAAACGCTCCGAGGACCCGGAGGTGGAGACCCACCGTGGGACGCCATGGGTCGCCCGCGGCACCCGTAACCTGATTGGCCATGCTCTCCACGAACTGGGTGACGAGCTCAGGAACGCTCTCGAACCGCGGCGCGACCTCCAGGTACAGGCCCACGTCGCTGCACGCTTGATGACCAGCATGCTCAACGTCGACGCACAAGGCTTCGGTGTTCACGAGGGCAGCAAAGCCTCGATCCGCATCGAGCGCCGGGGGCGTGGTCTCGTCCTTCGCTCCCGCCATGACAAGGGCCGGAGCCACGATCTGTCCGAGCACCCGTTTCCGCAGCGAGCGCATGAACGGCTGGAGTCCGGCCACTGCGCCCACCCGAATATCGACGGGATCCGCGCCGGCAAACGCGAACGCGGTCCAGGCACCGTAGGAATGACCGGCCACCGCGATCCGGGATGCATCGAACTCCAGCACGGGAGTGAAGCCCGCCTCGCCCGCGAGCGTGACATCGAGAATATGGCGGAGGTCGTGCACCCGCTGCTGCTCGTTCGTCTCGTCGTCGACCGCCGTGCCCGTCATCCAGTCGAACAGAGTGTCGCCTGGGTGGTCCGCAGCAACCACCACGTACCCGCGCGCGGCGAGACCTTCACAGAGCATGACGTACGACGTTCGGGTCCCGCTGCGGCCGTGCGACCAGACCACGAGCGGATGCGGGCCCGGCAGGGCCGGCGCGTCGACGACCGCCGTGGCGGTGAACCCCACCCCCGGCAGCAGCTCGTAGACGGATTGAGCCCCACCAGCTGCCACCGCAGGATACCAACAGTCAACCGGCAACGTCCGGCCATCGCGCGCGGAGTCGATGAACGTGGCCGACGTTCGACCGACCGAATACACCTGCGGCTCCAGTGGCAGACCGGCTGAAAGTGGTGTCATCGGGGCGCAGCATGCCACCGATGACCGGCCGTCCCCGCGTTCATCACGGCCACCCAAGCCCTGCGCGGGCGACCGCTCCTTCGATCGCGTCGCCCAACCCGTCAACGGACCCGCCGCAGGACTCCAACTCGGCGGGACCCACCAGGACCACCACTGCGCCATCGGTGGTCTCCGCGACCACACTCGGCAGCCGGCCGGCCAGGGCGAGCCGCACGGCGGTGGGCTGGTCGTCCCGATGAAATGCATCGAACGGGACCGGCAACCCCTCGCGGCACTGCTGCCAGTCGCGGCGTTCCGTAAAGACTCCGTGTGTGATATCGCACAGGGCGCAATGCGTACGTCCGAGGCGGGCGCCGACCCAGTAGGCGATCTCGCCGCGCCACGAACCGTCGGCGTCATACACGCCGACGAGGCGAACAATGGTGGCGGACATCAGACGACCCGTCCCCGTGGCGGACCCGGTGTGGTCATGGCCGCAGAGTATTGGGCACGACCGTCGGCGAGGCGCACCGAGCGGAGGCGTACCCTGGCGGTCGTGGCGCCGACCGTGTACTCCGAGGTTGACGCCCAGGCGTCCGCGTTTTTCGCCGAACATGGTTGGATCCTGACCCGCAGCATCGACGACGCCGGCGCCGCGCACCTCCAAGCTTGGGTCGACGAGATCATGGCGTGGCCCGACGACGGTGACCACCTGCACTACCGGGAGATGACCGATTCCGGCCCCCGCCTGTGTCGCACCGAGAACTTCGTGCCGTTCCACGCCAATCTCCGCGCGCTCTTGACCACTGGCCCGATGGTCGACGCCGCGAGTGCCCTCCTCGGAGAACCCGCAGTCCTCTACAAGGAGAAAATCAACTACAAGGCGTCCGGCGGCGCGGGCTACGCCCCACATCAGGACGCGCCCGCGTATCGCTTCGTCGAGCGCCACGTGTCGTGCATGGTTGCCGTCGATGACGCCGATGCCACCAACGGCTGCCTGGAAGTGGTGTCCGGCATGCACCACGCGGTGCTGCCCACCGATGATGACGGTTGTATCCGGTCCGACCTCATCGCATCGATGGATTGGGAAACCGTCCCCGTGACTGCAGGCACCACCCTCTGGTTTCATTCGCGCACGCCACACCGAAGCGGGCCGAACGCCTCCAACCGCGACCGCCGGGCGCTCTACCCCACCTACAACGCGCGTCGGGAAGGTGACCTTCGCGACGCGTACTACCGTCAGAAACTTGCAGAGTTCGCGGCCGCCGACGCCGATGGTTCCCGAGTGCAGGTCTCCCTCATCAACGATTTCCAAGGAAGGCCGGCATGACGCAGCCCGCGACCATCGACGATGTGCTTTCCCTGTACGACCAGTTCGGGGATCAGACCTATGGCGAGGACGTGACCCAAACCGCGCACGCACTTCAATGCGCAGCGCTGGCCATGCGGGAACAAGCGGCCGAGGCACTCGTGGCGGCGGCATTGCTCCACGACATCGGACATCTCGTACACCTCGACGAGTCCGGCCGCGACGCCGACTCCGATCAGGTCGACGACGAACATGAGGCAATCGGCGCTCGAGTCCTCGCGCCGATCTTCGGACCTGACGTTGCCGGTCCCATCGCGCTGCACGTCACCGCCAAGCGCTACCGGTGTGCAGTCGAGCCGAGCTACTTGGCCGGGTTGTCTCCCGCGTCCGTCCGCAGCCTTGCGTTGCAAGGTGGACCGCTCACTCCGAATGGGTGTGCAACATTCACCGCGCATCCCACAGCCGACGCCTCGATCCAACTGCGGGGCTGGGACGACGCCGGCAAGGTCGACGGCCTCGATGTCGTCACCATGACCGACTATCGCGACCTCCTCCAACGCCTCACTCGGTAGGGAATCGCAGGAATCGGCGGAGCATCACCTACGGTTCCGCCCACACACCTCGGGACCAGGAGCGGTCATGAACGGCGACGAAACAATGCGTGCATATTCCGCGTCGCTCGCCGCGCCGGAGTTCCCGAACCCGGCATGGGTGACACCAATGCGGCTCGCCGACGCGACGGTCGCCATCGTGACGTCGGCCGCGCTCCACACGCCCGATGACGAAGAGTTCAGCAACGACGACACCGGCTACCGGTTCATCGACCGCGATCGCAGGGATCTGGCGCTCGGCCATTGGAGCCCCAACTTCGATCGCGCCGCGTTCGCGATGGACCTCAACGTCGTCTACCCCATCGATCGACTGGAGGAGCTCGCCGCGCGCGGCGTGATCGGTGCGGTCGCCCCACGCCACGTGTCGTTTGCCGGCAACCAACCCGACGACGTCTCCACGATCCGTCTCGACACCGGGCCCGCAGCTGCGGCGGCGCTCCACGGCGATGGCGTGGACGTGGCGATCTTCACTCCCGTCTGACCACTTTGTACGCGCACCGTGAGTGTGCTCGCGCATGTGTTTGAAGCTGCCGGGATAGCGACGGTTGTCCTGTCGTCGGTCCGCGGCGTGACCGAGAAGGTGAATCCGCCGCGCGCACTGCATTGTGAGTTTCCGCTCGGCCGACCACTCGGCCGACCGAACGACCCCGAGTTCCAGCACGATGTCCTGGCACGGGTTTTCGCGCTGCTTGAGGTACCCACGGGTCCGGTACTGGTGGACTATCCCAAGGTCATTGAGTCCGACGAACATCCTGCCGCGTGCTCGCTCCCCCCGCGTTTTGACCCCGATCTTCCCGCGGCGGTCGATGAAGCCCGCGGCCTGCGCAAGGCATACGAACGGACCCGAGCGCGGCGCGGAGTCACTTCGGTGGGCCGCGTGGTGGACGCGGATGGTGTGGCTGACGCCCTGGGTGTGCTCCACGCAGTTGCGAACGGCACCGACTGGTCCACCGCCGGGATTCCCGACCTCAACGCGCCCGCCCTCTGCCACGACATCCGCTCGTACTACGAGGAAGCCGCGGTCGAGTTGGCCACCGGCCCGGCGCCGGGTGGTCGCGCCATCGACGCATGGTTCCACGAAACCACCGAGGCGGGAGCCACGGTGCTCGCGGCTCGCGCCGCCATGAAGGAAGCGGGTGCGCCATTCCCGTTGTGGTTCTACATGACGCCCGCCCACCGGTAACTCAGAGGCCGAGCGGGGTCGCGGTCACAACGTCAGAGCACTGCGGGACCGTCGTCGGTAGCCTCACGCGGATGACCGCGGACCCCGGCGACCGTGCGCTTCTCCCACCCTGGCGGCGACCCCAACGTCTCGGACACGATCCCGAGCGGCCGCGGCCTCGCCGTCAAGCTGCGCCCACCGACCGCAACCCATGATCTCGTCGCCGTCACCTCACCGGCGTTCTTCGTGCGCGACGGCGCGTCGTTCATCGAGTTGCTCCTCGCTCGCGCTCCCGATCCTGAGACCGGCGTTCCCGACCCGGCGCGCCTCGGTGCGTTCCTCGAAACGCATCCCGAGTCACTTCCCGCGATCGAGGCAGCAATGATGGCGACGGTGCCCGCGAGTTACGCCACCCTCGCCTACAACAGCCTGCACACATTCTTCCTCGTCGACGACGCTGGAGTCAGGCGACCGTTCCGGTTCACGTTCGCGCCTCCCGCCGGAATTCACGCCATCAACGACGCGTCGCAGCTCGCCACCGAGCACCTCGCCACTGAACTCACAACTCGCCTCATCGGAGGTCCCATCGAGTTCGATCTCGTCATCCAACTCGGGCAACCCAATGACCCCACCGACGACCCCACCACGATCTGGCCCGAGCGCCCGACCCCTGGTTGCCGGTCGGCTCGCGATCACGGGGGTCGATGTCGATGCGGAACCAGTGATCTTCGATCCCACGAATGTCATTACGGGCATTGAGATCCCCGCCGGTGACGAGATTCTCGCACTACGCCGCGCCGTGTACGGCCTCAGTTACGCAACGCGTGCCGCCTGACGCTCCGGTCGCCGGAAGGCGTTCGGGCGGCACCCGTCCACCGGCCAACAGCTGGCGGAATAGGACGGCCGATTCCCAGGTTGCCTGGTACGGTGCGGCTGCCCGGTTCGTTGGGGCAGCCGTTCTCTATTCCGCTGATGCATTCGTGGTCAGCGAAGCCAAAGGAGCCCTCATGGGCGACAAGTCTCCGAAGAAGAACGACGCGAAGAAGCCGTCGAAATCCATCAAAGAGAAGCGCGCCGACAAGCACGCGAAGAAGGGCGAGAAGCGCGGAGCGATGGGCGGCTAAGTGGGCGAGCGGCGTCACCTACCCTCTGGACCATGGAAACCAACACGGCCATGGAGTTCATCCGCGCGCAACGCCAAGGGGTTCTCACGACCATTCGTCGCGACGGCCGACCGCAGCTCTCGAATATCGTCTACGCGGTCGATCAGACCGGGGGGATCCGAATTTCGATCACGGCCGGCCGTGCCAAGGCGAAGAACCTCATGCGCGATCCGCGCGCTTCGCTCTACGTGACCAGCAGCGACTTCTGGTCCTACGCGGTGGTGGACGGGACCGCAGACCTCTCTCCCGTGGCCGCGGCTCCGAACGACGCGACCACCGACGAACTCGTCGCGCTCTACCAAGCCTTGTCCGGCGAGCACCCCGACTGGGACGAGTACCGCGCCGCGATGGTGGCAGACCGTCGTCTCGTAGTGCGCCTGGCGCCAACGAGCGTCTACGGGATGCTCCCCGAGGCAAGTTGACGATGACGGTCACCGGGATGGCGAACCTCGCCGTGCAAGTGTCGGACCTCGACGCCGCGTGTGTTTTCTACGACCGGGCTGGTGCAGAGGTGCGTGACCGCCAGTCCTGGCGCAACGGTGAGCGGGCCGACGTCTTCCTCGGACCGGTGATGATCACGCTCTTCACCCGAGCGATCTACGCGGACGCCGTCATGCTGCCCGATGATTGCTTCCTTCACCCCGCGCTCTTCACCGATGACCTCGACGCCGAGCTCGTGGGACACGACGTCATCTGGGGCCCCGAGGTCGTCGAAGGCGCCTTCGGACGACGCCGGATCGCCTTCGTGAACGCGCCCGGCGGGATCAGGCTCGAGTTCATGGAGCAGCTCGATGCAAGTGAGCCGTCATGAGCTTCACGCCGTATGACCGCCCGGTGCGAGCCGCGTTCGTGGGGCTGGGACGGATCTACGACCTCAACGTGCGCGCCTACCTGAACAACCCTGACGTCGAGGTCGTGGCGCTGGTCGACCCGAGCCGCGACCGCCGGGGCGAGCGGCAACAGGACTGGCCCGCCGCGCAGACCTTTGCCTCCGTTGCCGAGCTCGCGGCGAGCGGCATCAAAGTGGACGCCGTGGAAGCTCTGCTGCCCATCCCCCTCCATGTGGAGGGCGTGATCGAACTCCTGGCGCACGGCTGGCACGTCAATCTGCAGAAACCGATGTGCAACGACCTGTCCTCCGCACAGCGGATGCTCGACGCCGCGCGCGCCAATGACCGCGCGCTGCGGGTGATGGAGAACTACCTCTTCTACGAGCCACTCCGTCGGCTCAAGGCAACCGTGGAGTCCGGCGAGATCGGGGCCGTGAGCGGTTATCACCTCAAGATGGTTGGGAGCAGCCGCGGCGGCTGGGAAGTACCCGCGAGTAGTTACGAATGGCAGTTTCTTCAGATGCGTCACGGCCGCGGGATCCTCGTGTTCGACGACGGTTGGCACAAGTTGTCGACCGCGCTCTGGCTGTTCGGACCGATCAGAGAAGTACGCGCCTGGATCGGCGGAACCGAGGTCGTACCCGGCGTGGAAATCGACGCGCCGACCACGATCACCTGGGAGCACGCCAACGGGATTCGTGGCGTCTGGGACATCACCCAGGCGACCGACATGTACCTCCGCTCCGACTACTACACCAACGATGAGCGCTGGGAAGTCACCGGACGCCGCGGGTTCGCGCGCGTGAACCGATGTACCGGCCGCGGGATCCAGCAGCCAAGTCTCGAGGTCTACGCCGACGGTGAAATGCGCAGTTACCACGCGCTCGACGACGACTGGGCGAGCAGTTTCCGCGACTCGGGCCGTCACTGGCTTCGCTGGCTCCGGACCGGCGAGGGACCACTGCTGTGGAGCGGTGATGAGGCGGTCGACGTCCTGCGCTTTGCACTCGCGGCCTACGCGAGTAGCGACGCGGGTGGCATGGGAATCGATCCAGCCACCGTGACCTAGACCGTTGGCGGACGCGTTGACGCGTCAACGCCTTGAGGCGACGTCAGACGTGTCGGGGTTTCATGGTCGGTCTAACGGAGGTATCGGTCGAACCATTGGAGCGTGGCAGCCCACGCGTCGACCGCCACCGTCTCGTTGTAGGCCGGACTGGTGTCGTTGTTGAACTGATGTCCGACCCCGGGCCAGATGCGGGCCTCGAACGTCTTGCCCACCATCGCCTCCTTCAGGGCCGGGATTCCGGCATTCACGCGGGCGTCGTCCGCGCCGTACTGCGCCAGAATCGCAGCCTTGGTCGCGCGCATCATCGTTGCCGGGTCGGGGGTGGGTCCGTAATACGGAACCGCAGCGACCACCTTGGGTTGCGCGGCCGCAAAGGCGAGGCTCATTCCGCCGCCGAAACAGAAGCCGGTGACACCGAGCCGACCGGTGAACCCGTCGACGCGCTTGAGATAGTCGTAGGTCGCGTTCAGGTCGGCAACGCGATCCTCTAACGGACCGCTGATCAACGCCCCGACGATGTCGGGCGCGCTCTCCGTTCCACCCGCGCGCGACACCAGGTCGGGCGCGATCGCCACGTAACCGACCTTCGCGAGCCGGCGCGCGACGTCGCGGATGTGGTCATTGATCCCGAAGATCTCGTGAAGGACGATGATGCCGGGATACCGGCCAGGCGCTGATGGCTGGGCCAGGTAGCCGAACATTTCCGACGCCGGCCCATCGAACTGCACGTCCTTCGCCGAGACTGTTGGGTCATCGGCCGCCACCGCGAGCGCGTGTCCGGGTCCACCGACCGTCGGTGGCGTGATGGGCACCGCGGTGGACGTGGACGGATTGGGGCGTCGGATTGATTGTTTCTTCGATTCACCGCTCGAACACGCAGCCAAGAAGGCGGCCGCGGCAGTGCCCGATCCGAGGATCCGCCCCAGCCGGCTCAGCGCCTCCCTCCGATCCATCATTCCTTCATCGGTGCGTTCGACCAGCTCAGTGGCCGCATATCGCTGCATCCAGTTCAATTCCATACCCGAGCCTCGCGCAATGCGGCGGTATCCACCACTGCGACCGAACTGGTTCCTACGATGAAGCCGCGGGCGGAGCCGTGTGGCGATCGCATTCGATCGACGGATCCCGCCCACTGAGCAACGGAGGGCACCATGCGTGCAATCACTGTCTCCCGCATCACCGGACTCGCGGCGTTGACTGCGTTCGGAGTCCTCGCACCGCTGAGCATCGCGGGTGCCGCGGATTACCCGGATGGCGGCACGCCCCCGGAGGTGAGTCCCAACGAGCAGCCCGCCACGGTTGCGAACAAGACCGCTGCGAGACCGTCGACGCTTCCAGTCACTGGTACCGATGTCGCGGAGTTCTTGGCTATCGGTGGCGCGGCGGTTGGGGCAGGGTTCGTCATGACCCGACGCTCCCGAAACCGCACTCCGGCCTAGATCCGGCTCGCGTTCAGGCTCTCGCGCGGAATGGCTTCGGTCGATGGACCCCCGCGCGTCACGCCATGACGACACAGATCGTCGAGACAATTGTCGGCGTCGATTGGACGAAAGCCAAAGCTGATCTCAGCACCGATGCGTTCGACAACGGTCGATCACCGTCCGCGCTCGAGCGGTCGTTCGCCAACTCAACCCATGTTGTTATCGCCTGGGAGAACCGAGCCGTGATTGGCATGGCCCGCCTGCTCTCCGACGGCGTCTGCAACGCGTACCTCGTCGACGTGTGGACGCATTCGAACCACCGCCGGCAAGGAATCGCAACGGCGATGGTTCGTCGCCTGTGCAATTGCGTTCCCGGACAACACATCGGGCTGCAAACCGACGATGGCCAGGCGCTCTACGCCTCCCTTGGTTTCAAGCCCCAGCCCGAGTTCATGGGGCTCGTCGTCGGCACGTGGCTCGACAACTCCGCCAACCGTTGAACCCAGGCCTAGCGGTTCAACGGATCGAACGATTCAAGAAACAGACTGCTCGCCAACCCTCGACGGCCTGATCGATCCGTAAGCTTCGCGACGAAGTGGTCACACACCGAGCGAAGGGAGACCACTGATGGCCGGCCCCGAGCTGACTCCGCCGGACGACCCGTATCCCGTGAGCGACGCCGAGCTCACCAAACAGGCCTTGGCCGCGGAGCGCGACGCTCCCATGGAGAACGCCGTGCCGTTCGCCAGCGTCATCAACTCCCACGGCGTCGCCGCGTTGCCCACGTGGTACATGCCCGCTCCAATGATTGGTGGACCCCGTCTCCGCGGCTGGCGGCGAGGCACGGTGCTCCTCTTCATCGTGTCGCTGATTGTCATCGAAGCCGCCGGGCTCTGCAGCACCTACGGCCAGATCATCTGAAGTAAGGCTCACCGGGCGTGCAAGAGAGCACGCGACCGGGAGTCGTGCCCAGATCGGTCGTCATCGCCAAGGCATGAGACCCATCAACATGCGATCGGGATCCTCGACGATCTCCACGTACACACCGAGTGCATCGACGGTATCGAGATAGCCGAAACGGAGTGAGCCGAATTCTCCGCTCATCACCATTGGGGCGCCCATGGCCGCGCCCAGCTCGGCGATTTCGTCACGATGTTCCACGATGAACCCGAGGTGATGCGCGCCGGGCCCATTGGTGGCGAGAAACTCGGCGTGCAGCCCCTGCCCGCGGACCGGATGCAGCAGCTCGATCTGCACATTCCCGCTGCGAGCGAACCCGAGGGCCAGTGCGCACGAAACCTGCTCCCCCCGCAACTCATAGTCGAGATCGGTGGCCGGCAGGTTCACGAACTCGCCGCACCCGAGCGTTGCTCGCATCATGTGCTCGGCGGCCTCGATGTCGTCGACGACGAACGCCTGTTGGAACAGGCCACCACCGATCTTCGCCAGTAGGTCACCAATGTCGTCCATGCCTGCATTCTTCCCGACGATCATCGCCCGGGCGGACATGCACCTGACTGGCTTCGATACCACCCGGAGCCGAGCACGTGACACCGCAACTCAGATGTGATCAAGTGGGTCGCATGTTCCCGGCGCGGTCGCCCATCCGGCTCGTCACATCGGCAGGTTTCGGGCTGGCCATTCGGCGAGTGTCGTGATCGGGGTGGCCGCGCCATTCCGATTCGATCGAACCTGGAACTTCGACCTATCACCCACCGACCTCTGGGCGGTGCTCACCCGAACCGACGACTACGCGACCTGGTGGTCATGGCTTCGCGAGTTCGAAGCCGCTGGTCTCCAAACCGGCACGGTGGCGCGTTGCACGATTCAATCGCCCTTCCCCTATTCGCTACGGTGCCTGATCCGCATCGACAGCATTGAAGCGCCCCGTCTGATCGCGACCACGGTGAGCGGCGATCTGCGTGGCCCGGCGCGACTCGAGATCCGACCTGGTCCAACCGGCGCTTCGGCTCGCCTCGTATGGTCCGTGACCCTCGGGAGCCCAGTGCTTGCCCAGACCGCCCGATTCGCGCGCCCCGCAATGGCGTGGGCCCATGATCGAATCGTTGCCGTCGGGGTCGATCAGTTTCGCCGCCGGGCACTCACCGAGTTGCCACCGAACGCCGGGCGAGCCCGGATCTAGAACAGGCCGAGGCGGCGCGGTTTCTCTTCAGACACGATGCGGTCCCGCTCGATCACCATGACCGACCGAGTTATCCCCCGAGCGATGTCGTGGCGGTCGTGGCCTATGCGCCCATCTCGCCGAGGATTCCGGGGGGCACGAAGTTGTTCTCGGTCGTTGTGTCGGCTTCGGTGAGCTCGACCATACGAGTCACGACCTCGACCGGATCCATCTGGCCCTTCGTCACGAAGTCACGCATCATCTCGAACATCGGCGCCGCCGGCGCGTTGAGCGACCCGTCACCGAACCACTCCCACATCGAGTCGGCCATGCGGTCATTGAACCCGGTGAGATAGGGGCCAGGGTTGAGCAGTGTCACATCAATACCTTGCGGCGCGAGTTCCGCGCGCATCGCCTTGCCCATTGCTTCCAGCGCATGCTTGGTCATCGAATACGGACCGAACGAGGGACCGGACATCACGCCGGCGATCGACGAGACGATGATGACGCGCCCCGACCCGTTCGCGACCATGCGCGGCAACACTTGCTGGGTCACCGCGAGGGTGCCAAACACATTGACCTCGAATAGGTAGCGCACCCGATCGAGCGGCACGTCTGCCATCGGTCCGGTCTGGCCCGCACCTGCGTTATTGATGAGAACGTCGACGTCCCACTCCGCGGCCTTGACCACATCCGCCGTGGTGATGTCGAGCTTCTCGACCGTGAGTTGCGGGGCCTCGGCGCGCAACGCTTCGGCATGACCCTCGGTCTCGGTGGTAGCGATCACGTGGTGACCGCGAGCGGCCAACGCCAGACTCGCGCCCTTGCCAAATCCAGAACCGGCACCAGTAATCATCACGGTCTTGGTCACGGTCAAATCTCCGTTCACGTCCGGGCGATCCGGTATCGGCGAATTGTGCCTCGGTGCCGCACCGTATCCGGCCTCGGGCTTCCGAAGACTGACTCAGCTCACCGACCGTGCAGGGTTGAGATGAAGGCTCGGCATTTCGAGGATTGGTGAACACCAGTCGAGGCGCTATTCCGCGGCTCGCGCCGCCAACACTTCCTCGACGGCGCCATCGCTGCGCAGCCCACTCAGTTGTTCCCCTTGGGGAGATTGGGAATGATCCAGCTGAGCAGCTCATGGGAACTTCGGGTTTGCATCCAGAGCCGTCCGGGCCCGGTGAAACGCGTCACGAGACCTTCGCCACCGAGGAACGTGGTCTTCCAGTTCCCGGCCTTGTGCACGTCGTACTGCACTCTTCGTCGAAGGCGACCACGTAGCCAGGATCGAGGGTGTAGCTCTGGCCCGCCTCGAGGTTCATATCGAGGATGGCGCCATAGCTGGCAACCAAAATGTCACCCGATCCTGTGCAGCGCAGCAGGAACAGACCCTTGCCGCTGAAGAAGGTCTTGCCGTCGCCCCACTTCGTGTCGACGTCAACGCTGGAGTCGCCGGCGATCCACGCACCCGACTGTGTGCGCACGCGCTGGGCAGCGTTGATACGGATTTCCCGCCGACCTCAGTCAGCCGAATCGCCGCCTGAGGTAAAGCGCCACCACCCACCGTTCCGGTCTTTCCTCGGCCGCAGCACTGGGGACCTTTGCCTCTGTGCGCGCCCGCCGTTCGTTCATACAGTGAACCACGACACTGTCGACGCTTGGAGTGCCACCATGATCAGGTCCACCGCGATGGTTGGAGTCGTCGCCGAATGGAATGACGGTCACATGTGGGGCGGCGGAGGCGGTGCATGGGTCTTCATGACCGTGATGATGCTGTTCGCGGTGGCGGTGACCGGACTGGTGGTCTGGGTCATCGCCCGCGGTGGAGAGCACCGTCCGCGTTCGGGGTCGGAAAACGCGCGCGCTATTCTCGCCGAACGAATGGCCCGCGGCGACATCGACCCCGAGCAGTATCGCGAGCGCCTCCAACACCTGCAGTAGGCGCGGCGCGCTCGCACCATGATTGGGCAGCCGTGGCACCTCAGCCGGTGAAAGACCTCATCGTTCAGGAAACACCGTTGACCCATGAAGGCGTGAGCGAATCGTTCGGCCCCGGCGAAGCGCGCTGGTTGCCCCCAATTTGGGAATCCGAGGTGACCCGGCGGGCGGCCCTCGAGTCGCTGCTCGCCGGCAATCCCCAGCATCGATTCGCCGCCGGCGACAGGGTCATGACCCAAGGGGAAGCCGCCGGCTGGTTTGGCTACATCACCGCCGGAACCGCCGATGTGTCCCGCAACTCCTCCACGGGCGCGGTCCGAATCGGTATCGCCGGGCCCGGTTCGATTGTCGGCGAGTTGGCGCTGATCACCGGTGCTCCCCGGAGTGCAACCGTCACCGCGACGACCGACCTCGTCATCTCGGTCGGCGATGTCGGCGACCTCCATCGCGTACTGACTGACCACGACATTGCCGAAGCCATTGCCCGCGTCGTCGCGGATCGCCTGGCCCGGCTCGCCGAGCCGGTTGCGCTCATGCTCGCCGACGGACTTGCGATTCACCTACGACCAGGATTGTCCTCCGACGGCTCTGCCCTCGCCGCCGGACTCGCAGCGATGTCTCGCGAATCGCTGCGACTCCGGTTCTTCTCCGCAGGAATGCCGCCTGAATCTGTCGTGCGTTACCACCTCGACGTGAACTACATCGACCACTTCGCGTGGGTCGCGATCGACGCCGACGATCCCGAGTCGCCCACGATCGGGTCGGCCCGGTTCATCCGTTCGCGATCGGACCACTCCGAAGCCGATATCGGAGTCGGCCTGATCGACCGCATGCAAGGTCGCGGGATCGGAAGCCTCCTCATTGAGGCACTCGGAGTCGCGGCCGCAACGGCAGGGATCGAACGCTTCACGGCCGACGTTCTGCGCGAGAACCGAGCGATGCGCCAGCTCCTCCGCCGGCCCAGCACGAAATGGGAGGGAAGCGAACCAGGCGTTGTCCACGCCATCATGGAAGTGCGCGAGTTCGGCCGCACGCTCGACCCCGACGTCAGGGACCGCCTCGCGGCCGTGGCCTCATCGATCATCTGGCACTCCGCCGCGGTCCTGCTCTGACCGGCGGGGCACCCACATCACAGCTGACGTCGAAGACCACCAACGCTGGTCGCGGCAATAGCATCGGGGGGTGCATGTTTCGATAACGGTGCCTACCGAGGACCTGGGGGACGCACGGACGCTGTACCCGCGACTGGAGGAGATCGGCTACGACCGGGCATTCTCCTTCGAGGCCAAACACGATCCCTTTATCCCGCTTGCGGTCGCGGGTGAGCACACATCAACCATCGAACTCGGCACCGCGATTGCCATCGGTTTCGCTCGTACCCCAATGACGCTCGCGAACACCGCGTGGGATCTCCAGACCGTCACCGGCGGGCGCTTCGTCCTCGGCCTCGGCTCCCAGATCAGGCAGCACATCGAGCAGCGGTTTTCGATGCCGTGGTCGCGGCCCGTGGCCCGTATGCGCGAACTCGTCTGCGGGATCCGAGCCATCTGGGAAAGTTGGGCCGAGGGTACGCCGCTCAGTTTCGAGGGCGACTTCTACACCCACACCCGCATGATCCCCGCGTTCAACCCCGGCCCGAACGCGTTTGGTACCCCGCGCATTCTCACCGCCGGGTTCGGACCCCAGATGACCGCCGTCGCGGGTGAGGTGGCCGACGGTTTTCTCGTGCATCCCGTGAACTCGCGCCGATCGCTGCTTGAACTCACCCTGCCCGCGCTCGCCGAGGGAACGCGTCGGGTGCGGCGAGACCTGACCGACATCGAGGTGGTCTGCGTCACCACGGTGGTGACCGGGCGCAACGAAGCGGAGTACGAGCGGAGCCGGGAAGCGGTCCGTGCGCAGTTGGCCTTCTATGGCACGACCCCGGCCTACCTGCCGGTGTTCGAGCTTCATGGCTACGGCGGCATGCACCCTGAACTCAAGCGGTTGGCTCACGAGAACCGCTGGACCGAGATGGCCGATCTCGTCGACGACGAACTCATCGAGACGATCGCGGTGGTGGGCGAGCCCCACGAAATAGCCCCGAAGATTATCGAACGCCTCGACGGCATCTCCGCGTCGGTGAGCCTCGTGAACAATCGCGCGCCGGACCCTTCCTATTTCGCCGAGGTCGTCGCCGACCTTCATTCCGTGGAAACCAACGAGCCAGGTTCACGACGCGACATCCGGCGATGACGACCGCCGTGTGATCGCAGGTACCGCTGCATCAGCGCTGCAACGCGTCGCACTCCACCGCGACCTCGCGGATCGCCGAGTGCAGCTCCTCGGGCACTGAGGCCATGCGCTCATCACTGAGCTCATCGGAGAACCGCAGGCGTTCGGCATCGGCGAGGCCGTGATACGTGGGCATCCACGCCGAGTGCAACACCGCGGGGATGCACTCGTTGTTGGTGCCGGCCAGGGTGGCGACGGGCCCGGCCGAGACGTTCGCGGCGTCGAACAGGTCGACTCGAAACCCGTTGTCGCTGCAGACCGGCTGCACGACGTAGCCGTCATGGCCGCCGGGCTCGCCACCGGCATAGCTCCCCGCCGGTGCTCCCCGCGGCGCAAACGCCGGAGAGGTGATGTGGTCGGAAAGGTCCTGGTAGTCCCAGCGAGCTTTCAGCTCCATGCTCGGACGGTCGAACGAGCAGAGCGCGCCCGGCGTGTCTTCGCGGACCTGGTCGAGGTCGATGCGGCCTTCGTAAAGGCGAGCGGCTCGCTGGCTGATGGTCCCCGGACGACACCCCTGATACGTCACATGGTGCACGGTCGGTGCCGACATGCCGTCGATGCTCCAGTCCATCGCCGAGAGTTGGAGGTTGAACGTCCAGTCTTGTTTGAACAGCCCCTGCTCGAGCACCTTCCCTGAGTCAGGATCGAAGATCACCTCGGTGATGGTCTCGGGCGCCATGGCCATGTTGTACAGGCCAACCACGCCGGGATCGACGGGTTTGCCATTCACGTCGAGGTCATCCGCGCGCATGTAGAGGCCGAGGTCCATGAGGTCCATGCCTTCCCACACCACCGAAATGCCATCGGTGTCGTCCCAGCGCGCGTAGTAGTGACCAGCGGGAGGCGACATCATGAAACATGTCGGGAGCACCGGCGTCCCCGACGCGAGTCCCTCGAGTTGGTCCTTGCGGATCAGCCAGACCGGGACCTCTTTGTCGATGGTGAGCGAGCGTTCGCCACCCATCATCTCGGACGGGTCCGCCTTGAAGTTGCCCGAGTCACACAGGATGATCCAGTCGCGCGTTTGGCTCACGGTATGGATGGATCCGCCGAACGTCACTCCATCCAGCGGCCAGTGGCGAACCTGTGTGCCGTCATGCCGGTCGTATCGCACGACCGAGGGCCGCATGCCGACCATCGGTTCGAATACGAGCTCGAGCTTCACGGTCCAGAGGCAGTCGCGCTCCGGGTCGGCAACAGGATGCGCGGTCGAAAAGAGGAAGGGCAGGACGCCGGGCATTTCCATCGAGCTGCCGCCCCAACTGTCCACGTGACCGACCTCGGCGACGAACTCCAGGGTCTCGGGGTTCAGCTCGACGGGCCGGCCCGCATCCCAAGTGGTGTAGAGGCGGTTCCCCCACGGCAATGGTGCGGTGTTCGAAGAATTCGGTGGCCCGAACGGTGAGAGATAGCCAATCGGGCCCGGCGCGAATTGTTCCGGGTGGCGGTCGTAGAGCCGCTTTCCGGGCGTCTGAATGGAACGCGTCTGCCATGAAAAGCGACCGGCTCCGGCGCCGCGGCCACCCGGCTCGAGCGACAACCGACAGATCGAGCCCCAGTCGAAGATGGCGTATGGAAGCGCCTGACTGTTCTGAAAGCTCGAGAAGACCACCTCACCGTTGATATCGGTGGGCCAGGTGCCGGAGACCACTTCAAGCTCGAAGTCGGCGTGGGGGGCCGTGGTCAGCGATCGCGGAGTGGGCACGAGGATCCTCCATGGTCTTGATGGATATGAGGGTGAGCCGATAGGTTTGTGAACAGTGTTTACCAAACGTTCACGACCCGCCGAAGCAGCCACCTCCGCGCCCTTCACACCGCTGACCCGGCCCCTCACCCGGCGCGGCCGGCGCGGCCGCACGATCCTGAAGCGGTTCCTCTACACCCAGCTCGCCCTGCGGCAGGCCTTCATGATCGCCATAGGGCGCGAGCAGCCGCTGGTGAACTTCACCGTGGAGGCCGATCCGCCCTCGGTGTACTTCGTCTACCGAATCCGACCAGAGATCATCGATCAGTTGGACAAGCGGCTCGGCCTGCCCCCCCATCTCCACACGGTTCCGATCCGCTGCCTGCGCGACGAGGAGCCTGCCCACCTGCTCACCCTCAATGTGTACCGAGTGTCGGGATTGGCGAACGGCATCCGCGCCGAGTGGTCCGTGTTCGTCGGTGACGAGTCCGGGGTGCCGCGCTACATGGTGTTCGACGCGCGGTCCTCGCAGGCTTCGATGGATCCGGTCGACATCATCACGCGCGCATCAGCGGTGGTCCACGAGCGACGCGGATCGGTAATCGAGACTCAGGTCGGCACCGGCCCGACTTCATTCATTTCTACCATCACTCTGCCTCCCGGAGACGAGGCCCCACTCGTCGTTCCGGCCCCCGAGTGGGCAACCGCGAATGACTTCATCTACTGGGGCAACGGCATCTGCGACCGCACGTTCTACGACGCAGGCATGATCGATCCCAAGCAACGCAAGATGCCGCCGTCCGCGATCACGATCGAAGACGGAACAGCATGGGCCGACCTGATCGAACCGGAGCCGGTGCACGTGCTCGTGTTCGAGGACGCGATCGAGCTCGTCATTTCTCCATGGGAGAACCTGGGCCGCCTCAAGCCATGAACGACGCTGGCGTCGGGATATCGAGTCGACCCGTCGACCGGGCCAATGCACACCGCGAGGAGATGGCATGGAAGTGACCCTGGAACGGACCATTCGGGAACGGATGGAGATCGAGAAGGCTCGGAGTACGCCGCTGCCTGAGTCGCTGCCCGTTCCTCCGATTCCCACGCGGCGCTACACCGACCCGGCGTTCTTCCAGCTCGAACGGGACCGGATCTTCGCTCGGTCGTGGTTGTTCGCAGGGCACGAGTCGGAGTGGCCCGACCCCGGCTCCTACCGCGCGTTCACGCGGTCCGGCGCCCCGATCGTGATCGTCCGCGGTGACGATGGAATCCTCCGCGCCTTCTACAACGCCTGTCGCCATCGTGGTGCGCCCGTAACTCGCGAAGAGTGTGGCACCGCACGTCGGCTTACCTGCCAGTACCACTCGTGGTCCTACGGCACCGACGGCACGTTGAAGGCCGTACCCGACGCCCGCAGCTTCGCGGAGCTCGACATGGGTGAGCTCGGTCTCGTCCCCGTGCGTTGTGAGACCTGGGACGGCTGGGTCTTTGTGAGTGAGGATCCCGAAGCCGTTCCCCTGCTCGACTTCCTGGGCCCGATCGGCGACCAGATGAAGGAGATCGACGGGCCGGCGATGCGTCTCGTCGGGACGAAAGTGCATCATCTCGCGTGCAACTGGAAGCTGATGGTCGACGCGTTCCTTGAGGTGTACCACGTCCGAACCGTCCACCCCGACAACGCGGCGCTGCTCTACGACGACCAGTCCGTCACCGTCGCGATGCTGCCGAATGGCAACAGTCGATTGACCGTGGAGAAGCGCGCGGAGCTGCGCGATTTCCCGATGGTGTCACCCGAGTTCGACAATCCCGCCGTAGGACTGCTGTGGCGTCAGACCTCGACGTCGTATGGGATCTTCCCCAACCTCGTGGTGCCGATGGACACCGGCGCCTTTACGTTCTTGTGCATGTGGCCCGTCGACGTGGACCACACCGAACTCGAGCTGCGGTGGTATGCACCCGCGTGGACCAGCGACGAGGTACCGCCGGACCACGTGGAACGCATGGCGCTGTTCGACACCGTCATGGCCCAAGACACGGCGAACATGGCGCCTATCCAGGCCTCGGTGTCTTCCCCTGGGGCGCGCCCGTTCCAGATCGGATGGCACGAGCGGCTTATTCATCATTTCCAGCGCGCCGTCGACCTCGCCATCGGACCCGACGCGCTGCCTGAAGGCATGGCCGTCTCGGACGCGCTCGACCGATTCGTCGAACCGGTCTGAGATGTCGACACCGCGGGTGCTGCTGAGCGGAGGCAGCGTCATCGATGGCACAGGTGCCGCGCCGCGCCCGGACACGGATGTGCTGTTCGAAGCCGATCGCATCATCGCCGTCGGTGAAGCGGCGCGCGCCGCGGCCCAGCAGAGTCCGGGCGACACCGACATCACCACCGTGGACGTGTCGGGTTTGACGGTGATGCCGGGACTCATCGACGCGCATTGCCACATCACCTTTGGTGAACCGGCGAGCAACGACGAGCTGTTCTTCCACCGCGAGCAGTCCGCCGCGATGTTGATCGCGGCCCACAACGTCCCCAAGCTGCTCCGCGCCGGCGTCACCGGCTTCCTCGACGCCGACTGCATCTTCAACCTCGGACCAACACTGCGAGATGGGATCGAGGCGGGTCTTGTGGAGGGCCCGAGAATGTCGGCCGGCATGAACGCGTTGCTCACGACCGCGGGCGGCACCGCCGGTCGGCTGATTCCCGATCACGGCACCCTGGGCTACGCGGCGGTGATGGGCGATCGCGACGAGATCGTGCGAACCACTCGCCAACAGATCAAGCACGGCGCCGACTGGATCAAGATCCACGTCACTGGCTCGTTGCCTCGGTCCAACGGGGAGCTGGCAGTCTGGTCAGCCGACGAACTCCGTTCGGTCACCGACACCGCGCACGCGCTCGATACCCCGGTCATCGCACACTGCCGCAACGCAGAGTCGACGCGCCTAGCCGCCGTTACGGGCGTGGACCTGATCCTGCATGCCAGTTACCTCGACGAAGATGCCCTTGATGCAGTCGTCGCCGCCGGCTCGGCAATCGCTCCCACCTTCACCTTCCTTGCGAACCTCGCTGACCACGGCTCCAAGGTCGGCGCGGCCACAACGCAGGTCGACATCTTCCGCGGGGAGATCGCCGCCACGGCCGAGATGATCCGTCAGGCGCACGCCGCCGGGGTTCGCTTGCTGTGCGGCTCCGAAAGCGGCTTCTCGCTCACGCCCTACGGACACTGGCACGCACGAGAGGTTGAACTCTTCGTCGAGGTACTCGGGCTCACGCCGCTCGAAGCCATTCGTTGTGCCACCCACAACGGGGCGTTCGCGCTCCGACGGCCGGATGAGTCGATCGGTGTCGTCCTCCCCGAGGCGGCTGCCGACCTCATCGTGATCGACGGAGACCCCGCAACCGACATCGCCGTGCTCGGCGACCGCGCGTGCCTTCGCCACGTGTTCTCCCGTGGTCACCGCGTCGACCTCGATCGCCCCTGGCCCGAGCGCCGCTCGTTGCCGGGAGAGAAGGTCGCCTCGTGGTCGACCCGATCCCTCACCTGGGACCTCGCACACCCGTGACCGATCGTCAAGTCGGATCGGTCATCGTCACGGGTGCCGGCAGCGGACTCGGAGCCGCTCTCGCACGCGCGGCTGCGGTTGCCGGGTGGAAAGTCGGCATCCTCGACCGTGACCTCGACGCCGCATCCCGAACCGTCGACGCGATCGGCGCCGCGGGGACCGCACTCGCCGCCGACACGCGCGACGAAGCCGCTCTCAACGCCGCCCTTGATGTCTTTTCCGCCGCGACCGGCGCACCGGCTCCGGACGCGGTCGTCTGTAACGCGGGCATCGTTCGGTTCGGACCGCTCCTCGAGATGACTACCAACGACTGGCGGGCGGTGGTCGATGTGAACCTCACCGGCACGTTCCTGACCGCCCGGGCCGTCGCGCGCCGCATGATCGCTGCGGGCACCGAAGGATCAATCGTCGCGATCACCTCGATGAACGGCGTTGCGCCCGGCCCCAACGCCGGCGCATACGGCGCGACGAAGGCGGGCGTCGCCCGCTTGGCCCAGCAGATGGCCCTGGAATGGGGACCGCTCGGCATCCGCGTCAACGCCGTGGCGCCGGGGCTCATCGATGGCGGAATGTCCGAAGCGATCTACGCCGACCCCGAGATTCGTCGCCTTCGTTCCGAGCGGGTACCGCTCAGACGGTTGGGCACACCGTCGGATGTGGCGGCGGCGGTGCTGTTCCTCCTCTCCGACGGCGCCGGCTATATCAACGGAACCGAGCTCCTCGTCGACGGCGGCGTCACCATGAGCGTGATCAGTACCCTGCCGCGACCCCACGCGGTCGACGCGGTGGGCACCGATCAGACGCCCGCCTCGTGAGCGGCGACGTGAGCGACGCACCACGAAGGCCCACCCGATTGCGCGCCGTGCGGAGCGGGGCCCGAGCGGCCCGGCCCGTAGGGCCAGGAGCGGAAGCAACGTGAGCGGCAGCCTCATGCTGTCCGGCGGCCCCGGTCACGACTTCGAGGCCACCACCGCCGAACTCGCAGCGCTCAGCGCGGATCTCGGACTCGACCCGACCATCACCACCGAGCCAGCCGAGTTCTTTACCGCACTCCAGCGCGCCGAACGCGGCGAACTCGCTCCGTGGGATCTCGTCACCGTCAACGCCTTGCGTTGGCGAATGGAGACCGGTCGCTACGCCGATCAGCGAGACCGTCTCGCTTTCGACCTCGGCGCGGCCGATGCCGGCGTCCTTGCGGACCACGTCAGCGGCGGTGGCGGGCTGCTGGTGCTCCACACTGGCGTCATCTGCTTCGATGCCGAGCCCACGTGGCACAAACTGGTCGGCGCCTCCTGGAATTGGGATTCCTCCTCTCACCCAGGCGTCGCCGCCATCGAGGTCGAAATCACCGAAGCCGGCCGCCGCCATCGAGTCACTGCGGGAATCGAACCGTTTCGCGTGAACGACGAGATCTACCTGCACCTCGATACGGTCGACGACCTCGAACCCCTCCTCACCGCGTCACATCTCGACCGCGTGCACCCGCTCCTCTGGGCACGGCCGTTCGGCGAGGGCCGTGTGGTCACCGACCTGCTCGGGCACGGAGCGGAATCGACCAGCAACCCTGCCCACCGCGCCGTGCTCCGCAGCGCGATCTCATGGTCCCGACGAGGCGCGGCACATGGCTCGTGACTCCGCCGCCGGGCCGTCGTCGCCGACGTGACGGTCGACGGCGGGCTCGGCCCTGGCGTCACCAACACCTGAAGCAAGGAGCGACCGTTGCGAGCACCGAACGAGATCACCATCACCGGATACGAAGATGCGCGCGCGGCTTTCCGCAGCAAGGATCTCCGCCAGGCGCTCTACGACGCCGGCGAGGTCGTCATGGACCGTGTATTGGTGACGTTGCACGGAGACGAACACCGATCACGGCGGCGGCTCGAGAACCGCTTGTTCCGACGCGACACCCACACCCGTTACGAGCGTGAACTGTTCCCACCAATCGTGGCAAATACGTTGGCGCCGTATCTCGCCACCGGTCGGGCGGAGCTGGTCGGCCTCAGCCACCAAATAATGATGAACCTCGCGGCGTTGACTGCCGGGGTGGATCGTCCGGAGGGAACACCCGAGGAGTCGTTGCATCTGTACTCGTACATGATGCGATTCATCGAGGGCGCCACGCTCGCCCACTACACCGGGGATCGCGACGCCTTGCGAGCCGAGGTCGCGGCGGCACTCGCATCGTTCGACCGCGAGTTCCTCATTCCATCCATTGCCACCAGGCGCGAGGCACTGGCGCGGTTTGCGGCAGGCGACATCGTCGAAGAAGACCTCCCCCGCGATGTCCTCACCGTCCTGCTGCGGAATCAGGACAATCTGGAGTTGCCGCCGGACGTCGTGTTGCGCGAGACGTGCTTCTTCCTGCTTGCCGGCGCCCACACTTCGGCCACGGCGTTCGTGCGCACGTTGCACAACATCTTCGTGCTCGGCGCCACCAGTTCGTCCGACGCGGAACTCGCCCGTACGGACCTTGCATTCCTGCAGCGCTGCGTGCACGAGACCATACGGCTACAACCGTCGAGCCCCGTCGCGATGCGCTGGGCGCTCCACGACATCGACCTCCCAAGCGGTGTACACCTGCAGGCGGGCGACAAGCTCATCATCGATCTGATGGCGGCGAACCGCGAACCGTCGATCTTCGGCGACGCGGCCGACGCCTTCGACCCCCACCGCGTGCTCCCGACCGGTCAGCCCCGATGGGGATTGAGCTTCGGTCTCGGCATGCACGCGTGTATCGGACAGGACCTGGCAGCCGGGCTGGAGACTCCGGACCATGAACCTGGACCTGATCATCTCTTCGGGTTGGTACCCGTTGCGATCGAGGCAGTGTTGGCAGCGGGCGTGTCCCCCGTTCCCGATGACCCACCGGAACTCGATCCCACCAGCGACCGTGGTTACTGGGCCCGATACCCCGTTCAGTTCTGAACCTCGATGATCGATCTGCACGCTCACGTCGTCCTCGCATCGGTCCTCGGCGCGGCCGGGCCGTACGGGCCGGAGCTGGATCCCGGCGACGACGCCACCGGTCGCCTCCCCTGCTACCGCGTCGGTGACTACACGTTGATCGGGGTTCAGTACGCCGACAGTCCCTTCATGGATCTCGATCTCCGACTCGCCGCGATGGACGAGTTGGGGATCACCCTCGCGGTGCTCTCACCGAATCCCCTCACCTACTTCGCCCACGTAGAGGCCGAATGGGCCGACGCGTTCTGTCGGCGCCACAACGACGAACTGGCGGTGCTCGTCGCCCAGGCACCGGACCGTCTCGCCGGCTTCGCGCAGCTCCCCATGCAAGATCCCGAGCGCGCCGCACGCGAACTACGCCGCGCCGTGACGGAGCTGGGGCTCATTGGTCCGTACATCGGGACGGATCTCGGACGCCCGCTCGATGACTCGGCGTTCGACGAGGTGTGGTCGACCTGCACCGAGCTCGACGTGCCGTTGTTCATTCACCCCGCACCCGATGGCATCGATGCCCCACGGCGAGACGACCGCCTCGCCCGGTTCGACGGCGACCTGTGGCTGGGCTTTTGCTATGAAGAGACCCTCGCGGTCGCGACGCTGATCCTCGGCGGCGTGCTCGACCGTCACCCTTCGCTCGACGTGTGCGTGAGTCACGGCGGCGGAGCGACCGCGTGGTTGGCCGAACGCCTGGAGCACGCAGCTCGCACTCGACCGTGGGCGTCCGAGCACCTGCGCGACGCCGGCGCAGTCGCCGAACGTCTCGCACGCCTGTGGTGGGACGCGCATGTGGGCGGGCCGCGGGCACTCCACGCGCTGCTCGATGCATTCGGCTCCGAGCGCGTCGTGGCCGGCACCAACCTGGCTGGTTGGGATCAGAGTCGCGACCCCAGTTGGGGCGACACCAATCTCGCGGCAACCTTCGACGTCAACGCCCGCCGACTGCTACGGATGACCTGAATCGGCCCCCACACCGGCGCGCGGTCGCGAACCCGCGGCCGCGAACACCTCAATCCGAGACTACGTACTGCAGCGCAGCCCGCTCGGCGACGACGGGTCGGATCCGCTCGGTGATCAGCGCCTGATGAATCATGTGATCGCGGTACACGACGTAGCCATCTCGGTCATCGAAGTCGGCGACAACGACGAAGTCCCAGTTCCCCTCCGCGAGTCCGGCATCAGGACCGAACCGATAGGCGCGGATCGTCTCGATCGCGTCGGGAAGCTCCGCCAGCCCCGAAGCGACCAACGCTTTTGCCTCCGCGCTCGCGTCCGGATTCCATCGAAACATCACCACGTGTCGGAACATGGCCCGACGGTAGCGAACGCGCCGAGCCGATGCCGCGGTGGAAGTGAAACAAGAGTCCCGGTACCGGCTACCAGTCCACCTTTGGAGTGGGCGGGAACAGCCGGTCTCGCTCCGCCATGAGTCGGGTGCAGTCCCAGCTTTTCGCCACCGGCTTGAGGAGGATCGGGCTCTTGCTCAGGTCAGGATGCTGAGTCCATTCGGCCGTGGTCTTGAAGATGTCGTTGGTGGCACCGACAATCAGCTGCTCGGAGTGATCCGAAACCACTCCCCGCAATGAGGCGTCGTCCTGGGCCACCACGTCGTAGGCGAAAATCTCGCGGCGGGCAATGAACAGATCGCCGCTGAGGTCGTCGGTGACCTTGATGTGCACCGTGATCCCGGGGTTGCCGTCGTGGTCGTCATCGGCGATGCGCGGGTCGTTGGGGTCGGTGGGCAGGGCGTCGTTGGCCGGGTCGCTCAATCGGATACCGATCCCGGTGGGAGACGCCGGCCGCCTGATGCGGGCCTTTCCGTTCTTCTGGGTCACCGTCACCTGCGTTTGGGGCGGACGGATCGCACTCGTCGCAGCATCCGACATCTCAGTTGTGATCGGCTGGTCGCTGCGATGCTCTGAATGACAGAACGACTCGGTGGCGAAGAGATTGCCTGCTTTCACCGCGAGGTCGGTGAACCCGTAACTAATGATGAGCGTCTTCATGTCGGTGCTTTGGTAGGCGACAACGTCGTAGTGGGCGTACCGGCCCGCGAGGCGTTGCTTGACGCGGTCAGCTTTCTGTTGTGCGGGACTCTTCGCACCGGCTCCCGTATCGGTGCTGCTGCACCCGGTCACGACCAGGGCTGCAACGACAACAGCCACTCTCACTCCACGCATGCGCCCGCTCCTTGATCGCGATTTCCCCGGTGTATTCGAACTGTTCAACGAGATACTCATCAGCCACGCAGCTCAGTCGACTGCCGAGAACCAGTTGGCGTGGAACCCAAACGGCATTCGATGGGGCAGATGCACACGTGCGATCGGCCCCGCATCGACCGCTCGCGCGTCGAGTACGCAGACGTCGGTTCGATCGGTGGCCGAGTCATAGACCGCGTTGACCAGCCAGCCGTCATCTTCGGCGCGGCCGTCCGGATCAGGCGCGAACACGCTTTCACCCACATGGCCGGTCGGACCGGCACTCCAGATCTGTCGTTCACCATTGACGTCGTCGTACTTCACGATGGCGTCGAAGTCACCGGTCGGACGATCCTCATCGAGGAACGCCGACATGTACTGGTAGCGGCTACGAACGCCACCCATCTCGTCGTTGATCCGGCAGAAGTCACCACCCAGATCGTCGAACTGCTCCCACCCGGCCTTGCCCGTTGCCAGATCAACCCAGAACCGCGTCGGATGCCCCGCGCTGGTGCTCGCCACTGACTCGTCGAGTGGCGCATCAGCATCGATGCCGAAGTCGGGGTGGTCGAGTCGACTACCCGAGAACTCGATGCGATCACCGTCGGCCCACCCGTTCCAGAAGTGCTGCACATGCCCGGATTCGACCTCGAACCAGCGCACATCGGCGGCGGTACCGAGCCGGGGCATCACGCCGACTCTGGTTCCGTTCTCCGGTCGCCATTGCACCATCGGACCGGAACCAAGGTTCGCGACGTCGAACACGATCGGCGAGTCGAGGAATACCGCGTGGTGTTCCGTGATCACGAAGTCATGCATCATGACGGGCGCGGGGATGTCGATCTTCGCTCGATGGATCAGCGCGCCCGAGGCGTCGACCACGTAGTAACGGATCATGGGCTCGAAGACCGAATACGCGAAGAAGAACATCTCGCCCGTACGCGGGTCGAGCCGCGGATGCGCCGTCATCGCGCCGCGCAGCTTTCCGTCGAAGTTGTACTCACCGACCGTGTCGAGTGACGCGGTCACCTCGGTAGGAGCGCCACCTTCCCAGAGCGCCAGATACCGACCGGCGTGACGGATGATGTGGGTATTGGCCGGGTTCTTCACCGGGCCCGCGTCACCCACGACCGCGGGATCCGGGAAGTCCGTCACCGAACCGAGGCCCGGATAGACGGCCCGGCCGAGGGCAGCCTCGAGTTCGAGACCGCGCGATCGGATCCAGCGGTTCCGAAAACCGGCGACGCCGTCTCCGAAGGTGACCGAGTGCAGCATGCCGTCGCCGTCGAACATGTGGTACCGGCCGATGGGCTCGAACATCGGATTTGGACCGTTGCGGACGAACGCACCGCGCAGCCCGCGCGGGAGCTCGCCCGTGATCTCGCACCGATCGATGTCGTGCTCGCGATCGATGGGAAACAGATTGCCCGACAGGTCCGGCTGGTGGTCACGGTTCGTGACATGACCAGTGAGGACGGCGGGTCCATTCATCGTTCGCTCCTTTTTGGCAGCGGTCGTGGGTCAACGGCGGCCTCGCGTCGGCGAACTTAACACTGTTTACCGGTCTCCGGTCGACCGGAACCACTCTCCATCGCGATCCAGTACCCAGCGCGTCGCGTCCTGCGGAACATTGATCGGGCCAGGCGTCGTCTCGTGGGTCTGTAAATACCGGAACCCGGCGCGCGGCGGCACGCGGGCGTCCTCTATCAGCACCACGGCGACGAGCAGCTCATCCCTGCGCCTCGACCTGCCAGCGGCGCGCTTCAGCCGCGTGATCAGGCTGCGCGTCGCTCATACACGACCACACCCTCATGCGCGGGCCAGTACGGCATCGATTAATCACGTTCTTCCTGCGTTCAAACTTCTCGACGTCGGTCACGAAAATGTCGATCGACGCGGGGGCCGTGATCGCGAAGCGAATCGCGCCCAATCAGATGAGCGCGCTCCACCACTTCAGGCGCAGGGCGACGTCATCGGCCGACAACATCCTCAGGTGGCGCCTCCGGCACTCTCTCGCTCACGATCGTCAGTCGGCGAGTTCGAGCGACGAAGGAATCGGTGTCAGCCCGGCCGCGGTCTTCGATACCGACAGCGCGGGCTGACCCCAACTCCTTCTGGACGCGCTGATTACGGCTTGCGACCGAGGAACGCGACCATCTGCTCGGTCGCGGTGGCGTTGGGACCGACGGTCACCGCTGCATCGAACCCCGCGAAGCCGCGAACCTCTTCGGTGATGAACCCTTGACAGACACCCAACACCGTCGTTGCCAGGTCGTCGGGGAGGTTGGCGTCTTGGCCGGTGGCCGAAGCGATGTCCCACGCGTGCGTCGCAGTGTCGAGCAAGTTGATGCCCAGACCGGCCGCGGCGGGCATCGCACCGGCGCCGATGTTCACCTCACCATCGAGACCACGAGCGGTCCAGGCTGCGAGAGTGGTGTCGGCTTCGCGCCGGAACTGCGCGGCCACATCGGCCTCGAGCGGGAAGGCATTCATGTCAGTGAGAAGCTCGCCCCCACTGGCGCCCCGACCCATGTTGGCAACCACACCCATCGTGTGGGACAACAACGCTTTGACGTCCCAGTCGGAGCATGGCGTGGCCGCGTCGAGCTGGTCCGGTCCGACGCCACCGATGACCTTGTGCGTGTGATCGAAGGATTGCGAGAGTGCATCGAGCAGTTCCATCTGGGTTCCCCGTTCGGATTGACTTGCTTTCGGATTGACTTGCGTTCCGGGTATCTATGTAAGAGACTACTTACATGAACGCACCTGCGCAAGTCCCGATGGACGCAGTCGCCCATGCCCTCGCCGACGGCACCCGGCGCGCCCTGCTCCGACTCATCCGAGACGATGAGCTTCCAGCCGGTGAGTTGGCCGCGAACTTCCCCACCATGAGTCGACCGGCCGTGTCCCAGCACCTGCGCGTGTTGCAGACTGCCGGTCTGGTGAGCATCCGCCCCGATGGCAACCGTCGTCTCTATCGCGCCCGAAGTGAAGGATTGACCGAGATGTGGAACTTCATCGAAGAGATGTGGACCGACCGTCTGGCCAAACTGAAGGTCGCGGCCGAACGGACCGAACGGAGTTCGAAGTGACCGATGCCGCCGCGACCGCTGGGAGGACACCCACGATCGAACAAACAGTGAACATCGCGGCATCACCCGCGACGGTGTGGTCGTTCTGGACCGAGCCTGAACGGTTGGCCGAGTGGTGGGGCTCCGACGCGCAGGTTGCGGCGGAACCCGGCGGGATCTATCGAGTAGCGATGGAAAGCGGCCCCGTCATGGTCGGAAACTTCGTCGAGCTCGATCCGCCGCATCGTCTTGTCTTCACCTTCGGCTGGGATCAGAACGCGCCCGACGAGCCGATGGCCCCGGGCTCCACGCGGGTCGAGGTGACGTTGACGCCGGATGGAGACGGCACCGTTCTCAATCTGCGTCATTTCGACATCCCCGAGACGCACGCCGGAGACCACCGGAAGGGTTGGGAATCGATCCTCACTCAGCTCGTTGCCGCGTCCGGCGCATGACGGGTCCGAGGCCTACATCCGGAGTTCGGTGCTGATCGGGACCGGACTCCACTACCGGCGAGACGCGAGGATCTCCACGCCCTTCGACACCCGGTACTTGGCTCAGGAGGGGGTGAGGATGAGGCCGCTGGTCGGGACGCCGGTCCCGGCGGTCACGAGCACGTGCTCGACCGTCGGCACCTGATTCACCGAGGTCCCGCGGATCTGGCGGACCGCCTCGGTGATGCCGTTCATCCCGTGGATGTACGCCTCGCCGAGCAGTCCGCCACTGGTGTTGATCGGCAGCTCGCCCCCGATCGAAAGCCGGTCCACGGTCGCGTAGTCCTTGGCCTCCCCGCGGCCACAGAACCCGAGTTCCTCGAGCTGCATGAGCACGAACGGCGTGAAGTGGTCGTAGAGGAACGCAGTCGAGATGTCCGCCGGCGCCAACCCCGAGTCGGCCCACAACTTGCGCGCAACCTCGCCCATCTCGGGAAGACCAGTGAGGTCGTCGCGGTAGTAGCTCGTCATCATCTCGCCGTCCGCGGCGGCGCCTTGCACCGCGGCACTGATCAGCGCAGGCGGTTGCCGAAGATCGCGTGCACGCTCGGCGCTCGTGACCACGAGCGCGACACCACCGTCGCTTTCCTGGCAACAGTCCAACAACCTGAGCACCGGCTCGATGATCCAACGCGATGCCTGATGATCCTCCATGGTGATCGGCCGCTCGTAGAACCATGCGTCGGGGTTGTTCGCCGCGTGCTTGCGGTCCACGACCGCGACCGCGGCGAAGTCTTCGTTGGCTACGCCGTAGGCGTGCATATACCGACGAGCGTGGAGCGCAACCCAGGACGCGGGCGTCAGCAGACCGTAAGGCGCGTACCACGAGAGCCACGGCGGCATCGTTGTGATGGAACGACCCATGTCGCCGAAGCGCATGCCGGACCGTTCGTTGAACGCTCGGTAACACACCACGACATTGGCGGCGCCGGTTGCGGTTGCCATCGCCGCGTGCGCGACGGCTCCGGCTGAAGCGCCGCCGCCGTACGGCACCCGACCGAACATCGACAGCCGCGGGATCCCCAGGTTGCGCGCAACCTCCAGCTCCTCGCTGGTGTCGAGGGTGAACGTGACCAGACCGTCGACATCGGCGGGAGTGAGCCCGGCGTCGTCGAGTGCGGCCTTGATCGCCTCGCACGCGAGCTGAAGCTCACTGCGGCCGGACTCCTTGGAGAACTCGGTCTGACCGATGCCGACGATCGCAGTCCGATCCTTCATCCACGCGGTCATTTGGTGGCTCCGCCTGCGGGGAAGCACAGCACGGCGGTTCCCGTGATGTGGTCGCCGAGGTCGTTGGTGGCTCGCAACGACACCTCCACGATGCCGTTGCCGTGTACGAGCGCGGTCGCGATCACCGAACCGGTGTAGGTGAGCACCGAGCCCGCAAAGCCCGGAACCCCGAGGCGGATCGCGAGCTTCTTGACCATCGCCTCCGGTCCCGCCCAATCGGTCAGGAACCGACTGCAATACGCCGTGTCCGACAGGATGTTCATGAAGATTTCGGGCGCGCCCTGCGAGTTCGCGTAGTCGCGATCGTGATGCACTGGCATGAAATCGCGCGTGGCGATGGCACCTGCAACCACACGAGTCGCGGTCACATCGATCACGAACGGCGCCAACTCATCACCCACGTGAATGTTGGCCCAGTCCAGCGTCTCGGTCGGCGACGAAATGGTCATCGCCGCACCACCGGTCGGAACTGAGGAAGCACCAACCCGTCGTCGAACTCCTCGAAAAACATCTCGATGGGCATGCCGATCGTGACATCGTCCGGCGCGATCTCGCACAGGTTGGACACCAACCGGACGCCCTCCCGCAGGTCGACGAGGACGACGATGTAGGGATACTCGAACCAGGGATAGGGCGGGTGTTGCGGCATGACAAAGCTGAAGACCTCGCCCTCGCCCGACGACTCGACCGTATCCCATTGCACGGAGTTGCACTCCGGACACATCGGCCGGGGCGGATGGCGCAGTGTCTCGCATCCCGAGCAACGCTGGATCAGCAACCGACGTTCTCGACAACCGTCCCAGAAGAACTTGGTGTCGTGGGTCACCGCCGGCGCCAGGCGCGAACTCACGAGTCTCCCGCCCTCCGCGCTCACTGTCCGGCCTCCGGTCTGAACTTCAGGATCCGAAAGACTTGCCGACCGACGACCTCGCCCGACGCGTCGCAGTAGGTCGTCGACCATGTGACGAAGTGACCGAGACCAATGCGCGTCTGCTTCTCATCGGAAACCGATTCCAACACCGTTGTCGCCGAGATGACGTCTCCGATGTACAGGTACCGTTCGATCTCAAACTCCGAGTTCGACGCGAGGGTTCCAACGAACCCGGCTTCATCCAGCAGCGTGAGCACCGCGGCATCCTCGGACTCCACCGGCGATCCACCACGCTCGGCGATACCGGTGATTGTGGGCGTCGCCATGGTCCACGTCTGCAGCATGAGCGGCGGGGCCACCACCGCTCCGAAATGAGACCTCGTCGCGAACTCGGCGTCCGTGTAAACGGGGTTGTGATCCTCGAACGCCGCAGCCCAGTGTCGGATCATCGGTTGATTCACCGGATCAGCGGCAATCGCAGGACCACCTGGCCCAATCGGTTGTCCGACCAGTGCGTCCAAGCGCTCTCGCCACCGCAACCTGTTGTTCGCGTCGTCGTTCATCGGCAATGTCTTAGCGTCACCGGACCCAGGAGGGAAAATAGACGTGCCTCCCGGCCTCGCGACACCAGCATCGGGGTCGACCGAATGGCGACACACGC
>JANPBJ010000248.1:0-3253 GCA_031430375.1 Acidimicrobiia bacterium
GCTCTGGGCCGCATCAATGCTCTGGGGCGATGCCAACCTCGCGCCCGGGCACATCTACTTCCGTGGCGACGCCGATGCCGTGTTCGTGCGTGAGGCCCACGGCTATCGCCGCGATTCCAGCGTCGGCACGCATCCGCCCGACGTGGTGATCCGCCTCGAGGGACGGCGAACTCCAGTGGCCGACATGCCTGCACCCGACGGTCGCATCCCCCAGATCGTGATTCGGTCTGCTCACCTGCCGGTCGACGTGTTGGATGTTCCGCTCGAAGGCGCGGATCGCGTGGCCGTGAACGCGGACCCAACTGCAGTGGATCGAGCTCTCGATATCTTCTTGGCGGGAGTGTTTGCGAAGGCGGCGTTCCGTGAGGGCCAGCTCGAAGCGATCCGCGAGGTACTCGCCGGTCGCGATTCCGTGGTGCTACTCCCGACGGGCGCCGGCAAGTCGCTGATCTACCAGCTCGCGGGGCTCTGCATGCCCGGTCGGACGCTCGTTATTGACCCTCTGGTGGCCCTGATTGAGGACCAGGTTCAGGGCTTGCAGCGCAACGGCATCGATCGCGTGGCGTGGATCACCAGCGATCTCGTCAAACAGGGAGGGATCAACGCACTGCTCGAAGCCGTGGAGTCGGCCGACGCTTTGTTCGTACTCGTATCGCCCGAGCGGCTGCAAAACGAACGATTCCGAACGTCACTCAAGATGCTGGCGGTGCAGACACCGATCAATCTCGCGGTGGTCGACGAAGCCCATTGCGTTTCCGAATGGGGTTTTCAGTTCCGCCTCGCGTATCTGGACCTCGGTGGGACGATTGCGCGCACATGCAGCGGCCAGACGGGGTCTCGACCGCCGATTCTGGCGTTGACGGGCACGGCGTCGCGCGCGGTGCTGCGTGAAGTTCTCTACGAGCTGAAAATCGAATCGGGCCCAACAACGCTGGTCCGACCAACGAGTTTCGATCGGCCCGAACTTCACTACCAGGTGAATCGGACCGATCCGTCGGCTGCGATGGGAGTGTTGACGGCAAAAGTTGGCGCGCTGCCGGGCGAGTTCAATCAGCAGGGTGGGTCGTTCTTCGCCGCCCACGGAAATCAGACGGCCAGCGGCATCGTGTTCTGTCGGAACGCGACGGGGCAGCGGGGTGTGACGGCGGTTGCAAGGGCTTTGGCTGGGATCGTCGGCACAACCCCGGTCGTGTACGCGGGCTCAACGCCGGATGGAATTCCGCCAAGGGACTGGCCTGCCCTGAAGGCGGAGAATGCGAGGCGGTTCAAAGCGAACCTCGCACCGGTACTCGTCTCAACGAACGCGTTCGGCATGGGAATCGACAAGCCGAACATCCGATGGGTCGTTCACTACGGCCTTCCCGGCTCGATCGAGGCCTTCTATCAAGAGGTTGGCCGGGCGGGGCGCGACGGCGACCGGGCTCAGTGTGTCTTGGTGTATTCAGAGTTCGATGAAGCGCGGGCTCGAATGCTCTTGAGCGAGGATATCCCGCTCGAGGAGGCGCGCGCCCGCTGCGCCGCCATCCCCTTCGCTGAACGCGATGACGTGAGTTCCGCGCTCTATTTTCATTTCGGTTCATTTCTGGGGATCGATGCCGAGATTGCCGAGCTCGCGGCCATGGCTCGATTGTTACGGCCCGATGGCGACGCCCATGATCGGGAGATTCCCTTCGGGGGCGACGACGCCGCGCGCGCTGCGCAGGAGCGCGCACTTCATCGCCTTGTCCGGCTCAACGTGGTTCGCGAATATTTGGTGGGCGCACAGAAGTTCAAAGTCAAGCTGAAGGTCGTGGAACCCGCGCGGGTCGTACAGGCGCTGCTTGATTTCGTCGAGCGCAGTCAGCCCGGGCGAGTAGACGATATTCGGTCCCAGATCCATGCGACCGGCGTCGGCGAGGTCGACGAGGCGATTCATATTTGTGGCGCCGTGCTCATCGAATTCGTGTACGAAACCATTGAGCGGTCGCGCCGCCGATCGCTGCGAGAGATGTGGGTCGTGGCGAAGGAGGCCCGCACGGACGACCAACTGCGGCAGCGGGTATTGGGCTATCTCTCGGAGGGCGATGTGACTCCGATCCTGGAACAGTTGGCGGAAGCACCGGCTTTTGATTGGCCACAGTGGCGTGAGGCCTTGGAGCGACTGGTCGCGATCGATGACGCGCGGGAGTGGCGGGATGCCGCCGCACGTCTTCTTGTCTCGTACCCGAATCATCCCGGACTGTTGATCGGTCGGGCTCTCCCCGTGTTGATGATCGACCCCGATGGTGATTTCAAAGACTTCGACTTGGACTTCGACCTGGCGCTGGCAGCGGCACCTCGATATAGCATCGACGAATCGGTGGTCGACGAGATCGTCGAGTGGGTGGTGCAGTTCGCAGCGCGTCGGAGCGGTCGCGTGTATGCCGCAGTGCTCGCGCACGTTGATGGGTTCGGAGATTGGTCGGCGACCGTCGATCGAGTGATGGCTGGAACTGGGACTCGTCACGCTGAGGTGCCCGGTGTCATGGTGGTGAATCTGGCGCGGCGACTGCGGGCAGAACTCGACCGCGCCAGTGGCTTGGCCGATCTTGTCGGAGGGAGATACGCGTGACCATGGGTGAAGGACTCGACGTTCGGGCGGTCGTCGACCGATTCCGGGAATCGGAGACAACTCTGGGCGAAATCCGTGAGCGCTTACGCGCGCTCGTGCTCGCGGAGGAGGGCGCGGAACACGCGGCCATGAGCATCGAAGGCGCGGCCCAGAGGTTGTCGGTGACCGCGGCGTCGCTTGACGGGTTGGTGACCGAAATGCAGGTCGCCGGTTCACGCGTGGTCGACGCGCTGGAGGCCGCCGAGAGATTCCTCGAGGGCACGGACTTCAACGCATTGCGGTCCGAGGTCGCAGCCGCAACGGCCGAGACGAAGGCGGGCATGTCACAGATCGCAGCCCAAGTGTGGGCGCTGTCGGAATCCATTCCGAACGTCGAACAGGCTCGGACTGAACTCGAGGCAGTAAAGGCGAAGATCCCGGAAAAGGTGCGCAACAAGTACGGAATCTGAACCGGGACGACGATCAAGAACTTTGATGTCACACCCTCTCGGTAGAGTCGACTGCATGAGTGAGAGTGCGCGCACAGAACGGGAGTTGCGGTGGGCTTCCACGATGTCGCCGGTGGGCGATGGACCGGTACGCAAGGCCCACGTCGACGTCAATGCCAAGCTGGGTGACGTCGAGCCGTTCGGTCGGATCGAGCGAGAAGCGTCCGAGGACGAT
>JANPBJ010000249.1:0-9035 GCA_031430375.1 Acidimicrobiia bacterium
CCGGCAACGAGGTCGACCTCGAGTTCGCCGACTTCGCCGCCTACTTCGCCGACCAAGCCGAGGTTGGAGTCATCGCGTGTTACATCGAAGGCTTCAAGGACGGCCGCACGCTCATGCTCGCCGCCGATCACGCGGCCAAGCTCCAGAAACCCATCGTGATGGTGAAGGTGGGCCGCACCGACGAGGGCGCGTCGATGGCCCAAAGCCACACGGGCCATCTCACCGGATCCGACGCGATCACGTCCGCAGTGTTTCGCCAGTTCGGGATCACGCGTGTCGATGGTCTCGACGAACTGCTCGAAGTGTCCGCCGCCCTCGCGCGCAGCCGACCGGCCCGGATCCCTTCTTGGGCCAAACGCAATCGTGAGCCGGGCGTCTGTGTCTACGCAATCTCTGGGGGCACCGGCGCCCACATCGCCGACATGATCTCTGCGGCCGGCCTCTCACTCCCCGCGCTGACGAAGGCCACTCAAAAGACCCTGCACGACGGCTTGATCCCTGCGTACCTCCGGGTGAGCAACCCGGTTGATTGTGGTGGCCCACCGGTGGCCGATGCGCGCGGCGCCAAGATCCTCGAAGCGATCGTCGCGGATCCGAAGGTCGACATCATCGTGGTGCCAATCACGGGTGCGGTGGCGGCGTTCTCCAAGCCGTTCACCCGCGATCTCGTGGAGGTGGCCAAGACCACCGACAAGCCGATCTTCGTGGTGTGGGGATCGCCCCCAGGGACGGACGACACCTACTACTTCCGACTCCTCGATGGTGGCCTGCCGGTCTTCCGAACGTTCGGGAACTGCACCGCCGCGCTGCGCGCCTACCGCGACTATTGGCGGTTTGCGGCGCATCACGAATCGCCGTTCCGCACCGCGCCGATGAAGCCGCTCGCCGCGGCGAGCAAGGCGCGGGCGATCATCGAGCAGGCTGCGCCCGGTTCCGCCTTGAGTGAATGGCAGAGCAAGCAGGTACTCGCGGCCTATGGCATCAGGTCGTCACGCGATCAGCTCTGCACCACGGCCGCGTCGGCAGTCAAAGCCGCGAACGCAATCGGCATGCCCGTGGTCATGAAGATTTCGTCGCCGGACCTCCTGCACAAGAGCGACCTCGGTTTGGTCAAGGTCGGGGTGGCCACGGCCAAGGACGTGCGCGCCGCGTACGACGAACTCCTCAAAAAGGCGCGGAAGGCCGGCGGCCCCAAGGTGCGAATCGACGGCGTCCTCGTGAGTGAACTGGTGAGTGGCGGCGTGGAAACCGTGGTCGGCATCTCCCAGGATGCACTCTTCGGCCCGGTCGTGATGGTCGGGCTCGGTGGCATCTTCGTGGAGGTGTTGGGCGATGTGACCTTCCGCGTCCCGCCGTTCGATGACGGCCAAGCCGTCGCAATGCTCGACGAACTCACCGGCGCGAAAATGTTCGACGGTGTGCGCGGTGCGAAGCCTGCCGACCGAGCCGCGTTGGTCGACGTGATCATGAAGGTGCAACGGATGGCCATGGACCTGGCCGACATCATCGGCGAACTCGACGTGAACCCTCTCGTCGTACGCCCCCATGGCGCCGTCGTCCTCGACGCCCTGATCGTGAGGAACTCATGATGGATGCAGAGACCCAGGCCAAAGCCGACGATGAACTCACCTCGGATCTCGTCGATGGGGTGCTGTGGCTCACGATCAACCGACCGGAATCGTCGAACTCGATCCCGTTCTACGTGCGTGATCGCCTCATCGAACAGTTCACATCGGCGCACCGCGACCTCGCGGTGCGCTGCATTGTGTTGACCGCGGCCGGGGAGCGTCACTTCTGTACCGGCTCGGACCTGCGCGTCCGCCCGCCCGCGGCACCGAAGCCCGCGGGTGCGCCCGACTTCGTGGCCGGGAGCGCGGTCCACATGATGCGGACTGGATTCCAGCAGCTCATGGAACGGATGCAGGATTGCCAGAAGCCCATCATCGTTGCGCTCAACGGCACCGCGGCCGGCGGTGGCGCGATGCTCACCCTTGCCGCCGACCTCGTCATCGCAGCCGATACCGCCAAGATCGTCGACGTCTTCAGCAAGCAGGCGTTGATTCCTGACGGCGGTTTCATGTACCTACTGCCGCGCATCGTCGGAACGCACAAGGCAGCCGAGATCGTGTTCCTCGGCGATTCGATCTCGGCAACCGAAGCCGCGGCGCTCGGCATCGTGAACCGAGTGGTGCCGGCCGCGGAACTGCACGCCGCGGCCGAGGAGTGGGCCACACGCATCGCGGCGAAGCCCACCAAGGTGCTCGGCTGGGCCAAGAAGCTGCTGCACGACGCCACCGAGATCCCGCGGATCGCCACGTTGGAGAACGAGGCGATGTTCATCGAACTCAACCTCGGCACCGATGACGGCAAGGAGCGGATGGCGGCGATGATGGAAAAGCGCGACCCCGTCTGGCAGGGCTGGTGAACCCCAACCCGTGAACCCATTTCGCGATAGCACCGCAGTGGTCGGCATTGGCCAGACCGCCTACGGCAAGGGACTCCCCGACTCGGAGTTGTCGCTTGCGTGTCAGGCGATCAGCGCCGCGATCGATGACGCGGGTCTGCAACCAGCCGACGTGGACGGCATCGCGATGTTCTCCATGGAGGACGGCCGCGAGGTCGATGTGGCGCGCAACGTGGGACTCGGCGACATCACGTTCTTCTCGCAGGTCGGGTTCGGTGGTGGCGCCGGCTGTGGCGTGGTGGGCCAAGCTGCCATGGCCGTGGCCACCGGTCAGTGCGAGACGGCAGTTGCCTGGCGAGCCCGAAAGCGCAGCGCGGCGAGCAGTCGCCCGTGGGCCCAAGTGTCGGATCGAATCAGCGGCCACCATCAGTGGAGCCGACCATTCGGCGTGCTGCGGCCGGTCGACGAGATCGCGATGCTCACCCGCCGAGCGATGCACGAATACGGCTACACCCGAGATCACCTCGCGAACGTGGCGCTCGCGTTCCGCAAGCATGCGAACCGCAACCCCATCGCCACGATGCACGCCAAGGAACTCACCCGCGAGCAGTACATGGATGCGCGGTGGATCTCCGAACCGCTGTGCCTCTTCGACAACTGTTTAGAGACCGACGGCGCGCTCGCGGTCATCATCACCAGCGCCGAACGGGCAAGGGATCTGCCCCACCCGCCCGCCTACATCCATTCCTTCGCGCAGAGCATCCCGGCTCAGCATCAGGTGATGACGAACTACTTCTGTGAAGACCCGCTGCTCGGACCGTCGTGGACGTGCGCACGCCTCCTCTGGGAACGGAGCGACTTTCAGCCGGCCGACGTTCCCGTCGCGCAGTTGTACGACGCCTTCAGCCCACTGATTCCGCTCTCCCTCGAGGGCTACGGCTTCTGCGAACGCGGCGAGGGCGGCGAGTTCACCAACGACGGCGCGTTGGAGTGGCCGCACGGTCGGCTGCCGACGAATACCTCCGGGGGCGGAATGTCCGAGGCGTACGTCCACGGCTTCAACCTCGTGCTCGAGGGCGTACGTCAGATCCGCGGGACGTCGGTGAATCAGGTTGAAGACGCACAGTGTTCACTCGTCACCAGTGGCGAAGGCGTCCCCACCTCCGCGATCCTGTTCCGCGCATGACCACGAGCGAGGAAGTGACGTTGCTGCTTCCCGATCTCGACGACGACACCTCGGCTCCGTTCTGGGCCGGAACCGCGCGCGGAGAGTTGCTCGTCCAAGCATGCGGCGCGTGCGGCGTGTGGCGAATGCCGCCCCGACCGATGTGCCCGCGGTGTCAGTCGATCAGCGTGCGCTGGGTCCCCACCAACGGACGCGCCACCATCTGGTCGTTCATCGTGGCGCACCCACCGCTGCTCCCGGCCTACGCCGAGCTCGCGCCGTACAACGCGATCGTCGTAGCCCTCGATGAGGATCCATTCATCCGATTCGTGGGCAACCTCGTCACGAGTGAACACGGCGGGATCAACGAGATCGACCCCGCGACCATCACAATGGGCGAGTCCGTGGGCGTGGTGTTTCAACCCGTGGGCGATGTTTCACTCCCCCGTTGGGTCCGCGCCGAGACCTAGGAGCGGGAGCGTGACTCGCGTGCTCGTTCCAACACCCCGCCGAGCGTGCGGAGGTCTTCCGCGCTGAGGTGATCGATGATGCTCTCGCGCACCGCGGCCACGTGGGTCGGTGCGGCGATCTTGAGTTTCGCCATTCCATCGTCGGTGAGCACGGCCAACATCACTCGGCGATCCTCCGCTGATGGTTCTCGGGTGACAAAGCCCTGTTTCGCGAGTCCGTCGATGCGCCGGGTCAGTCCGCTCGGCGAGAGTCGGAGCCCTTGGGCAAGGTCGCACATGCGGAGACGATGATCGTCGGCCTCCGAGAGCGACACGAGCACGCCGTACTCCCCTTCCGTGATGCCGTGCGCCCCCACGAGCGCGTCTTCTTGTTCGGCCTGAAGCTCGAGAATCAACCCCACGAGCTCGCGCCAGGTGTGCTGCTCCTCGGAACTCAGCCAGCGGGTTTCATCAGTTGGTTTCGCCATTGCCCCACCGTAGATCGTCAGGTGATCTCCGTCACAACTATTGCACTGCGAACTTCTTTGTGCAATACTTTGCGCTGCAAGCAAATCCCCAAGGAGGAACACCATGAGCACCCAGACCCTTTCCCCCGACACCCTCGCCGGTCTCACCCCCGGCACCTGGACCGTCGACCCCACCCACTCGACGATTGGCTTCACTGCCCGGCACCTGATGATCACCAAGGTGCACGGCCACTTCAACGACTTCGATGGCACCGTGGTCGTCGCGGAGGATCCGCTGGCATCGAACTTCTCGGCCAGCGTGCGACTCACCTCGATCGATTCCGGGAACGCCGATCGTGACGCCCACCTCCGCAATGCCGACTTCTTCGACGTCGAGCACCACCCCGAGATGACACTGCGATCGACCTCAATCCGCACCGCCGGTGATGACTACATCCTCGTGGGCGATCTCACGATCTCGAGTCACACCCGCTCGGTGGAGTTCGATCTGGAGTTTGACGGAGTCACCGTTGACCCGTTTTCCAACACCAAGGCCGGTTTCACCGCCCGCGCCGACATCAACCGCAGCGACTGGGGCCTCACGTTCAACATGGCCTTGGAGGCGGGCGGAGTGGTGGTATCAGAAAAGATCCGGATCGACCTCGACATCCAACTCATCAAGAGTTGACGTTCCAAGAGTGACGACGATGAAGGCCGGCCCCTCGGGGCCGGCCTTCATTTTTTTCGTACTCGACGATCGTCCCGGGGGAGGTCGACCGGAGCGCGATCTGGCGCTACGCAGCCTTGCGGGTGGGGTGATCCTCACGACCCCGGAGGGCACCGAGCGTGCGTTCCCACCGAAGCTGACGCTCGATCCAGCGTCGGGCGTCGCGTTGTGTCGTGCGAGTCGGAAGACCGGCGTTGAGTTCGGCCATCGCTGCATTCATGGAAGTCCACCTAAACTCGGTGCTAGAACACTGAGAGTAAACACTCTCGGTATATCTACTGTCAAGCTATATGACGACTGTCACAGCGAACAAAGGGGACGGGGATGACGTGGCGTATTGACGACCTCGCCCGCGAGGCAGACACCACAGTCGACACCATCCGCTTCTACCAGCGGGAGGGGCTCCTCCCCGCCGGCGTACGGGTGGGCCGCACCAAGCACTACGAGGCTGCGCACCTTGACCGTATTCAGCAGATCCGAGATCTCCAGGCGCGCCGATTTTCCCTCGCCGCCATCAAGGCCCTACTCACCTCCGACCGCCAGGACCTTGTCGACGGGATCTTCGCGGGAGAGGGCGGACTCTCCTATTCCTTACCGGACCTCGAGGAACGATCGGCGCTGACCACCGAGTTACTCACCCGTCTGCGGACCGTCGGGCTCTTGCCCGACCCGGACGAGTTCGGTCGGGCCGCCTATGACTCCACTGATCTCGACATGCTGCGGGCGACTGCCGAGCTTCGCCGTCTCGGCCTGCCCGACGATGTACTGGTGGAACTCGCGTCCATCTACGTCGACGGGGTGGAGGCGATGCAGCGCCAAGTACTCGAACTGTTCTCCGGCTCCCGTGGTCGTGTGTGGGACCCTGCAGAACTTGCTGCGTTCCAACTGCAAGCCGCGTCGTCCGCAGGCCAACTGCTCCCGCTCGTGACGCGCATCGTCGACTACGTCCATCAACGCACCTTGCAACGCCTCACCCTCGGGGCCATCGAACGTAGGGAGCAGTAGCCGGTCGAGCGCCCGCCCCTGCACACCCGATGGCGCGGCGATGCCTAGATGTTCCAGATGCGACAGGCGTTGCCGCCCGCGATCTTCGCTTTCTCGTCGGCTGGAAGGTGATTCATGGTCTCTTCGATCACCTTCCGGGAATACGGCCAGTCGTTGCCGTGGTGTGGGTAGTCGCTTGACCACATCATGTTCTCCACCCCCACCTGGTGGCGCAACGCGATGCCGGAGCGATCGGTGATGAACGTGGCCGCGTTGTTCTGGTACCAGTAGTACGACGGCGGGTGGTTGATCGGCAGATCACCCCAGCCGCGGTTGCGCCAGTAGCGATCGTCCAGACATTCGATGAAGTGCGGCAGCCAGCCAACACCCGTTTCGATCCAGCACACCTGGAGTTCCGGGAAGCGGTCGAAGACGCCGGTGAAGAGCATCGACGTGATGTTGCCGGCCGCCATCGAGAACACGTGACTCATCCCGCCGATGGCCTTCGCGCGGGTGGCTTCGCTGCTCATGTCGTACAGGGCGTTGCCGGCCTTCGCGGCGGCCTTGCGGCCCGCGGCGCGTTGCTTCCGACTGATGATGTTGATGTGGATCGAGACGGGGAGACCTTCGTCCACGGCCGCGGCCCAGAACGCGTCGTCGTCTCTCGACAACATGCCACTCCCCGACGGCCAGTTCGAGATGAGCACTCCCTTCGCGCCCCGCGCCTTTGCCTTGCGGATCCCGTCCACCGCGACATCGATCCCCAGTGAAGGAATCTGGGCCAGCCCAATCAAACGGGTCGGGTCAGGCGCGCAGAACTCTTCGAAGAGGAAGTTGTTGTAGGCCTCAACGCCCGCGAGCACGAAGTCGTCATCGTCGTCGCCCAAGAAGTGACTCATCGTGCGTTGGGGTGGGAACAACACCTCGGCGTTCACACCGTCGATGTCCATGTCCTCAAGCCGCGCTGCGCCGTTGTAGCAACCGGTGCGCGCTTCCTCGTAGGTGACGCCGAACCAACGGAACTCGTCGAAGGGCATCCCCGGCGTCGCGGTCAGACCGATCGGATCCGGATCGCCGCCCACGCCGGTAAGCCACGCGTCGCCACCCTGCGAATCCTTGACCAGCTTCGGCGCCTTCTCTTGGTACTGCTCCGGCAACCAATTCTTCCAGATGTCCGGTGGTTCGAGAATGTGGCAATCGGCGTCGACAATGCGATCTTCGGCCATGGGTCTTTGGTCCTCTCGGGCGGGCGAGACCCCAAGAGTACGCTGACATCGGTGTCAGGCAAAGTCCCGGAGAGCCCGTCAACATTGCTCAGTGGCATAGTGGTCGCAGATCTGACCGCCGAACCCGGCGCTATGGCCCCCCGGATGCTCGCGGATCTCGGGGCCGACGTGGTTCGGGTCACACCGGCCGCCGGTGATCCCCTGGCCGACCTTCCCTTTCGGCATAGGGCGTGGACATTGCGCTCCACCCGGTTGGCAGTCTCCGGCCCCCACGATGCCGCGCTTGATTCCCTGCTCGCGCGGTCCCACGTGGTGATCGACACTCCCCGCTCGCCCTCTGCGTGGTCGCTCGATCCTGTCCGTGCGCCCCGCGCCGTGTGGGTAAGCCTCACTCCATTCGGGCTCGACGGCCCGCGCGCACACTGGCGAGCATCGGACCTCGGCGTGATGGCGGCGAGCGGAAATATGTATTGCACCGGCGACCCGGACCGCGCGCCGGTGCGACCATCGGAGCCGGCCGCCTACGCGCACGCCGCAGCCGAGACTGCGTTCGCCGCACTCACCGGCCTCGCGAGTGGCCGCCCGCAACGCATCGACGTCTCGATGCAGGAGGTGGTCGCGGTTGCGAACATGACCACACCATCGCGATTCCCGGTCACGGGATTCCGGGGGACGCGGCGTGGCGCGAACATCGGCAAGACGAGAGAGATCTGGCCCACCCTCGACGGCTTCGTTTCGTTCGGCCTGCGCGGCGGCAAGGCACGCATTCCCAGCCTCGAAATCCTCACCCGTCTCGTCAATACCGACGCACTGCGGAAGGTGGATTGGTCGACGTTCTCCCCCAATACCGCGAGCGACGACACCCTGCGCGCGATCGAGGCCGATGTGGCCGCGTACTTTGCGCAGCAGACGATGTCCGAGCTCTACGACATCGCGTGCGAAAACAACCTGATGCTCGCCCCCATCAACTCCCCGGCGGAGATCCTCGCGAGCGCCCAGCTCGGAGCGCGCAGCTTCTTCACGACCACCGACGGACCCTGCATGCCCGGCTCGTTCGTGACGGTCCGTTCGGGCCCGGTGGTGGCTCGTCTCGCGCCGCACCCGAACTCCAGCCACGCCGGCCAGGCCGCGGGCAACGGCGCGTGGTCGGGTGTCAACATCATCGAGCTCGGAAGCGGCGCGGCCGGCCCCATTTCCACGCGCTACTTCGCCGAACACGGCGCCACCGTGCTGCGCATCGAATCGAAGAGCCGCCCGGACTTCTTGCGGGTCTACGCACTCGGCCCCAACAACCCCCACGGCCTCGAGGGTTCGTCGATGTTCGACGGCCTGAACCCGACCAAGCGCGACGTCCTGTTCAACCTCAAGCACCCCAAGGCTGTCGAACTCGTTCGGCGCCTCGTCGTGGAATGGGCTGACGCGGTTGCCGAGAACTTCGCGCCGCGAGCCATGAAGGGGTTTGGGCTCGATTACGACTCACTCGTTGCCCACAAGGCCGACCTGGTGATGGTGAGTGCGTGCCTCAACGGTCAGACCGGGCCCCACAAGAACTATCCCGGCTTCGGTGGTCAGGGCTCTGCGCTCGCGGGCTACAACTTCCTCACCGGCTGGCC
>JANPBJ010000250.1:0-22588 GCA_031430375.1 Acidimicrobiia bacterium
CGCAACGCGCTGATTCCGCTCGTGACCGTCGTGGCGGTGGATGTGGGCGCACTCGCCGGTGGTCTGATCATCACCGAGTCCCTGTTTTCGATCCCCGGGATGGGCCGGCTGTTCATTCAGTCACTCGGTGACGGCGACGTGAACGTCCTGACACCGTGGCTGATCATCACGGCGATCTTTGTCGTGGTGTTCAATCTGATCGCCGACGTGCTCTACGGAATCCTGGACCCTCGGGTTCGGCTCACATGACGATCGAACTCGAGACGACCGCGTACGCCGACCCCGTCGCACGATCGCAATGGTGGCTCTTTCGTCGACGATTCGTCCGCCACCGTGCCGCGATGATCTCGCTCGGCGTTCTGACGGTCATCGCATTGGCGTGCTTCGGTGCCAACTGGTTCGCGCCCTTCGATCCGAATGAGCAAGACCTCTTGCTCGGACCGGTGAGTCCTGATGGAACCCATTGGCTCGGCACGGACGAGCTCGGTCGAGATCAGCTGAGTCGCCTCCTGATCTCCGGGCAGATCTCGCTGAAGATCGGGTTCGCAGTCGCGCTCATCTCCACACTGCTGGGGACTGCGATCGGTGCCGTCGCGGGATACTTCGGCAAGGTTTCCGATCAGGTCCTCATGCGAACCACGGATCTGTTCCTCATCGTTCCCCAGCTCGCGATTCTGGCGGTGGCCTTGGTCCGCTGGGGGCGCACGGACCTCACGATCATCCTGGTGGTGTCCTTCGTGTTCTGGATGAGCACGGCTCGCGTCGTACGGGGTCAAGTGCTGGCGATCCGGGAGAAGGAGTTCGTGGAGGCGGCGCGGGCAGCCGGGGCCGGACGGGTGCGCATCATTATCCGGCACATCCTGCCGAACGTGTTCGGTCCCGTCATGGTGAACGCGACGCTGGCGATAGCGGGGGCGATCGTGACCGAGTCGACGTTGTCGTTCCTCGGGTTCGGAGTTGATCCGCCGGCCACCTCGTGGGGACAGATGCTCAACGACGCCAAGGGCGCCGTTGGGACCAGCAAGTCGTACCTGCTGTACGCGCCCGGAGCGGCCATCCTGTTCACGGTCTTGTGCGTCAATTTCATCGGCGACGGCCTCCGCGACGCATTCGACCCTCAGAACGAGAAACACTGAGATGACCGACCCCGATTCCAACCCCCCCGAACCGACCGATCTCGAACCGATTCCCCTCCAACGCTCGACGCCGCCGGGGACCGGGCCATTGCTGTCGATCCGAGACCTCTACGTGGATTTCGCGACCGACGACGGTGTGGTCCACGCTGTGGACGGAGTGTCCTTCGACGTGTATCGCAACGAGACGTTGGGGATCGTGGGGGAATCCGGTTCGGGCAAGAGCGTGACGTCGATGGCCATCCTCGGGCTCCTCCCGTCGTCGGCCAAGGTCTCGGGCGAGATCATCTTCGATGGACGGCAACTGCGGGGTGCGTCCGAAAAGGAGTTGCAACCCGTTCGCGGGCAACGCATCGCGATGATTTTCCAGGATGCGCTCGCTTCGTTGAACCCGGTGCGCTCAGTGGGTCGTCAGATCGAGGAAGCGATACATGTACACCACCCGAAGGTAGGTCGACGCGAGCTGCGGGAACGGTCGGTCGAGCTTCTCTCCATCGTCGGCATTCCGAATCCAGGCGACCGCGTCGATCAATTCCCCCACGAGTACTCCGGTGGAATGCGCCAACGAGCGATGATCGCGATGTCGATCTCCAACGAACCGGACCTCCTGATCGCCGACGAGCCGACGACTGCCTTGGATGTGACGATCCAGGCCCAGGTCCTGGATGTCTTGGAACGCATCCAGGATCGGACGGAGTCCTCGATCATGTTGATCACCCACGACCTCGGAGTGGTCGCCGGCATTGCCGATCGGGTTGCCGTGATGTACGCCGGCCGCCAGGTGGAAATCGGTTCCGTCGACGACATCTTCTACGCCCCCAAGCATCCGTACACCGAGGGGCTGCTGGCGTCGTTGCCTCGTCTCGATCGTCGGGCGGACAAGGAGAGCCGACTGCATCGCATCGGTGGTCAGCCGCCATCGTTGATACATCTCCCGTCGGGTTGTTCCTTCCATCCCCGCTGTCCGTATGCAGATGCCGAACATGGGTGCACCACCCGACGGCCCGAACTGCTGGAAGTCGGAATCGGCCATCGGTCCGCATGCCTCACCCCGGATGTCGTGGGCTCGGTGCTCGGAGGATCGACCTTCGGAGAGTCGACATGACCACAGCCGACCCACTGAACCCACCCGTAGAGATCGTGTTGCCCGTCCTACAGGTGCGGGACCTCGTCAAGACCTTTCCCGTACGCGCTGGATTGTTCCGCAGCGTCGTCGGACAGGTCCAGGCCGTCAGCCGCGTGTCGTTCTCGGTAGAGGCCGGCCAGACGCTCGGACTGGTGGGGGAATCGGGATGCGGGAAGTCCACCCTCGGCCGTTGTGTATTGCGCCTGATCGAACCCGATTCCGGTTCGGTACGGTTCGGATCTTCCGACGTGCTCGCGTTACACAAAGGTGAACTGCGCGCGCTGCGGGCGAAGATGCAGATCGTGTTCCAGGACCCGTACGTTTCGTTGAACCCAAGGATGACCGTACAGGCGATCATCGCGGAGCCAATGAGAATCCATGGCACGTGGAAAGACCAGGGACTCGACCGAGTCAAGGAATTGACACAGATGGTCGGGCTCAGCCCGGAGAGCGTCAACCGATTCCCGCACGAGTTCTCGGGGGGACAGCGACAACGCATCGGGATCGCCCGGGCGTTGGCCCTGGACCCGGAGTTGATCGTGCTCGATGAGCCGGTGTCGGCACTCGACGTTTCGATTCAGGCCGGTGTGGTCAACCTGTTGGAGGATCTCCAGGAGCGGCTCGGCCTCGCCTACCTTTTCATCGCGCACGACCTCTCCGTCGTGCGCCACATCTGCGACGACGTCGCGGTGATGTATCTCGGCAAGATCGTGGAGACCGGGCCGGCCGACGATGTGTACGAGCGCGCCGGTCATCCGTACACGCAGGCGTTGCTCTCGGCGGTGCCGGTCCCTGACCCGCGCAAGGAACGGGCGCGCACCCGAATCGTGTTGGAAGGTGATGTGCCGTCGCCCGCGAATCCACCGTCGGGCTGTCGGTTCCGCACCCGCTGTTGGAAGGCTCAGGACATCTGCGCGGTCGAGGAGCCCGAGTTGATCGACCGCGGTCAAGGTCACCCGGTGGCGTGTCACTTCGCCGAAGAAGCCGCCGTCCTCTGACCCACACCCTGGGGCCGTGGTCACGGGCTTCGGCTTGGCACTGAACACGGGTGACCTGCCCTCTCGACCGTCCCTCCGAGGGTCTTGAACCCAGTCCAGACGTACGCGGCCCGTTACAATCTCGCCTCCACGTCGGAGTGGCGGAATCGGCAGACGCGCCAGCTTGAGGGGCTGGTGCCCTTTGGGGCGTGGGGGTTCAAGTCCCCCCTCCGACACCAACCGGCCGCGAAATCCACAGCCCGACCTCGCTGACGCCGCTCGTTGCGCAGACCGCGTGAGTCTCACTGATCTCCGAGATGACCGGCGTGTGAGCCGGGAGTATGAGTACTTACTCTGCAGCGGATTCGGCGCAGGCCAGCAGTACCGAGCACTCGGTCGCCCGGGCGATCGCTCCTGCGGTCGAACCGTGGTAGAGCCGTTGCATGCCGGTGAGGCCGCGTGTGCCGAGGGCAACGAGGTCCGGTCCGCGCTGCGTGATCTCATCGAGGATGACTGCGGTCGGTTTGCCTTCGACCACGACCGTTTCGGGCTCGATGTCCACCGAGTCGAACTCCTCCCGGGCCATCGAGGTCGCGGTGGCGATGTCTGTTCGGCCATCCGCGACGACGAGGAGCGTCACCTGAACACTTCCGATCCATGGAAGCCTGGTGAGACACTCCACAGTGCTCTGGGCGTGCGGGGAGCCGTCGTGGCAGACGATGGCCGTCGCTACGGTGTGCCCGGAACGGGCGATGAGCATCGGGGCGACCGGGTGTTGGAGGAGCCACTCCGCCGTGCTGCCGAGGTGGAACGCTTTGAGGATCGAAGATCCTCGAGGTCCGACCACGAGCAGGTCTGCCGGTCGCGACAGCGCGAGCCGCGGGTCGAGCCTCGCGGTGAGGTACTCGACCTCCATGAACCCAGACTCGCCGAACTGGGTTCGCGGCGTGGGTGGGTCCCAATGATGCAGCGTCGCGTCTTCGGCAGGCACTGGGGGGCCGATCGGCAATTCCTGCGCGGTGATGATCTCGACGCGCCAACCCAGCCAGGAATGGCTGTTGATCCAAAGCCAACAAACGTCGGAGGCGGGGGAGCCATCGTCTCCGAACGCGAGGGTCGGGGTGGAAGACATCGTGTGACCTTCTCTCCAGGCCTCAGTGGCCGGTGATGTCGGCGGGGGGTTCGGGGTTCGTCGGGTCCCGACGTTCCGCACGCAGGGACGCCACGATCGTCACGGTGAGGATAAAGCCGATCACGCAGAGACTGAGCCAGGTCGGCAGATGGATGAACTTGACTGAAACCATCTTCATACCGACGAAGCCGAGGATCGCTCCGAGACCGATATTGAGATACCGGAACCGGTCTTTCATGCCTGCGAGCAGAAAATACAGGGCGCGGAGACCCAGGATCGCGAATGCGTTCGAGGCGAACACGATGAACGTCGAGCGTGACACCGCCAAGATCGCGGGAATCGAGTCAACTGCGAACACAACGTCGGTGGTCTCGACGAGGACGAGCACGGCAAAGAGTGGCGTCGCGAGCAGCCTCCCGGTACGTCGTGTGAACAGCTTCTGGCCGTCATACTCGTTCGTCGACGGCACAAGGCGCCGCACTATCCGGAGCACCGGGTTGTTCTCGGGGTGTACCTCGGCTTCCTTGTGGCGGGCGACCCTGATCGCGGTGATCAGCAAGAACGCGCCGAAGACGTAGAGGATCCAGTCGAATGCCTCGAGCAACGCGACGCCCGCGAGGATGAAAATCGCCCGGAGCACCAACGCTCCGAAGATGCCCCAGAACAGTACGCGGAACTGATACTTGTTCGGGACCCCGAAGTACCCGAAGATCACCGCCCAGACGAAGACGTTGTCGACCGACAGGCTCTTTTCGATGAGATAGCCCGACAGGTATTCGCCGGCCGCGGTCCCGCCCTGCCAACCCAAGATGACGAACGTGAACGACAGCCCGAGGGTGATCCACACTGCCGATTCGATGGCCGCTTCCTTGAGGCTGATGTCGTGAGGGTTGCGGTGCACCACGATCACGTCGACGGCAAGCATCGTGGCGATGGCACCGACGAACGCGAACCAAACCCACACGGGGACCGCAAAGCTCGCGAAGTTCTCGGTCGCCGTGCTTGCCGTACCGAGGAGACTCATCGGAGCAACCACCAGAGCGACCCCGAGAGGCTCGCGAGCGCTACCGTGACCATCGTGGCCATTGAGGCCCGGGTCATCCGCCCGTCGTCATCGGTCGGGATGCGGTGCCGTACTCGTTCGAGAGCCCGTTCCGCCCAGGCAACATCGCGGGCGAGAATGCCAAGACCGATCGCAATGACCAGCCACCCCGGGCCAGGCAACGGCAGTAACACGACTCCGATCACGAGGATGAGCGACCCGCAGCCCATACGCAAGAGTCGAACCGCGATCCTGGATCGCGCCTCGGCGATCGTCTCCTCGCGCACGCCGGTTTCACGTTCGGCCTCGAGCGCGGCTTCGAGGATTCGGGCCTCGAAGCCGGGCCGTTCCCGAGATACCAATCCGGCCGAGTGCTGCTCTGAGACGCGCGCGCGGCGGTCGCACCACAAGAGAATCAGACCGATCGGTCCAAGGACTGATCCCAGCACACCCCAGGCGAACCAATCGTCACCGCTCCTTGACGCAACCGCGGCTGCAATCACCCCGAACACGGCCAGGAACACGAGCACGATGGCAAGGGCGACCGTCGCACTCATGCCTGGGACACTCCCGCGAACATATCGCCGGCGCAGCCGCGCGTTGGTTCGAGGATCGATATCTGTGAACGACGGCGGCGACGCGGAGGTCGGTGCTGACCTGGAAGAGAATGTGGTTCGTCCGCACCATACGATTCAGGGAGCACGCATACCATCGAGACGCATCATTGCGTGGGAATACTCGAAGGCATAGGGCAGAAGTCGGCCGAGGAGACGGACCACTCCCTTCCGGGTTCAGGAAATCTTCAGGGGAGCGGTGGTGAAGCTATCCGTCGAGGGAACCTTCGGCTGGGGAAGCGCGCAGGAGAGCGCGGCAGCGGAGCGCGAGCTCAAGCACGAACCGGTCCTCGTGCTCGAAGACGGAACGGCCGGTGAGCGCGGTAATCCGGTCAAGCCGGTATCGGACCGCACGAGAGCTGAGATTGAGCCGCCGGGCCGCGGCCTCGACGTTACCGCCGTGTTCGAAGAAAGCGGTGAGCGTCTCGACGAGTGGTTCGGCCCCGCCCCGGGCCTGCTCGAGCGGACCCAGGACGGTGAGTACGAGGGTGCCCGCGACTCCCGGATCCGATGTCAGCACCCTCACGGGCAAGAGATCGTCGAAGTAGGCGACTGCGTCCGTCCGCGAGGCGCGACGGGCAAGCTCGATCGCGCGCAGCGCCTCGTGGTACGAACGCAGCAGCCCTCCCGGCCCGCGGTGTGTGCCTCCCACCCCGATTTGCCAGGGCCCGTCACCAGAGCTGTCGAGCGTCTGGACGAGCGCACCCACGAGATCGACACTCGACGGAAACGCACACACCAGCATTCCGTCCCTGGTTGCAACCAGCACATCTCGACCGCCGAGGGCTGCGAGCACCAGGGCCTCGACACGCCCATGCACCGGACCAGCATCCTCGAGCAGGCGACGGGTTCTCGCGACGAAGACAACGTGTTCGCCCGGGAGGTTGAGTCCGAAGCGAGCGGCCCGCTCGGTGAGCACATCAGGATCGGAGCCCCCCGAGAGGAGGTCATGGACGAACTCGTGGCGCAGCGCTTCTTCGCGCCGCATCGAACGCCGCTGGGCCGACGCATATCCGTCAGTGAGCACCGCCACGGTGTCGTCGGCGGCTCGCATGACCATCGTCGCGAGCGACGCGACCACGGCAGGATCAACACCGTCGAGGCGCCCGGCGATGGCCGCCCACAGTCTCCACGTTGCGCTGAGGTACAGGTCGACCAGCGCGCCGAGCCGAACTCCGCCCTCCGCCGCTGACTCACCCATAACACGGGTGCTGTCACGCACTGAGTTGGGAACCCGCCGTCCCGATCGACAGGCCGTCACGATGCCGGGCAAGTAGTCCCCAAGGTGCTCCACTCCCACTTGAGAGTCACTCGCAGCACCGACACCGACCTCATCGAGTTCACTCTCCAGCCCCGCCAGAAACCCGCGTACCGCGGTCGCGCTCTGCATGATGTCGGTCGGGCTGCTCGGGGGATCGCGTCGAACCACGCCCACAGTCTCGCGGAGCCCGCTGCACTCGGGCGGCCTCGCGGCAGACGGCCGTTGGAGCAACCCAGTGACGTCCGAGGGGGTCGCCACCATCCGACAGACGTTGGGGAGTTCAAGTCCCCCTCCGACACCAGCGTTCTCCCAGTTCGCGAGTACGCGTCCCCGGACGGGCGCGGTGCGCGAGAGTGCAGGGGTGACCAACGACTATCGGAACGCCGAAGCCACCCTCCGCAACGACCGGGCGCACGTCTTCCACTCGTGGTCGGCCCAGGCCCAGATCAACCCGATCCCGATCGCCGGAGCCGAAGGCTCGTGGATGTGGGACTTCGACGGCAACCGTTATCTGGACTTCAGCTCGCAGCTGATGAACCTCAACCTCGGGCATCAGCATCCAAAGCTCGTCGCGGCGATCCAGGAGGCGGCCGGTCGACTGTGCACGATCGCGCCGATCCACGCGAACGCCGATCGGAGCGAAGCCGCTCGCCTCATCGCCGAGGTCGCCCCGGACGGATTGAACAAGGTGTTTTTCACCAACGGTGGCGCGGAGGCGACCGAGAACGCGATGCGCATGGCGCGGCTTCACACCGGCCGTCACAAGATCCTCGCCGCGTACCGCAGCTATCACGGCTCCACATCCGGGTCCATCGCCATGACCGGCGACCCGCGCCGGTGGCCATCCGAACCGTCCGTGCCCGGCGTCGTGCACTTCTTCGGGCCGTACCTCTATCGCTCGTCGTTTCACGCCACCTCAGAAGCCGAGGAGTGCGAACGCGCGCTGGCCCACCTCGACGAAACGATGATGTTCGAGGGACCCAACAACATTGCCGCGGTGATCCTTGAACCGGTCGTGGGCACGAATGGGATCCTCGTCCCACCGCCCGGTTACCTGCGGGGCGTACGGGATCTCTGTGACCGCCACGGCATCATGCTGATCGCGGATGAAGTGATGGCCGGGTTCGGCCGGTGCGGCGAGTGGTTCTCGATCCAACATTGGGGCGTGTCACCGGATCTCATTTGTTTCGCCAAGGGCGTCAACTCCGGATACGTCCCTCTCGGCGGCGTGATCATCTCAGACGAGATCGCGGCGACGTTTGCCGATCGCGTCTACCCGGGCGGGCTCACCTACTCCGGCCATCCCCTCGCCGCGGCGTCCGCCGTCGCGTCGATCAACATCTTTCACGAGGAAAGGGTGATCGACCAGGCCCGCGCATTGGGCGAGGCAATCGGTCCCGCGCTGGACAAGATCGCCGCTCGCCATCCGTCAGTGGGAGAGGTGCGCGGCATCGGGGCGTTCTGGGCCATCGAACTCGTGCGCGACCGCGCGACGCGCCAGATGCTCGTGCCGTATAACGCGAGCGGCGCGGACGCCCGGCCGATGGCCGAAGTCATGGGTGCGTGCAAGGCGGGCGGCGTGTGGCCCTTCTCGCATTTCAACCGGCTGCACATCACGCCGCCGCTGACGACCAGCCTCGAAGATCTCCACACCGGGCTGGCCATCATCGATGACGCACTCGACGTCGCGGACCGCTACACCGCTTCGCTCTAGTCTCCTGAAGGGAAACGAAATGGACGAGACGAACTCGAGGTCGGCTCCGGTCATCGGGATCGACATCGGTGGAACCGGCATCAAGGGCGCGCCAGTGGATCTGACGGCCGGAGAGTTTGCGGCCCCGAGAATCCGGGTGCTGACCCCCACGCCCCCGAACCCTGACCGGATCCTCGCAGCGGTCGGGGACCTGCTCCTCCAGCTCGACACGCCGGGGCCAGTCGGCATCACCCTGCCCGCGGTGGTACGCGGCGGCGTGGTCCAGACCGCGGCGAACATCGACGACGCGTGGATCGGGGTCGAGGCCACTGAGCGGTTCAGCGAGGCGCTCGGACGGTCGGTCGCGGTCGTGAACGATGCGGATGCCGCAGGCCTGGCCGAGATGCGGTTCGGCGCCGGGCGGGACCGGTCGGGCGTCGTGGTGGTGATCACACTCGGGACCGGCATCGGGAGTGCCGTGTTCGCCGACGGCGCGCTCGTCGCCAACACAGAGCTCGGCCACCTGCCGCTGAAGGGAGACGCAGCGGAACGCTGGGCCGCGGAATCGGTACGGGAACGCGACGACCTCTCGTGGAAGCAATGGGCGAGCCGCCTCCAGCACTACTTCGAACTCGTCGAGCGGTTGCTCTGGCCCGATCTCATCATCATCGGCGGGGGAGTGAGCAAGAAATCCGACAAGTTTCTGCCCCACATCGAGTTACGCACCGAACTCGTACCGGCGTCGCTCCACAACGACGCAGGAATCGTCGGCGCCGCGTTGCACGCACCGACCTCCTGAGTGCCGGGCCCAGCTCCTCCAACCGATCAGTCATGCGCTGCCTTCGCTCAGTAGTGGGCAGCCCGCGGTCCTCGTGATCGGCTGTTGCCGCTACACTTTTCGCCACCAGAAGGCCGATTGGGGAGTTCCGACACCATGGCAGGTTTCCGCGGGAAAAGTCGCTCGTGGAAGATCCTCGCGCCGATAGCCATTGTCAGTGTCATGGTGCCGATGGTCGCCTGGTTGGACGGGGATTCCGAAACAACGCTCGGCGCGGCGACCACCCCCACGTTCTCCGCTGGTTCGGTATCGGTCGTCGAAGGCGACACCGGTATCCGCCTCGCCTATCTCCCGGTCACCCTGTCCGACCCTCCTGCCGGCCAGGTGGGTGTGACCTACACCGTCAGCGCCGGGACTGCGACCGCGGCTGTGGACTTCAAGACTCGCACGGGCCGACTGCTCTTCAAGCCCGCTCTCTCCGGGATCAATCGGGTCCGCCGGTTCGTCACCGTCCCGATCACGGGAGACACGAGCGGCGAACCCGCCGAGACGTTCACCCTGACGCTCTCCAACGTCACAGCCGGCGCACTCATCGGCCATCCCGTGGGGACCGGGACGATCCTCGATGACGACCCCGGTACCGGTGTCCGCGCGGGAGTCGGCGATGCCGCGATCTACGAGGGCGACAGCGGTGGGACCCGTCCCGCGGTGATCACCGTGACGCTTTCGAATCCGGCAACTTCAGATGTCACGGTCGGCTACCGGCTCACCGCAGGCACAGCAACCGCAGTTTCGGACTTCAAGACCCGGACCGGGACGATGACCTTCAAGCTCGACCAGTGGAAAAAGACGATCGTCGCCGTCGTCGTCTCTGAGACGGTCACCGAAGCCAACGAGACCGTCGCCATCACGCTGACCTCCATATCGTCGGGTGCCACCATCAGCCGCGCCAACGGAACCCTCACCATTCTCGATGACGATTCCGGCCCCGGCCCCGGCGGCCCCACCACCAGTGTCGCCGCCGCCGGCGACTTGGGTGGCAGCGACAGCCAGCTCCAGCCGGTTGCGGATCAGATAGTGGGGCTCGATCCCGACGTGGTGTTCGCGCTCGGCGACATCGTGTACCCCGATGGCCAAGCCTCGGGCTTCAACGGTTTCTTCGATCGGACGTGGGGTCGGTTCCGGTCGAACATCGTGGCGGCGCCGGGGAACCACGACTACCACACCGCCAACGCGAGCGGGTTCTTCGGGTACTTCCCTCAGCCCGAGTACTTCGCCAATGATGTGGGCCCCAACGGTTGGCGGGTCTACGTCATCAACTGCGAGATCAATTGTGATGCCGGATCAGCCCAAGCCAGTTTTGTTGCCGCCGACGTCGCGGCCAACCCGAACCGCCATCGCTTCGCCATCGTGCATCGACCGCGGTTCACCTCGGGGGCGAGCCACGGTGATTACGCCCCGCTCACCGCGATCTGGGACACGCTTGCCGCGAATGGTGGCGAGTTCATGCTCGCCGGACACAACCATCTGTACGAGCGGTTCGCACGCATGACGGGGAGCGGCACCGTGTCGTCCTCCGGCATGCGCCAGTTCGTCGTCGGTACCGGAGGGAACCAGCTCTACGGGTTCAATGCCTTGCACGTCGGCGAGGAAGACCGGGACAACACCCATTTCGGAGTCCTCACCATGGAACTCGGTGCCACGTCGTATTCGTGGAAGTTCATCGGAACCAACGGCGACGAAGTCGACGCCGGAGTCCAGGCGACCAAATAGGCGGACGGACCGTGAACCAGACACTTGACGCTGCATCGGATCCGTTCGATCCGCTCGCGCCGGCCCCCGAAGTACCGCACGAGAAACTCGCAGCACTGCGCGCGCAATGTCCGGTGGCGGCCACGCCGTCCGGGTACTCGTACCTCACGCGCTACCAGGACGTCCTCGACGCGAGCCGAGCGGTCACGACCTTCGAAGGCAATTACGTCAACACGGACCGGATGGTGGAGGACGAGCTCTTCTTGCCATTCATTCCCGAACCACGGCACGGCCGAATACGGCGCGTGATCAACGCCGCGATCGCCACGCACCGGCTCGGCCGTATCGAGCAGCCGCTACGGGATCTCTGCGATCGGCTCCTGGTACCGATCGTGGGCACCGGGACCATCGACGTCGCCGCCGTATTCATCGATCCGATTCCTGCCGCAGCCATCGGATACCTCCTCGGTCTCGATGACGCCGACCATCCCCGGTTCCGGACATGGGCCGAGCGCCTCTTCGCCGGCACGGTGCTCGGCACGAAAGAGGATCGCAACGCGCGCAAAGCGGCCATGCGCGACATCTCGGCCTACCTCGACGCACAGATCGCATCGCGCGCCACCGCGGAGAGACCCCCGGACGACTTCATCACCCGACTCATCTCCACCGAGGTCGACGGTGAACGGCTCTCGCACGTCGCATGCCGGACCCAGCTGATCTTCCTGCTGGTTGCCGGGGTGGAGACCACCCGGAACCTCATCGGAAACCTGGTCCTGCGGTTCGCCCGCGATCCCGCGCTCTACGCACAGGTCCGCGCTGACCCCGGGATTATTCCGGCGGTGATCGAGGAGTCACTGCGGCTCGATCCACCACTCACGTTCCTGTTGCGGCGTACGACCGAGCCCACCACTGTCGCCGACGTGCATCTCGACGCGGACAGCCTGGTTGCATTCGGGCTCGCATCAGCCAACCGAGACGACGCGAAGTTCCCGGATCCCGACCGATTCGACATTCAACGCGCCGATATCCGGCACCACCTCGCATTCGGCGACGGACCACACGTGTGCCCCGGTGCGATGTTGGCCCGGCTCGAAGCGCGCGTCGCCGTGGAGACGCTCGCCGCGCGCGTGCAACACATGGTGCTCGCCGCCGACTTCCGGTTTGCCAAGACACCCGTGCCATTCACCAACGGCCCGGTCACACTCCCGCTCAGTCTCCACTGAAGCGACTCGTGCATCCGCAGCCGAGCTGGCGTGCGCGCGAGCAACTCGGAACGAGTTGAGTTATGGGCCGGCGAGGTCGAGGTCGGCGGGTTCGAGGTCGGGCTGCTGGTGTTCGAGCGTGGGACAGACCTCGGTGTGGTCGGGGCGGAACACCCGGAACGTGGTCTGGTCCCACACGACCTGCCAGTCGGGATGTCGGTGCAGGAAGTGGTGATGGCGGGGACACAACAGGACACCGTTCGCGATGCTCGTCTCGCCGCCGTGTTGCCAGTGTCTCACGTGATGGGTTTCGCACCATCCGGGCGGGATTTCACATCCCGGCCACCGGCAGTGCCCGTCGCGGGCGGCGACTGCCCTACGCATCCACCGGGGATACGACCGTTGTTCGCTTCCAAGGTTCACTGGTCGTGAATCAGAGCCGAGGATCACCCGGCTGATCGTGCAGTCACACAACAGCGTCTCGACCTCGGATGGTTCGAGTGCACCGATGAAAGCCCCATCCATCTGCCCGAACCGGACAATCGCCTCACGATTCAGATGAGCGAGGAACGTCGCCCAATCAACGACCACCACCGCCGAGGGTGACGCCATCGGCGACTCCGCGGGCGCACCCATCGCGACTCTGCACAACCGGGCCAGACCATCAGCTCGGCGTTGCGCCGCGGTGCGGTCATCGCCTTCAGTGGGCGCGTCGGTGAACGCACCCAACGCGGCGAAGATCGTCTCCGCGTTCAATCCACCGATATCACCATCAAGCATCAAACGGCCGCCGACAATCGAGGCCCGCAGGCCGTTGCGTTCCGGGCCGAGTTCACCATCGCGCCGGGCACACTTCTTGAAGTGTGATGCCATTCGCGTCAGCGACCACGTGTCGTCGCGGCGGGCCGCATCCAGGAGCTCCGGTTCGATCGCCGCGAGTTCCTCATCGAATCCGGGAACACGGGCCGAACCGATCACGCGCACCGCACCCGAAGAAATCTGACCCTCGCGCCAAGCCGCGCGCGTCTTGGGCAGGATCTCGCCGAGTTCCCCGGCACCGATCGCAGCGTGGACCTCACCGGTCCGCATCCCCGAACGGGCGCGCAACCACGATGGCGTCGACTCATACCCGTCTTCAGCGCCAACCCCGCGCCGGTGTCCGGCCAACACCAGGTCCGCGAACACCGCTTCTTGCCGGTCCATCTCGCAACGGAACGCCAGAATCGTTGCGGCCAACGCCGTGTCCGCAAGCTCACCTGGTGCGATGAACATCATCGAGTCGACCCCGGCCCGCAATCGGTTGATCGGAGTTGGTACGGCTTCTCCAATTGTCATCTGCCGCACCCCCCTTAGAACTGGTCGATTCCTTGCCGTTCGTGTCCAAAGAACACTACCAGAACATATGTTCGTGCGCAACCCAAAACGCCAAAAATATCGGCATCTTTGTGAGATATTTCGGTCACCCCGCGAGCAGAATCCCCAGCGATGTTCCGATCGAAATCTGGTCGCTCGGGGCGGCGTTTCGCGACTGTGCGAGTCGGCGGACTCAGCGGTCGCGAAAGCCCTTGCCGTCCAGGATCTTCTGTGCGTATTTCTCCACTCGTGCCTCCCGCGTCTTCGCCTGCTTGGCCTCGGAGAAATGCAGGTTGTACTCGCGTTGCCGACCGGGCGTCAGCGCCTCGAAGCCGTCCTTGAACCGTTCGTCGTCGTCCAGGCGATGCTGGAGTTCCGCGACGAAGACCACCACGGGTGCCGGGCCAAGGGCGAGGCCCGCCTGCTCGACATCGATGGCCTCATCGACGTAGGCCTTGACGGTCTTGGCCAGTCGGGTGACGTCCTCGACCGATGTGAACTGAAGGCGGCGAGCCGACCGAGAGTTCGGTCCTTGCTCCACGAGCACGCCGTCGGGATCGCGCAACAAGGCGCCCTTGAAGAACATCAGAGCCAGGAAGTCCTTCATCTCCTGGACGATGACGATGTTCTTGCCGTCATCGCTATAACAGGGCTTGCCCCACTTGATCTCCTCGGTGAGCCCGCAGCTCAACAGGATCGGCCGCAGGCGGGTCATCTCCTTGGGCCACATCTCGGACCGCTTGATGTACGCATCGACCTTCGGCTTCGCCGTCACGAGCACGTAGCACGAACAGGAAGGTGGCATGCTCGACGGAGACGCCGTGATCGACTTCGAACCACGCGACCAAACTACTTGGCGCCGCGCCAGGGCGGCTGTCCCGGAGACCCTGAACCGGTTGGACGAACGTCGACTCAAGCTGCTTGAGCGTGAGTCACCTTCGCCCCTTCGTGCTGGACGTGAAGAGCCTCGGCGGACGGGGTCCGTGGGATCAGGGCCATCGCGATCCAGCCGAACAGGTGGAAGAAGAAGCCGAGGACCGCGCCCAGTGCGGGATGACCCTTCCGGCGACCAATCAAATAGCCCACAACCGGGCCCGCGATAAGAATCACGCCGAGTTCCATGGGTCGCTCCGCTCGTGGTGGCAACCGACAGTCGCGCTCACCGGCGAACCGTGCTGGGCAACTCCCACCTTGCCACGCGCTCGGTGTATGTGTTGGTTCGCTCATCGCACTCGTCAGCCTCTGTGTCGGCCTCGACCAACCGTGAAGGAACACCGATGCCGGACTACGCAGCGATGGCAAACGCAGAACGCTCGGCTCTGTATGCCGACATCCAGGGCTTGACCGACGAACAGTGGTCGACGATGACGGTCTGTGACCCGTGGACGGTGCGCCACCTCGTCGCCCACCTGACCGCCGTCGGACATCAGAGCGCACCCAACTTTTTCAAAGGAATCGTGGCAAGCGGCTTCAGCTTCGACACGTTCGTCGCCAAAGATCTGCTCAAGTACAACCAAGGATCGAACGCCGACGTACTCGCCGGTTTCACCAAGACGCTCGACAGCCCGAAGACCCCTCCGGGGCCGAAATACGTGGCGCTCGGCGAGTTCATGTGCCACGGTGAAGACATACGTCGCGCCGTCGGTGGACCGGGCCAACACCCCGAGGCGCACATCGTTGCGCTGGCCGGCGCCTATCAGAAGACCGGCCGTCCACTCGATGGCAAGAAGCGCACTGCGGGTCTGCGCTTGCAGGCAACCGACGCCGGCTGGACCTTCGGTGACGGACCCGAGGTGTCCGGTCCCGGCATGGACCTCATCCTGTCCATGAGCGGTCGAGCCGCAGCGCTCGACACGTGCACCGGTGAAGGTGTCGGGACCATGCGATCTCGCTGCTGAGGCCTGTACTGGTCCGCACGACCGGCGGGTTTCACCGTTGAGCTGAGGGTGACAGCCGGGAACTCAGATAGGTTCCGCCGATGGCCAGCCCCGCGAGTCGACTCGTTGACATTGGCGCGGCCGATGGATGGCGCTGTTGGCTGTGCGACGATCCGGTCGACCAGGAAATGTCGGTCAACGATCCCCGCGGTCCCAGCATCGACGCCATCTTCACGAAAGCTCGCTCGAAAGCCAAGGGTGGTGACTCGGTGGTGGGAACCGAACGACTCGCCCATCGCGCCTGCAACACCAAGAAGGGTGCGAACGCGCCGGTGATCGCGTGGTCCGACGAGCTGTTCGTCGTTGATCCCGCGCCGATCTTGGCCACCGTGGAACGGCTCGCCCGCAAGGGCGGTCGCGAGATCATGGCCCGCTGCCCAACGGCGGCCGACGCCGACCAGGCCTGCGCATGGCTGCTGGATCGGCTCACGCGGTTAACTCCGAACTTGTTGGTCACGACCGACGTCGAATCCGGCGGCGGCCAGTTCTTGCTCATCCTGCGCGCCGCATAGCCGCCATACAGGGCCAAGCCGGCGTCATCCCGGCCCGCTCAACGCCGCCTGGTCAGCTGGAATCGGAATCGTCGAGCATCCGCGCCGCCGCGGAAAGGACGGCCCGCACCGACGCAGTGATGATGTTGGGATCGGTGCCGATACCCCAGCGGGTGGTGGCGTCGTCGTCCACGGTCTCCACGTAGGCGACGGCAGTGGCATCCGCACCCCTGCCCAGCGAATGCTCGTGGTAGTCGACGACGTCGAGTTCGATACCGAGCCCACTGGCGAGGGCGGCAACGAACGCGGCGATCGGACCGTTGCCTTCGCCATGTACCGTGACCGGTTCGCCGTCACGGATGAGCTGCGCCGTGATGGTGGCGCGGTCGTCGCTTCCCGTGATGAGTTCGTGCGTTCGGAGTGCGAGACGCGGTTCGGCGGGTAGGTACACCGCCTGGAACTCGTCCCAGAGCGCCACGGGCGTGATCTCGGTTCCGGTGTCTTCGGCCACTGCCTGGATGGTCTTGGAGAACTCGATCTGTAGCCGGCGGGGGAGTGCGAATCCGTGCTCCATCTCCATGATGTAGGCGATCCCACCCTTCCCCGACTGACTGTTCACTCGAATAACGGCTTCATACGATCGCCCGACGTGCGCCGGGTCGATCGGCAGATACGGCACGCCCCACGTCTCGTAGTCATGGCCACGGCCCGCGACTTCGGCCTCCGAATACAGGGCTGCGAATCCCTTCTTGATCGCATCCTGATGCGAACCCGAGAACGCGGTGTACACGAGATCGCCAACGTAGGGATGACGCTCATGCACCGGGAGGCGATTGCAGTATTCGGCAGTACGGCGCAGGCCGTCGATGTCGGTGATGTCGAGCTCCGGATCAATTCCTTGGCTGAACAGGTTCATGGCCAGCGTGACCAGGTCGACGTTCCCGGTGCGCTCACCGTTACCGAATAGACAGCCCTCCACGCGATCCGCGCCCGCGAGCACGCCCAGCTCCGCCGCAGCCACGGCGCAGCCACGGTCGTTGTGCGGATGTAACGACAGCACCACAGCATCGCGGTTGCGGACACTGCGCAGAAACCACTCGATCGTGTCGGCATAGACATTCGGTGAGTACATCTCGACGGTCGCGGGCAGGTTCATGATCAGCGGCCGGTCGGACGTGGGCTCGATCACATCGGCAACGGCGTCGCAGATCTCGACGGCGTATTCGATCTCAGTGCCGGTGTAACTCTCCGGCGAGTATTCGTACCGCATGTCGGTACCGGGGATCGTGGCTTCGAGCTTGCGGCACATCCGTGCCGCGTTGACCGCGATACTGGTGATCCCATCGCGATCCAGTCCGAAGACAACCCTTCGTTGCAAGATCGACGTGGAGTTGTAGAAGTGCATGATGGCGCGCGGCGCGCCAACGATGGACTCATACGTCCGTTCGATGAGCTCGTCGCGACATTGCGTGAGGACCTGAATCGTCACGTCGTCGGGGATCAGATCGTCCTCCACCAACTGCCGGACGAAGTCAAAATCCGTCTGACTCGCGGAGGGAAACCCCACTTCGATTTCTTTGAACCCCATCGCCACCAACGTCTCGAACATGCGGCGCTTCCGGACCGGGTCCATCGGGTCGATCAGCGCCTGATTGCCGTCGCGCAGGTCCACCGCACACCACCGCGGCGCCTTCCTAAGTTTCTGGTCCGGCCACGTTCGGTCCGGCAGTTCGAGCGGCACGAACGCCTGGTATTTCTCGAACGGCATCTTCTTGGGGTGCGCGGGTTCCGGAGGCATGGTGTAACTCACTTGTCGATGATTTCGGGTACCAGAAAGCAGAAAGCTCCCGGCCCGAAGGCACAGGAGCTTGAGGCGAACGCCGATCGGGGCGCTCGCCTACATGAGCAGAAGGAGGGTAGGGGGAGTCATGGCCCCACCACCATAGCGGCCGCGGCGTCGGTTACCGACCCAGTTCGAACGCATCGATCGCGCCGAGGTGCCGACGTTGCTCATCCGCACCGAGAAACGACGATCGGATCGAGTTGCGTGCGACGGCTTCAAGCTGCGCGTCGGAGAGTCCCAGCGCGGCCGCGGTCTCGGTGTAGTTCAACGCGATGTACCCGCCGAAGTACGCGGGATCGTCGGAATGAATCGACACGTTGAGTCCGAGGTCGAGCATCCGTTTGAGCGGGTGATCGGCGAGCGTCGGGAAGACCCGGAGCATCACGTTCGACAGCGGACACACCGTCAGAGGGATCTGATCCGCCACCAGCCGATCGACCAGATCCGCATCTTCGAGACACCGCACGCCGTGATCAACCCGCACCACCTTGAGCAGGTCGAGCGCCTCCCGGATGTAGTCGGGCCCACCTTCTTCTCCCGCGTGGGCCACCGCGAGAAACCCCTCGGCCCGAGCGCGGTCGAACACCGCCTGAAACTTCGCGGGCGGATTCCCCGCCTCGCCGGAGTCGAGCCCCACCGCGGTGATGTGCTCGGCGAAGGGGAGTGCCGCCTCGAGGGTGGACATCGCGGCTTCGGCGTGGAGGTGGCGCAGGAAGCACATGATGAGACGCGAGGAGATGCCCGAGTCCCGCTCCGTATCGGCGAGTGCTCCCGTGATCCCCTCGATCACCGCCGCGAACGGAACGCCCCGGTCAGTGTGCGTCTGCGGGTCAAAGAAGATTTCGGCATGACACACGCCGTCGGCCCCCGCCCGCTCGACGTACCCGCGGGTGAGGTCATAGAAGTCCTGCGCCTCGACCAAAACCGAACACCCTGCGTAGTAGACGTCGAGGAACGACTGCAGATCGTGGAAGACGTAGGCGGCCCGCACTGCATCCACGTCGGCATACGGGACGGCCACTCCGTTGCGTGCCGCGAGTTCGAACATCAACTCGGGCTCGAGCGTGCCCTCAATGTGGAGATGCAACTCCGCCTTCGGCAGTGCCGTCACCCGCATCGTGAACCCGTCACCGGATTCGCACCGGCAACGAGCCGGTGAGGATCGGATCGAGCAGCCAGTCGGGATGATCATGGACCACTCGCTCGAGCCAATAGGGGCTCTCGAACAGTGCGAGCAGCGTGCCGTCCGGACGTTCGAGAATCTCGACCCCCGTCAACGATCCGATGGCCGCGACGCTGGCGGCATCGGTCCGGCGGGCGATCCGCCTTCTCACCGCGCTGACGTCGATCGGGGCGCCGAACTCGTGCTCTAACCGATGCGCGAACACCTCGAACTGCATCTGACCCACGGCGGCCAACACCGGATTCCGATCCCCACCCCGCCGATACAGGACCTGGACCACACCCTCTTCGCCCAACTGCTCCAGTCCTCGCCGAAACTGTTTCGACCGTGAGATATCGCGCGGGCGAGCATCGGCGAACAGCTCTGGCGCAAAAGACTCGATCGGCGGGAAGCGCACCGGATCGCCGTGAAAGAGCGAATCGCCGATCCGAACGTCATTGGCGTTCACCAAAGCGATGACATCGCCAGGGAACGCGTCGTTGATGGTGTCGCGTTCGGCGCCGAAGACCGACGCGGCGTACTTCGTTGCAAATGGTCGGCCCGTGGGTTCATGCGTGACGGTCATCCCTCGCTCGAAATGACCAGAACAGATGCGCACAAACGCAACGCGGTCTCGGTGTGCGGGATCCATGTTGGCCTGGACCTTGAATGCGAACGCCGAAAAACCGGCATCGAGCGGGCGCTGATCGCCGTCAACACTGCTGCGGGGCGTGGGCCCAGGAGCGAGATCCACCACGGCATCCAGAATGTGCCGAACGCCAAAGTTGGTCAGCGCGGATCCGAAGAACACGGGCGTCGTACGCCCGGCCAGGAAGGACTCGCGCTCGACCTCGGCACCAACCGCATCGAGGAGCGCGACTTCTTCGACGGCGCGGGTCCACGTATCTCCGTGGGTCTGCGCCGCGATCTCCGGGGTGATTCGCGTCTCTGCAGCGATGCGCGATCCGTGGGCCGTCCGGCTGTACTCCACGAACGCTCCGCTGGCGCGCTCCACCACTCCGGCGAACTCGCCGGGCAGACCCACCGGCCACGTGACCGGCGTGGGTGCGAGATGAATCCGATCTTCGATCTCGTCAATGAGTGCAAGCGGATCTAGACCGGGCCGGTCGTACTTGTTGATAAACGTAATGATCGGCATGGACCGGGACCGGCAGACCTGGAACAACTTGAGCGTCTGTTCCTCAATACCCTTCGCCGCGTCGAGCACCATGATCGCGGCGTCGGCCGCGGCCAGCACGCGATATGTGTCTTCGGAAAAGTCGCGGTGGCCCGGAGTGTCGAGCAGGTTCAGCACATGGTTTCGGTAGTTGAACTGCAACACGGTGGACGTGATCGAGATGCCGCGCTCCTGCTCCATTGCCATCCAATCGGATGTGGCCGAGCGCCGACCGGCGCGCGCCTTCACCGAGCCGGCTTCGAGCACGGCGCCGGAGTAGAGCAAGAACTTCTCGGTGAGCGTCGTCTTGCCCGCGTCGGGGTGGCTGATGATTGCGAACGTGCGCCGCCGCGCCGCTTCAGCGGTGATCTCCCGGGAGTTCGATGTCACGTCTCGGTCACCACGTCAGTGTTGTCGGTCGAGGTCACGGTGACGGATTCGATGTGACATCCACTCCCAGACCGTTTCGCCCTGATTGTGTAGCCCCCCGCCGTCCCCGCCGCCCACACTGCCTTGACCTGGTACGATCCGACTTCATCCCTTCTTAGGGAAGACGGCTCGTTGATGCTTGGGCACTTGCCCGAAACGATCCTGTCGCCTCCTCTGAGCCCATCAGAGGAGCGCAATGTCACCAGTTTCGGTTCGTCCCAGTTCTGCTATGGGCGAAATCGCATCGCAGATCCATACGAGTCCTCCACCGGTTGGGAACACCGCGTTCGTGTACTGCGAAGGAAACTTCGGCGAGCTCGACGGCAAGACCGCGAACGGCCTGGTCCGATCTTCGGAGAAGTACGACGTCGTCGCCGTCATCGATAGCCGCAAGGCGGGCCTCGACGCGGGCGAGGTCTTGGACAACATCCCGAACGGGATACCGGTCCTACGCGACGTTGCGAGTGCGGTTCGGTCCCTCGGCCGAATCCCGGATTACTTCATATTCGGGATGGCACCGGCCAGCGGTCTGCTGTCGCCCATGGAGCGGACCGTCGTGCTCGACGCCATCGCGGCGGGAATGCACGTGGTCAACGGCTTGCATGAGTTCCTGAACGACGATCCCGAGTTCGTGGCCGCGAGCGTGGCCAGCAACGTCACGATGCTCGATGTCCGGCGGCCTCGGCCGAAAAAGGACCTGCGCTTCTTCTCCGGCCGAATCTTCGAAGTCACATGTCCGCGGATTGCGGTACTCGGCACTGACGGCGCGATCGGCAAACGGACGACGGCGACCATCCTCACCCAGGCCCTCAACGCGGCCGGGATCAAGGCTGTGCTTGTGGGAACCGGACAGACCAGTTTGATCCAGGGCGCAAAGTTCGGCGTCGCCCTCGATGCGATCGCACCGCAGTTCTGTTCCGGAGAAATGGAAGCCGCGGTCGTCGACGCCTTCGAAGGAGAACACCCCGACGTCATCATCGTCGAAGGTCAAGGTGCGCTCAGCCACCCCGCGTACCTCACGTCCGGCTACATCCTGCGCGGGAGTCAACCGGCCGGAGTCATCCTGCAACACGCGCCGGCCCGCCCAATGTTGAGCGACTTCCCGACCATGCCGATGCCCACTGCCGCGAGCGAAATCAACCTGATCCAGACCTTCGCGGAGACCACCGTCATCGGCCTCACGATCAACCATGAACACATGACGGAGAGCGAGGTCGAAACCGCCATCGTGGGATACGAGCGCGAGCTCGGAATACCGGTCACCGACGCATTGACCCGATCGCCGGATCGCCTCGTCGAGATGGTGCTCGGTGCCTTCCCCGAGCTCGCGAGGTCGGCGACCGCCAACCGGGGATGATCGCGCCGCGGCTCGAGGTCGACCTTCACAAGATCACGGAGAACGCCCAGCTCCTCGTCAACCGCCTCGGACGCAAAGGCATCTCCGTCACTGGGGTCACGAAGGCGATGCTTGGTTCACCCGAGCTCG
>JANPBJ010000251.1:0-6521 GCA_031430375.1 Acidimicrobiia bacterium
GGAGGGTTCGCCCCCTTAGCTCAGTGGTAGAGCACTTCCATGGTAAGGAAGGGGTCTACGGTTCAAATCCGTAAGGGGGCTCCGGCGATGTTGTCGGGATCCGCAGGGATCGCCGTCTGCGACGTCGACCCGCAGGCACAATCACCACGTGCCCACCCGGCGGGATAGCTCAGCTGGTCAGAGCGCACGGCTCATAATCGTGAGGTCGCGGGTTCGATCCCCGCTCCCGCTACACATATTCAAAACCTGCGACTCCCGAGGCATACACCGCGGGGTCGGTGATGAAAGAAGAACAAGATGGCGTCCGATAAGCGGATCAAGGTGACCCTCGCATGCGAAGACTGCAAGCGACGGAACTACATCACCAAGAAGAACAAGAACAACGACCGCGAGCGAATCTCGATGAAGAAGTACTGCCGCTTCGACCGTCGTCACACGCTTCACAAGGAGACTCGCTAGCCCGAGCCTTTTTGAGTGTCGCCGCGACCGGCCCCCTCCCGACGTAACCTCGGGACAAGTTTTTGGGTCTGAATCCCGCTCGAAATGGAGCGACGCGTGTGAACGAGACCAAACTGATTGAGGCAGCGCAGCGCGGCGATCGCTTGGCGTTCGACGAGTTGGTGCGCTTGACCTACGCGGACCTCTCCACCCTCGCGCTCCGATTGACCGGAAACGAGGAGGACGCACGCGACGTGGTGCAAGACGCGTACCTGCGAGCGTGGAAAGGCATCGGCGGCTTCCGTGGCGATGCGCAGCTCACCACGTGGCTCTACCGGATTACCGCGAACTGCGCATCCACCCACTTGTCTCGGCGCCGCCGCTACCGGACAGTGCCGTTCCATCCAAGCTTCGATCCGATCGAACTCCGCCATGAGGTACAGCCCGAGGCGATGACCGAATCGAACCTCGATCTCGAGATCATCGCGGCCGCGGTCGATCAACTGCCTCCGAAACTGCGTGCTGTCGTGGTGTTGCGCGACGTATATGACCTACCCCACGAGGCGATTGCCGAGGAACTCGGGATATCCGTTTCTGCGGCCAAGGTCCGCCTGCACCGTGCGCGCAAACAGCTCCAAGACATGATCTTTGAGGAGCGGAGGCCGGCCCGTGCGGTATGACGATGTTGCTGAGCTCTTGCCGGGAATCGTGGACGGGACCGTCGACGTTGACGCGCGTACCCGCGCGTTCATCGAATCCGATCTCCGGTGCCAAGCCGAACTGGCTCGTTACCGGCGGCTGCTCCGCGGCCTCGGCGCGCTTCGCACCGCGTATCTCGAGCCGGCGCCGGGGAGCCTGGCCCAGACGTTGAACTCGCTTGCCGAGGTCGGCGAACGCAAGGTTGCTCAATCAATCCTCACCGGGCGCAGGATCGCGGTTGCGGGCGCGGCGGTGGGTGGAGCCGCGGTCGCCGGCGTTGCGACGGCCGCCCTCATGGCCGCACGTTCGCGCCGCCGACTCCTCGCCGGCTGACGAAACCTTTGCTGACGAAACCCTTGCGCGAATCTGCCCGATGGCACCGGAACGTGGCTCGTACCAACCAAGAACCATCGAGCATGAGAACTCCGAGCGCCCTGAGCTAGGATCCTCGTCCGGCCCCCGCGCCCGGAGGGCAGTAGCTCAATTTGGCAGAGCTCCGGTCTCCAAAACCGGCGGTTGGGGGTTCGAGTCCCTCCTGCCCTGCTCCGAAAAGACCCGCCCGAGACGTTGTCTCAGGAAGGCCGATGCGGTGAACCAACAGAACCGACAGACGCGGCGAATGGCCTCTAAGCAGGGGTCGGATAAGCCGCGCGCGCCGGAACGCCGGACCCCAACCCCCACGCAAGCCAAGGATCGCACGAGCCCGGCCCAGTTTTTCGCGGAAGTCCGTGGCGAGCTGCGCAAGGTTGCGTGGCCGACCCGCGTGGAAGTCATCAACTCCACCATCATCGTGTTGATCGCGGTGGTCTTTATGACCTCGCTGATCTTCGGATTCGATTACCTCTCGGCCAAGGCCGTCCTCTTCCTCTACGACTGAGCCATGACTGCTGACGATATGAACCCTGATCCCCACGCGCTCGACGCCGATACCCTCAACGGTTCCGTCGCGCCCGATTCGGCGGCCGCACCCGTTGTGCCTGAGCCAGCCGGTGAAGTTGCGTTGCCCGGCGATGCCGAGATCCTCGAGGTTTCCGAGATCGACGGCAACGAGGACGATGACGAGGCCGAGCCTGTGATCAGCCCGTATGACCGACCGGGCCGATGGTTCGTGGTGCATACCTACGCGGGCTACGAGAACAAGGTGAAACAGAATCTGGCGAGCCGCGTGCGCTCGATGAACGTCGAAGAGCGCATCTTCGAGGTCGTCATCCCCATGGAAGACGTCATCGAGTTCAAGGCCGGCCGCAAAGTCGTGGTCCAGAAGAAGGTATGGCCGGGCTACCTCCTCATCCGGATGGGACTCGACGATGAGTCCTGGTACGTCGTGCGTAACACGCCTGGAGTTACTGGGTTTGTGGGAAGCGGCGCGAAACCAACGTCGCTGACCCGCCGCGAGGTCGAAGAATGGCTGGGCAAGGGCGAAGCAGTGGAAGGCGCACCGGAAAAGAAGGTGCGTCCGCGCCTCGAATATGAGATGGGCCAGCAGGTTCGCGTCACATCGGGCCCGTTCGCCGACTTCAACGGTGCCATCAGCGAGATCGATGTGGATCGGTCCAAGCTCAAAGTGTTAGTCAACATCTTCGGCCGAGAGACTCCCGTCGAACTCGAGTTCGGCCAAGTAGCCAAGCTGTAAGGACACCGGCCAGACTGTCGAGCCGCCCCCGGGATCGTCGGGGTGAGGTTCGCCAGAGCAACAACGCGAGTCCCGTGCACCTGCGCACGGAGCTTGCGGAGTGCGCATCGCGAAGTGAACGCCCGCGGGCCGCCATCCTCGAGTGACACGATCGTCAGAACACCAGCAAGCGGTCCGGCATCGGCCCGCAGTGAACGGAGCAATAGAGATGGCGAAGAAGAAGCTCGCCGCAGTGGTCAAGATCCAGATCCCTGCGGGTGGTGCCACACCGGCTCCGCCAGTAGGCACGGCGCTTGGCCCGCACGGAATCAACATCATGGACTTCTGCAAGGCCTACAACGCGGCCACCGAGAGCCAACGGGGTCAGATCATCCCGGCGGAAATCTCGATTTACGAGGACCGCACATTCACCTTTATTACCAAGACGCCCCCGACGCCGTTCCTGCTGCGCCAAGCCGCAGGGATCGAGAAGGGCGCCTCCGCCACACCCCGCGACAAGGTGGGCAAGGTCACCAAGGCGCAGGTGCAGGCAATTGCCGAGCAGAAGATGCCTGACCTGAACGCTGTCGATCTCGAAGGCGCGATGGCCCAGATCGCGGGTACCGCACGTTCGATGGGACTCGATGTCGTCTGACGTTTGAGGGTGTTGCCCCCGGTGGATGACCTCGCCATCCGATATGTGGGTCTGGACGAGGGAGCTCGGAAGGAGCGAATGAAATGAAGCACGGAAAGAAGTACACAGACGCCGTCAAGCGGTACGACCGGGATCATCTCCACGAACCGGTCGCTGCGCTGGAACTGGTGAAAACCCTCGCCCCTGCGAAATTCGATGAGACGGTCGAAGCTGCGTTTCGTCTGGGTGTCGATCCTCGCAAGGCCGACCAGATGTTGCGGGGCACGGTCTCGTTGCCACGAGGCACGGGCAAGAGTGTGCGGGTCGCCGTGTTCGCGCAGGGCGACGCCGCCCGTGCAGCCGTTGAGGCGGGCGCCGACATCGTGGGCGCCGAGGACCTGGTCGCTCGCGTCGAAGGCGGGTTCATGGATTTCGACGTTGCGATCGCCACGCCGGATCTCATGGGTCAAGTTGGCAAGCTCGGTCGTTCGCTCGGTCCACGTGGACTGATGCCGAACCCCAAGACCGGCACCGTGACCCCCGACGTTGCCAAGGCCGTGAACGAGTTCAAGTCCGGCAAGGTGGAATACCGCACCGATCGTTACGGCAATGTGCACGTACCGCTGGGCAAGGTGAGCTTCGAGCGCGCCGCGCTGGTCGAGAACTATCAAGCAGTGATGGATGAGATCATGCGTGCGAAGCCGGCTTCGGCGAAAGGTCGATACCTCAAGGGTGTCAGCGTCTCGTCCACGATGGGCCCCGGTGTTCGGATTGATCCCACCCGGACCAAGCTCGACGAGACCACCGACAGTACCTTCGGCTAGGGTCACCCGCTTCCAAGATTTCTTGCCGCAGACCTCCGGTCGTCCTTCGGGGCAGTAATGGGCACACCGCCCGCCGGTCGAGGCGAAACCTGGCCGGCCCCGTTGGGTCCGTTGGGGTCGTCTGCGGCTCCCGGACCAATGAGAGGACGTCAGGCAGCGTGGCCAGACCAGAGAAGGTGGCAGCCGTCGAGGAAATCCGCGAGAAGCTCGCAGGTTCCGACGCCGCAGTGTTGACCGAGTACCGAGGCTTGAAGGTGGGTCAGCTCGCGGAGCTGCGCACCGCCCTCCGCCCCGCGGGTACGGAGTTCAAGATCTTCAAGAACACGTTGGCGCGCCGCGCGGCCGAGGAAGCCGGTTTGCTCGAGCTCGTGCCGATGTTGCAGGGCCCCACGGCGATCGCCTTCATCAAGGGCGATGCCGTGATCGCGGCGAAGGCACTCCGAGACTTCGGCAAGGCCAACGCAGCACTCGTGGTCAAGGGCGGACTGCTCGGGACCAAGGTGCTGGTACCGGCCGATGTGCAAGCGCTCGCCGAGGTTGAACCCCGCGAGGTACTGCTGGCCCGGCTGGCGGGTGGATTCCAGGCGCCGTTGGTCAAGGCCGCTGGGTTGTTCCAGGCCTTCACTCGCAACATGGCCTATGGCATCAAGGCGCTCATCGATCAGCGCATCGAAGGCGGCGAGGCTGCCCCGGTGAACGAAGCGCCGGTTGATGAAGCGCCGGTTGACGAAGCACCCGCCGCCTCGGACGCTGCAACACCCGCAGCTTCGGAGGACTGATCTCGCAACACCGCACGAACGAAGCGAGACGCACGAGCGTCTCGTGGTTGTAGAACCAGCGGGGTGTGGCCGTCCGGCCCGCTCCGTAGGAGCAAGAGGACAAGACCCGAAAGAGAGAGCACCGAAATGGCAATGACCACCACTGAACTCCTGGACGTCTTCAAGAGCATGACGGTCCTGGAGTTGAACGAGTTCCTGAAGGCGTTCGAAGAGGAGTTCGGCGTGACTGCGGCGGCACCGGTTGCGGTGGCTGCAGTTGGCGCGGCTCCGGCGGCGGGCGGCGAGGCAGTTGAGGAGAAGGACGAGTTCGACGTCATCCTCGCGGCAGCAGGCGACAAGAAGATCCAGGTCATCAAAGAGGTTCGGTCGCTGACCAGCCTCGGCCTCAAAGAGGCCAAGGAACTGGTTGACTCGGCGCCGAAAGCTGTCCTCGAGAAGGCCACGAAGGAAGATGCTGAGAAGGCAAAGGCGGCCCTTGAGGGCGCCGGCGCCACCGTTGAACTGAAATAGGTTCGACTGCTCAGGGGCGTGGTCTGCAAGACCGGCAATCCTTGACCTTCCGGGAGAACGTTTGTAACCTCCCGGGATTCGAGGCGGCACCCCACTTGGGGTGACCGCCTGGATTGGTCTGCTTGCAGAAGTGCGCGCGCGAGGTCTATGATCCGACGAGCCGTGTCGATCTACTCGTTTCGCCCCTGGAAAACCAAGGTGTTGAAACGCGCGCGCCCGCACACGCCCTTCAACTTCGAGGAGTTGCGTTGACTCGTCTCGCGTCCCGTGAGCGGTTCTCGTTCGGACAGCTTCGTGAGGTCTTGGCCCTGCCAGACCTGATCGCTGTTCAGCGAGAGTCTTTTGAGTGGTTCGTCAACACGGGTGTCGCAGAGGTTCTGCGCGACATCTCGCCGATTGAGGACTTCACCGGCCAGCTCAAGCTCGAGCTGTCCGACCACGTCTTCGACCCGCCGAAGCATTCGGAAGACGAGTGCCGTGAGCGGGACATGACCTTTGCGCGGCCGCTGTTCGTGACCGCACGGTTCATGAACGCGGGTACTGGTGAGATCAAGGAGCAGACCGTGTTCATGGGGGACTTCCCCATGATGACGGCGCGTGGGACCTTCATCATCAACGGCACCGAGCGGATCGTGGTCAGCCAGCTGGTGCGTTCGCCGGGCGTCTACTTCGCGGTGACCCCAGACAAAACATCACCCGAAAAAGACATCGTCAGCGCCAAGATGATTCCGGGCCGCGGTGCATGGCTCGAGTTCGAGGTCGACAAGAAGGGCGTCGTCTACGTCCGCATCGACCGCAAGCGCAAGCAGCCGGTCACGGTGTTGTTGAAGGCACTCGGCTTCGGCGAGTCCGAGGAAGAGTTGCTCAACTTGATCCTCGATCCTGAGGGTCGGCCGTATGACTCGATGCGCAACACGCTCGACAAAGACGGCACAGAATCCGCCGACGCGGCGTTCATCGATATCTACCGCAAGCTGCGCCCCGGCGAGCCGCCCACACCGGACAGCGCCCGCAGCCTGATCGAG
>JANPBJ010000252.1:0-14487 GCA_031430375.1 Acidimicrobiia bacterium
CGAGATCGACAACACCGACTCGGACTATGACCGCGAGAAGCTCCAGGAGCGTCTGGCGAAGTTGTCCGGCGGCGTGGCGATCATCAAGGTCGGTGCTGCCACCGAGGTTGAGCTCAAAGAGAAGAAGCACCGCATCGAAGATGCAGTGCAGACCACCAAGGCTGCGGTCGAGGAAGGCGTGGTCCCCGGTGGGGGCGTTGCGTTGCTCCGGGCCCAGGCCAAGGTGCTCGAGCTGGCCAAGACTCTCAGTGGCGATGAGGCCACCGGCGCCAAGTTGGTTGCTCGTGCGCTCGAAGAGCCACTGAAGCAGATCGCGATCAACGCCGGCCTCGAGGGTGGCGTCATCGTGGAGAAGGTCCGTAGCCTCAAGGGTGCGAACGGCCTCAACGCCAGCACCGGCGAGTACGAGGACCTGGTCAAGGCCGGCGTCATCGACGCCGCCAAGGTGACCCGCTCCGCGCTCCAGAATGCTGCATCCATCGCGGCGCTGTTCCTCACGACCGAAGCGGTTGTGGCGGACAAGCCGGAGAAGGAAGCCCCCGCGATGCCGGGCGGCGGCGACATGGGCGGCATGGGCGGTATGGACTTCTAGTCCTTCCGTAGCACTGCTCTACCAAGCACGACGAGATCGGGCCGCCCCTCGGGGCGGCCCGATCTTTCTTTGTCTGCACGATGAAGTCGATCTCGGTTCGATCTCGGTTCGATCTCGGTTCGATCTGAGGACGCTGAGGTCACCCGGTAGCCTGCGCGCATGCCGTTGGAATCCGTGAGCCCGTCGGTCGGGTGGGGTGTACTGCACCTCTATTACAACGTCGATCGCGATCGGGCGGACGACCCTGGTGGAGCGAAGCGCATCCTCGATGCCATTGACGCGCTCGTTGCCGACGATCACCAAGTCGTCATGTTTTCGGTCCTGGGACACAAGGCCGACCTCGGCCTGATGGCGGTCGGCCCGGACCTCGCCCGGTTGCATCAGTTCCAGCAAGAGATGCTCGAAGGCCCAGTGATTGCCGACTTCTCCTACGTGTCGCTCACCGAGCAGTCGGAGTACGCGCAGACCGAGGACGACGAGCGGGCTCGCCTCGCAGCTGATGAAGGCGTCGCAGATCCCGCAGAGGTCGAAGCGCGTTTGGTGGTGTGGCGCGATCGGATCATGCATTACCGGGAACAGCGGCTGCATCCCACGCTGCCGACGAAGGCGGCGATGTGCTTCTACCCGATGTCGAAGCGGCGGGACGGCGCGGACAACTGGTTTTCCCTTTCCTATGACGCCCGTAAAACGTTGATGGCGGGTCACGCTCGCGTTGGCCGGACCTACGCCGGTCGGGTGCTGCAACTCATCACCGGTTCCACCGGGCTCGATGAATACGAGTGGGGCGTCACCTTGTTTGCCGACGACATCGTCGCGCTGAAAGAGATCGTCTACGAGATGCGGTTCGACGAAGTCTCGGCGCGTTACGCCGAGTTCGGGCCGTTCATCACCGGTTTGATCGCCGCGCCCGCGGCGGTGCTCGAGTCAGTGGGAGTCCGATGACCAAGATTCGTTTGCACGTGTCGTTCCCGGAGGACCTCGTAGATCGCCCGATGCTCTACGAGATGATGAAGGCCCACGATGTGATCCCGAACCTGCGGCGCGCCGCGGTGGAGGCTCACTCCGGCTGGGTCATTCTCGAACTCTCCGGCGAGACCGGCGCAGTCGATGGTGCGATCGCCTACCTCGAAGGCGTCGGCTGCACCGTCAATCGCATGGAGGGTGACCTCCTCGAAGGCTGATCGCCTCGGGTGGGTGAGGGGGTCATCGACCAGTGTGGTGAGGGTGACCTCCTCGAAGGCTGATCGCCTCGGGAGTTGTGCAGGGGGGCCCGTCGGGTGGTTCCGCGGTAATCGCTGGAAACGACCTTCGACGGGCGTTGAAGCACCCGTGAACGCGTCAACGCATCGAGCATGACCCCGGGCGCAGCGCTGTCATGGCCCAGGCTGCCAGAGCGGGAACGTGAGGTACTCGACTCTGTCGATGGCGGTGATCCGACCCGCAGCACGGAGCGCCGGGAGATGGAGGCGAGCGGCCGGAAATCCGAGCATGCGCTTGTAATCGGCCACGGTGACGAGCAGCGGGCCGTCGGCGTCGCCGTCGCGGATGAGGGCGTCGACGACGAGGGTCGGGTTCCAAGGTTTCGCGGTGTCGGTGCAGTGGCAGTGGTACACGATCCGCTCGAACACCGACAGCGCCACGATCCGCATGCAACCATCTTGGCCGTGACGACCCCTCAGGTGCCTGACGAGAGCCTGCTCGAACAGCTCCAGAACGTGAGCGGCGAGATCGTTGCGGGGGTAGAGCGGGAACTCCCGGGATGGGTCGTGCGCGAGGTGGGGCGGATTCTCGAAGCGTGGGGTCGGCTGGATCCAAGCCAACTCGACGAGGCCATGGAGCGTGCGAGGGCGGCGGGCGAGGCGGCCGCGGCGCGAATCGGGGGACAGCTCCGGCAGTTGTTCGCCAAGGATCCAGCCGAACAACATGAGACGCCGCTCCAAATCGTGCGGGGCGCCACCGTGGAACCCACCGTAGTGCTGAATGGTGTGGGCATCCCGGAAGTCGTTCGTGATCTGTTCGACGAACGAGCAAATCCGAGTGATGTCTATGACGTGGCCCCTCGGACGCTGGGCGACCTCGGTGACCCCGAAATGGGCTCCTTGATGCTCGCTTGGGGGGTTGCCAAGGCCCGGGTACTGCGCAACCGGGGTGTGGCTCCACCGCGACGACCCGCCGTTTAGGTCTGCTGGCACTCAAGCGCCTGCCATTCTGCGCCGAGATTGAGGGCGTGAATGGAATTCCGTCAGCATCTGGCGCGCCGCGCCCCGATACTCCGAGCGGTGACCTTGGCGTTCGGGACCCACTGGACGCGATCACTGCGCTGGATCAACTCGCCGAAGATCGCCCGATCGGGATCTTTCGCGGGACCGCGGCCGACGGCATCCTGCGGGTCAACGCTCCCTTCCTGACCATCACGGGACTGAGTGCCAGCGCGGCGCGAGGTTGGGACTGGCTGATTGCCGTGCACTCCGAGGATCGCGACCGGCTGCGCCGTGCGCTCGACGCGGCCTGCCAGACCGGGGCAGGTTCTGCGTTTCCCATTCGTATGCAAGTCCGACTCGGCGTGATCGAAACGCTGAGGGTCACGGTCATGGCATCCGCGGGGTCGGGTGACTCGTGGCTCTTCGTCGGTGGGATCGAATCCGAATCGGTTCGAGTCCCGAACCATTCGACCAGCAGCCCCGGGACGAACGGAGCGGCGACTGGCTCGGTGACTCCCGACGACGCGGCCCACGACCCGTTCCGGGTGCTGGTGGAGACGCTCCCTGTTGGGATTGCGTACGCCGCGCCCCATGGCGTGATCGAGTTCGCCAACGACGATTGGTGTTCGCAGACGGGAGTTGGAGTCGACGCCAACATTTTCGCCGCGCTCGCGATCGCGGCCGACGATCTCGACGACGAGTTCTCAGTTGCCTGGTTGACCGACGCGGCTTGGTCCGGGGTGCGCCGAGTCGGGAGCAGCGACGTGTCCGTGGCGATCGCGCCGGTACCGGTGGCATCGGGCGGCGGCCACGTCGTGACGTTGTCCGCCGCTCAGCCCGCGAATGTCATGGGCCTTGAGCAGCAGATCGAGATATTCGGCGCCTTGGCGGATGCGTCACTTGACGACATCGCGATCACGAGCGTTGATGGACGGTTCCTACACCTGAACCCTCCCGCACGCGAGAAGCTCGGAATTTCTGCCGACGCGGATCTGTCTGGCTACAACGCTGCCGATGTCCTTCACTGGGTTGACCAGACCGATGAATCGCTAGCCGACACGGCGCCCGACCTTCTCGCCGCGGATGGGCTGGTCCGGCGACGCGGCGAACTCAGCTTCGGCGATGGCGACCCGAGGCCCACCGACCTGCTGCTGTATGCACTCCATGGTTCCGACGGCAACCACGCCGCGACGATCTGCCTTGGGCGCGATCAGACGGATGTGCACGAAGCGCAGCTTCAGGTGGTGGCCAGCGAACGCTGGTATCGAGCGCTGGTGCGACGCTCGGCGGATGTCCTCGCGGTCGTCAACGATGAGATGCGTCTCACGTTTGTGAGTCCGAGATGTCAAGATCTCCTCGGGTTTGAACCGGACGAGCTCGTCGGTGGGACGCATCTCGAACTCATCCACATCGACGATCGTGGCGCGATCGTCGACGCGATGGTCCGATCGCGCGAAACGACCCAGCCAACGGTGGTCCGGTTCCGCATCGCTGATCGTTCCGGCGCCGTCCACTACCTCGAGACCCATATCGAGAACCTGCTGCATGACCCGGTGATCAACGGATTTGTGCTGAACACGCGCGACCTGACCGAGTCGCAGGCACAAGATCGGGCGCGCGAGCGGAGTGAAGTTGCGCTGAGCACGGTCGTGCAGTCGGCCCCGGTGGCGATCTTCGCCGTGGATTTTGATGGCAACATTCAGCTTTGGAATCCAGCGTGTGAAGAGCTCTTCGGTTGGTCATCGGCCGAAGTGATGGGCACGTTTCCGCCGTTCGTCAGTGCGGAGCAGCGGGAGCTGGCCGCCGACATGCGGAAACGTCAGCGCGCCGGCGAGTCGGTCTGCGCGCCCGCCACGTTCACCCGGCGTGACGGACAAACGATCGTGTTGTCGTTGTCGAGCGCACCGGTGGTGCTGGGCGACGAAGACGTGGCTTCGGTGGTGACGGTCGCGGTGGACATGACCGCGACCACCCAGAGCAATGACGAGCTTGCGCACCGCTCGTATGTCGATCACCGCGTTGCCGCGCTCGCTCGGTCGTTGGCCGGAGCGGTACCGGAGACCGTGGAGCAACGGACGATGGAGGCGCTCGCCGAGGTGGCGTCGGACTACGGGGCGTCAGCCGCGGCGCTGTTCGTTCGTTCCGTGGTGCAACCCCGCTCGATGTGGTCGGCGGACGAAACCGACCCCGAGCTCCTCGTCTTCGATCTCGAGCTTGGTATCGATTCCACCCTCAACCCTCACGGAGTGCCGGAAGCCGGAGCGTTCGTCGTTCCGGCGCAGGACGGAGTGGCGCTCCGACAGGGTGGTTGGGTGGTTGCCGGAGCAGACGGGGCCGTCGGCATTCTCGCGTTGCAATGGGACTCGCCCAACGATGTCACGGTCGAAGACCTCCAACCGCTCGAGATGGTGGGGACCGCACTCCTGGCAACGATCGAGCGCGTGGATGCGGAGCTGGCCGTCCGCGCGAGTGAACATCGATTCCGCGCGCTAGCGGAACACGCCACCGACCTCGTGGTCGTGGTCGGGGCCGACATGCAGCTCCAGTACCTGAGTCCGGCCGCGGGCCGATTCCTGGGGTTGGACGAGTCCGCGGCCTTTGACCCCACGAACTCGGTGCTGCACCCGGATGATCTCGATGGCGTCGTGCTGCGCATGGCCGAGATCGCGAGCTCAAGTGATGGCAGCCGTTCCGAGCCGATTCTCGCCCGATTCCGGCGCGCCGACGGTGTCTTTCGAACCTGCGAACTCGTGGTCTCCAACCTGCTGCACGAACCGGTCGTGGCCGGCATCGTGATCAACGCTCGCGATGTCACCGAGCGCTGCGCGGTCGAGGAACGCCTTCGCGCCAGTGAGCAGAGCTTTCGCGGATTGGTACAGAACCTGGCCGAAGGAGTCACGGTTCTCGGCGCGGACGGAACGGTCAAGTATTCGAGTCCTTCCGCAGCCCGGATGCTGGGCCTCGCCGAGGGCTTCGGCGAAGGATTGGTGGGCCTCGAGTTCGTCTTCGACGAGGATCGAGAGCGCACGACCGATATTCTGGCTCGCGCCTTTTCCGAGCCGGGGATCCAGGGTCCGATCACACTGCGGGTGCATGCAGCCGACGGCGGATTTCGCGTGGTGGAGGCGCTCGGCCACAACCGACTGGATGACCCCGAAGTTGAAGGCGTTGTGGTCACCACTCGTGACATCACTGCGCGTGTGTTGGCGGAGGAAGCTGCAGAACACAGCGATGCGCGGCTCAGCGCGCTGGTCGAGAACCTGTCCGATGTCGTCACCGTGGTGGGGCCGGACGGGCAGCTCAGCTACACCAGCCCCGCTGCGCATCACCTCTTCGGCTTCGTCGAGGGCGACGAAAGTTGGACCGACCCGATGGCACGGATCCACCCCGATGATCTCGCCGAGGTCGTGGAGAAGATGACGGAGCACATCGCGGGTCAGCACCATGAGCCCGTGCGGTTCCGGCTGCGCGCCGCCGACGACAGCTGGCTTTCTGTCGAGGCCATCGCTTCGAACATGGTGGATGATCCCGCCGTCGGCGGGGTTGTGGTGACGACTCGGGATGTATCGGCCCGTGTCCGCGCCGAGTCCCTAGTGGCCGACCAGGCCAGCGTGCTCACGTTGATCGCCCGAGGCGCGGCGCTGCAGAACACGTTGGCGGCGATGTGCGCAGTCCTGGAACGTCATGTGGAGCATGCCGTCTTCGGTGTTCTGCTCGTCGACCCAGAGCGCCAAATCCTCAGCCTCGGGGCGGGGCCGCGGATTCCCATGGAACTCGCAGCCGCCTGCGATGACATCGCCATTGATACGGTGGCAGGAACGTTCAACGCAGCGGTAGTCGGCTCGAGCGGCTTCGTGGTTGAGGGCGACGCCGATTGGCGAACTGAGCAACTGCGGGCTGTGGCGGAGCGGGTTGGGATTGCGGGCATCTGGTCCACACCAATTTTCGACTCTCTCGGTGAGCGGGTCATCGGAGTCGTTGCGGGATTCTTCGACTCGGCGCGTGAAGTCGATGACCACGAACGCACCGTGGTCGACATGTTCGCCCAGACGGGTGCGATCGCCATCGAGCGTCAGGTTTCCGAGGATCTGCTGGCGCACCGCGCGAACCACGACTCATTGACCGGCCTCCCGAACCGGGTCCTGTTCTTGGAGTTCTTGTCGCTCGCGCTGGTCCGCTCGAGTCGGGATCGCAGCACCCTCGCGGTGTTGTTCCTGGATCTCGATCGGTTCAAGCACATCAATGATGGGCTCGGTCACGACGCGGGCGACGAGTTGCTGCGTGAACTCGCGAACCGACTACGAGACGCGATGCGCCCGAGCGATGTCGTCGCGCGGTTCGGTGGTGATGAGTTCACCGTGCTCTGCGATGGGCTCGACCCGAGCCGCGCCGAGCAACAGGCACAAGAGATCTCGCGTCGACTCCTCGATGTCATCGAACTCCCGGTCACGATCGAGGATGAGGACCGTCGCCTGTCGGCCAGTCTGGGTATCGCGCTCGTGTCCGAAGGCAGCACCGCGGAATCGCTGCTACGGGATGCCGATGCCGCGATGTACCAGGCGAAGCAACGCGGCAAGGCCCGATGGGAAATCTTCGACGACGACATGCGATCGACGATGGATAATCGCCTCGATCTCGAACGGCGTCTCGAACGCGCCATCGAGCGCGACGAGTTCCGCTTGTTCCTCCAGCCGATTGTGGACCTCACCAATGGTCGCTGTGTTGGCGCGGAGGCACTGCTGCGGTGGCAGAACCCCGATGTGGGCCTCGTCGCGCCGGATGCATTCATTGGCCTCGCCGAGGAGTCCGGTCTCATCATCCCCATCGGGGAATGGGCGCTCGCAGAGGCGTGTCGGACGGTCGCCCGGTGGGAGCAGGTGGGACTACTCGAGCCCGACTTCACGATGGCCGTCAACTTGTCAGCTCGCCAAGTTGCGCAGTCCGACCTGGCCGACAAAGTGCGCGCGGTGATCGAGCGCAACGGATCGATGGCCGCAAGAATCTGCCTCGAGATTACCGAGAGCGTGCTCATGGAGGAGTCGTCAGTTGAGGTGATGGCTGCGCTCAAGGACCTTGGCGTTCGGCTCTCGATCGACGACTTCGGTACGGGCTATTCGTCGCTCGGCTACCTCAAGCGGTTCCCCGTCGACTCCGTGAAGGTCGACCGCTCGTTCGTCGACGGCCTGGGGACCGACGGGGAGGATTCGGCGATTGTCGCCGCCGTGGTCAGCCTCGGTCATGCGCTGGGACTGTCGGTGGTGGCGGAAGGGGTGGAGACCAGCGGCCAACTCCAGGCCCTCCTTGCCCTCGGCTGCGATCGAGCCCAGGGGTACTGGTTCTCGGGCCCGCGTGAGCCGAATGAGTTCGCCGGTCTTCTCCATGCCCAGCCGTGGATCGAGGGTCGGGCGAGCTGGACGGGCTCACACTCCTGATCGAGAGGCGCGCCGCCCTCCGCTTCTGGCACACTGCCGTCACTTCCACACGAGGAGATGACGGTGAAGTTCAACGCGGGCGATACCGCTTGGGTACTGGTGGCTACGGCGCTGGTGATGTTCATGACGCCCGGACTCGCGTTGTTCTACGGCGGGATGGTTCGAGCGAAGAATGTTCTGGGCATGCTGATGCAGAACTTTTTCGCGCTCGGCCTGGTGAGCATCCTGTGGGGAGTCGTCGGCTTCTCACTTGCGTTCGGTGGAACCAACGGCTGGATCGGAAACTTCGATTTCGCCGGGCTTCACCACGCGGCCACTGAATTCGCGCCGGGCTTCGAGGCGCTCACAATCCCGCCGCTGGCATTCATGTCGTACCAGATGATGTTCGCGGTCATCACGCCGGCTCTGATCACGGGCGCGATCGCGGATCGGATGCGGTTCTCGGCCTGGGTGTGGTTCCTTGGCTTGTGGGTGATCCTGGTGTACTCACCCGTCGCGCACTGGATCTTCTCCCCCAACGGTTGGTTGTTCAAGCGCGGCGCGCTCGACTTCGCGGGTGGGGCTGTCGTTCACATCAACGCCGGCGTCGCGGCGTTGGCCGTGGTATTGGTTCTGGGCAAACGACGTGGCTGGCCCAAGCATCCGATGCCACCTCATTCACTGCCGCTCACATTGATCGGTACGGGAATCCTGTGGTTCGGCTGGTTCGGGTTCAACGCCGGGTCTGCGCTCGGCGCGAACGGACTGGCTGCACAAGCGCTCGTCAATACGCACATGGCCGCCGCGGCCGCGATGCTCGGTTGGTTGATTATCGAGAAGATCCGCACCGGCCACGCCACCACCTTGGGGGCAGCGTCAGGCGCGGTGGCCGGGTTGGTTGCGATCACGCCGTGCGCCGGATACGTGGGCGGTATGGCGCCACTGGTGATCGGCTTTGTGGCTGGCGGAGCGTGTTTCCTTGCAGTCAGCTTGAAGTTTCGCTTCGGATTTGACGACTCGCTCGACGTCATCGGCGTTCACTTGGTGGGTGGGGTGTTCGGTTCTCTCCTGCTCGGGCTGTTCGCGGATCAGGCCGTCAATTCGGCTGGACGCGACGGGGTGTTTCAGGGTGGCGGTTGGGGCCTGATGGGCGAACAGCTCCTCGCGGTTGGCGTCACGCTCGTGTTCTCATTTGTCGTGACCTACGCCATTTGCATCGTGTTGAAAGCGTTGCTTCCTGGCGGACTTCGAGTCTCGGAAGAGGACGAAGAGACCGGTCTGGACCTCTCGTCGCATTCCGAGGTTGGCTACGCGATGGACCGGGTTTGAGATGGTGCGCACGACAACGAACGGGGAACGATGAAACTCGTCACCGCGATCATCAAGCCTTTCCGGCTCGATGAAGTGAAGGATGCTCTGAAGGCCCAAGGGGTCCAGGGCTTGACCGTGTCCGAAGTCCAGGGGTTTGGGCGTCAACGCGGGCACACCGAGGTCTACCGAGGCGCGGAGTACGAGATCGACTTCGTGCCCAAGGTGCGGATCGAGGTGCTCGTCGATGACGCCGATGCCGCGTCGGTTGCCGACACGATTGTGGAAAGCGCGCGCACGGGCAAGATTGGTGACGGCAAGGTGTGGGTCACCGCAGTCGAAAATGTCATCCGAGTTCGAACTGGTGAGGCCGGACCCGACGCCATCTAACGCCTTGTCCGTCCCGGGCCCGCGCGGTGCCGATTGGATCCGGGCTCACTGTGACGCGTTGGTGGCCAACGTCGAGCTCGGCGGTGTTGATTTCGGGCGCGCGCTCTCTCAGACAATCGACGAGGCGATCCGCGCAGTACTTGACACGATCGGCGGTGAGTCGATCGCGGTTGTGGCCCTCGGCTCCTACGCACGGGGTGAGTTGTGTCCTGGCTCCGATGTGGATGTGTTGCTGCTGCATGAGAACCGTCCGGACCTCAGCGCCGTCGCCGACGCCCTGTGGTACCCGCTGTGGGATGCCGGATTCGTCCTCGGCCATGCCACCCGTCGAGCCAAAGAATCACTCAAGCTGGCCGACAAGGATCTCGACACCCTGACCGCGCTGCTCGAGGCCCGTGTGGTGGGTGGCGGCATCGAGCTCGAGGCCGTTGGCTTGATCGACGCAGTTCGCGCCCTCGCTTCCGGGCGACGTCAGTCGCTGATTGGCGAACTGGCCGACGCATCGGTCGTGCGCCGATTGAGACCGGGGCCGGTAGCAGAGATGCTTGAACCGAATCTCAAGGAGGGCGCAGGGGGGCTCCGAGATCTCCACGCGCTGGCCTGGGCCGGATGGGCGGTGGGACCCCCAGGCGGACACGCGGCCCTCAGCGAAACCGGCATCCTGCGTCCCGACGATCGCGCGGTGTTGGAGGTGGCCCGAGATCAACTCCTGGCGGTTCGCGTCGCACTCCATCGCGTGACCGGTGGTCGATCGGATGTGCTGGCCCTTCAGGATCAAGACGCAGTGGCGACCGTGCTGCACGAGCGTGACGCAGATGCATTGGCCCGAACCCTCGCGGCGACGTCGCGCGCCGTGGCCTGGATCGCCGAGGACGCCTGGACCCGGCTGCGCTCAGACACCGCGCGTCGCCGGCGAAGCGAGCCCGGTGAGCAGCTTGTGGCGGAAGGGGTGGTCGAACGCGACGGCCGAATCGCCCTCGCCGCCGCCCGCGCAGGGTCGACAGAACCTACGCCGACCGCTTCGATTGATGGCGCGTTGCTATTGCGTGTTGCTCGCGCCGCGGCGGAGCGCGGGCTCACGATCGACCGGGATGCGTTGGCGACCCTGCGCGCCGTTCCGGCTCCGTCGTGGTCGGCGGACATCCGATCGGACTTCATGGCGGTGCTGCGATCAGGCGCGCGCGGGAGCGCGACGTTCGAGGCGCTTGATCACGAGGACCTGATCACGAGGATCCTTCCCGAGTGGGAGAACGTGCGGTTCCGTCCGCAGCGAAACGCCTACCACCGATACATGGTTGATCGGCATCTGCTCGAGACCGTGGCCGAGGCGGCGAGGCTCTTGGACGATCCAACGGCTCCCGATGCAAGGCCAGCTCAAGATCTCGCGGAGCCCGATCTCCTCCTGCTGGGCGCGCTCCTTCACGACATTGCCAAGGGTCGACCGGGAGATCATGCGACCCAAGGTGCCGGCGTTGCCCGGGAGGTTGCCGGTCGGCTCGGTCTCCGCTCGACGCAGGTCGAAACACTGGTCTGGCTGGTGCAGGATCATTTGCTGATGGCTGATACGGCCACGCGGCGGGACCTCGCCGATCCGATGACCATCGAACGGTTTGGTGACCGAGTGGTCGACGAGCCTCGCTTGCGGCTGCTCACGCTCCTGACCGTCGCGGATTCGCGCGCTACGGGTCCGGCGGCATGGGGTCCAGGCAAGGCGGCCTTGGTAAGGGAGCTCTACGACCGGACCCGAACCGCATGGAGCGGCCGTGCACCGGTGACCGCACCCGGCTTGTCGGCCGCGGACCCCGCGTTGCACGGTCCCGGGATCGCGGTCGTGTGGGAGGAACTCGGCGACGGGCGACTCCGGTGCGCGGTGGGTGCGCCGGACCGGCCGGGGCTGCTGGCGGGGGTGGCGGGCGCGCTGAGCCTCGAGGGGTTCGACATTGCTACTGCGGAGGGCCAGTCCCTTCCTGATGGGCGCGCCGCCGAGTTCTTCGTCGGTACCGATCGTTTTGATCGGCTCATCGATGACAAAGATCGGGAGCGGTGCGCAGCCACGATCGAGGCAGTCCTGGCGGGTGACGTGTCGGTGGCCGATGGCCTGCGCGAGCGGCGGGCCGCGTATCGGCGATCAGGCGCTGCGTCGCTGTCGACTCGGTTGCCGGAAGTGCGGGTGTCTCACGAAGAGTCCGCCGACGCGACGGTCGTGGAAGTCTTCGCACCGGACGAGTTTGGTTTATTGGCAACGGTCGCGGGCGTGTTCGGGGAACTCGGACTTGATGTGGGAGTCGCGCGGGTGGCAACCACGGGGGAACAGGCAGTCGACGTGTTCTACATCACCGACCGTGGCGCCAAGGTCACCGACCCGGACCGGGTGGCGGCACTCAAGGTTGCTCTCCTGGGAGCGCTCGCTCGCGATTAGGTTCCGCGTGATGGATGAATCGGTTGCAGCATCTGACGTTCTCCGGTGGGCCGAAACATTGTCGGCCATCGCTCGCACGGGGATGGGCTTCACCCAGAGCTTGTACGAGCATGAACGGTTTGACGAGGTCCTCAAAGTCGCTGCCGATATCCGAGCAGCGGCCATTGACGAAGCTGAGTCGGTAGCGCTCTACGAGGAATGGCTGAGTACCGTCGGCAAGGGGGTCGAGGGGTACGTCACGCCGAAGGTTGCAGTGGCGGCGATCGTCGGGAACGACCAAGGTGAGATCCTCCTGACCCAGCGTGCCGACAGCGGGATCTGGCTGTATCCGGTCGGGTGGGCTGACGTTGGCTACTCGCCGTCGGAGATCGCGGTGAAGGAGGTCTACGAAGAGACCGGCATCGAGGTCGAGCCTGTCTCGTTGATCTCAGTACTCGACGGACTCCGGCTGGGGTTCGCGCGTATCCCGATGTACTCGATCCTGTTTCACTGCCGGATGATCGGCGGTGAGCTCAAAGGTCATCCACTGGAGACTCGATCCGTGGGTTTCTACCCGCGGGACGCGTTGCCACAACCGCTCGCCGGCGTGCACCGGTGGGGGGAGCTCGCGTTTCGGGCGATCGATGGCGAGCGGTATCCGGCCGACTTCGATCTGCCACGCACCCCGCCGTGGCGCGACGCCCTCTAGCCAGAGAGTTGGCGGATCAGGAGTTCAAGGACGGACACGGTTCCGGCGCTATGTTCCCACTCATCGCCAATGGTTTCATGGTCGACCATGCCGTTGAGATCGGGATCCCTCTCGAGCGCTTCACGAACGCGGGCAACGACCGCGGCTGGTTCGAGGTCATCGCCGTAGGCGGGGAAGCACTCGAGTCCGTCCCAGAGTTCGCTGAGCGCCACCGTGGCGTCGCCGAGCACCAGCGCTTCCGGTGGTGCGCCCGCGATGATTGCGCCGACGACGAGTTCCCACAGGTCATAGGGCGACACGCCTTTCGGCGGTTGGTATCCGGCCACCGGATGGAGTCGCCACTCCAACGCGGGTTCTCCCGTGAACCAAGTTTGGGATCCGTTCACGTAACTATCGACCGGGAGTCCGAGGTGCTCCTCGAGGGCGAGGATGAGGTCGGGGGAGATCCGCCAGATGGCGGTTGCGGTGCGCATTGGCGGCGACGCTAATAGGGCGGCGACGCACGAGACCCAAGGCACTCCCTGGCCTCGTTGCCGGGTACGGTGCCCGTCGTGATGCGGATCTCGCGCTCGGCGCGCCCACGAGCGTTGCGTTCGCTCGTTGGGCTCCTGGTGCCGCTGGCCGTTGTGGTGAGTGGCTGCTCCTCGGATCCATCGTTGAGCCCGGCCGGATACCGCCGAGCGGTGGGAGCGATCTGTCGATCGACGACCGCGGCGTTCGCCGCGCTGCCGGCGACGGATCCGCGCGACGTCGAGCGGATGATTCGCGTCGGGAGGCGCGCGGTATCACTCCAACGCGACTCGTTGCGGCAGATCCAGGCACTCGATGCCCCGACCCGGTACGAGCGCCCGGTTGCCCACTGGTTGGATCTGGTTGGTCGTGCGTTGGATGCAAGCGCCGCGTCGCTGGAGGCGCAGGCGAAGTCTGATCTCAACGCGGCGGGGTTGGCGAACGCCGAGGGCACCGCACTGTCCTCGAAAGCGGATACAGGGGCGCGCGCGCTGCGCCTCTCGTCGTGCGCCACTCCGCTCCCCGCGGTCGCGTCCCCAGCCGCACCCTCGAGCCCATGAGCGAGACGTCCGCAGGTGGAGCGTCGGTGACTGGGGAGAAGATGCGCAACGAGCGCGGCCACGCCTACGACCGGCTCTCCGCGCTCGATTCATCCTTCTTGCATTTGGAACGTGACGAGACGCCGATGCACGTGGGAACGGTCGCGACCTTCGAGGGGGCTCCGTTCTTCGACGCGTCCGGCAGGTTTCGCCTCGCCGAAGTGCGGGAACTCGTGGCGTCGCGGTTGCATCTCATTCCGCGGTTCCGCAAGCGGCTGATGACGGTCCCAATGCAGCAAGGCCGGCCGATTTGGGTCGACGATACGCGGTTCGATATTGGATACCACGTGCGGCTCACCGCGCTGCCGGCGCCGGGCACCATGGCGCAGTTGCTCGCCCTGACTGCCCGCGTTGAGGGAACACTGCTGG
>JANPBJ010000253.1:0-4453 GCA_031430375.1 Acidimicrobiia bacterium
TGCGGGCCGGCCTGATCCACGGGGATTTCCATTTCGCGAACGTCATTATTGCGCCCGACTCCGGCGAGCTCGCGGCGGTGGTGGATTGGGAACTCGCCACGATCGGCGATCCACTCCTCGATCTTGGCCACCTGCTGTCCACGTGGCCGGTACGGGGTGGCGTTGCGACTCCGATGGGGGTCGATGCGCCCGGACTCCCGAGCACGGACCAGCTGATCGAGTACTACTCGTCTCGGACCGATCGTGACCTGTCGGACCTCACCTGGTTCCGGGTGCTGGCGTGTTACCGACTCGGTCTGATTCTGGAGGGGACCCACGCTCGGGCTTGTGCGGGACTGGCCCCGGTGGAGGTGGGCGACAGTCTGCATTTCATGACGGTGTACTTATTCAACCAGGCCCTGGAGCTGATCGCATGACCCAGACCCGGGCGTGGCGTCATGGCAAGTTGCTGGCCCTGGACTTCCCGGTCTGTGACATCTCGGAGTACCTGAAGGACCCTGATGTCCTGCTGTGGGCCGATCTCCTCTCGCCAGACCATGCGCAGTTGGTGGAACTGGCGGAGGAACTCGACCTTCATGAACTCGCGGTGGAAGACGCGCTGAGCGAGCACCAGCGGCCGAAGCTCGATTACTACGAGGGCCACATGTTTCTCTCGTGTCACTCGGTGCGGGTCGACGCGGACTCGAGCCGGCTGGTCGCAACCGAGATCGACGCGTTCATCGGCAGGCAGTGGATGATCACGGTTCGGAAGAGCGAGGAATTTTCGATGGCCCCAGTGGTGGACCGCTGGGATCGATCGGCGGACCTACTGGCTCTCGGCGTGGGGTTCCTGCTCTACGGACTCCTCGACATCGTGATCGACGGATACTTCGAAACAGTTCGCACGTTTGACGATTATTACGACACGGTGAGCGAAGGCCTCTTCGCCGATGTTCCCCTGGACCCGAACCAGCAACGGAACTGGTTCGAGATGCGGCGGGCGCTGGTTGCGTTCCATCGGCTCGTCGTCCCGATGCGCGAAGCGGTGAGTGGCCTGATGCGGCGCGAGCACGAGGCCGTGGGGGCAACGATGTACCCGTACTTCCAAGATGTCTACGACCACGTGTTGCGGGCTACGGAATCAACCGAGGCATTACGCGATCTCGTCAGCACGATCGTCGAGACCAACCTGAGCCTGCGGGACTACCGCCAGAACCAGATCATGAAGAATGTCACGAGCTGGGCCGCAATCATCGCGGTCCCCACCCTGGTCACGGGGTTCTACGGCATGAACGTCCCGTATCCCGGGTTCGCCCAGCGTTGGGGCTTCGAGCTCTCCGCGGCGCTGATGATTGGGATAGTGGTCGTGTTGTATGTGACCTTCAAGCGCCGTGGCTGGCTCTGACGGGCTCCGCGTTCACGGGTCGATCGCGTCGAGCGCGGCGTCGAGAAACTCGGCGTGGGTGGCGCGCAGGTTCGACGCTGTCATGTCCGGCCGTCCGTAGCCGGCCCAGTCGGCCGCCCACGCGGAGATACCACCGGCCGGGCGGAGCGCGGCGACGAGGTCCCACACCGGAAGGTACGTGGCCTCGGCTGCGGTCAGCGCGAGGTAATGGTCGGTGAACGCGTTCATTGCCGGGCGTCCGAATGCAAACCACAGATCGAGGCGTGTGGTGGCAACGTCGGCGAGCGGATCACCGACGGCCGCGTCCTCCCAGTCGATCACTGCGACGATGCGGTCTCCCCGCCAGAGAATATTTCCGGGCCAGAAGTCACCGTGGAGCAGGGCGGAACGGGCCGGGCTCGGTGGTGGCCAATGGCTCCGCAACGTTTCCCGGATCAGACCTTCGCGCAGTGATTGGTCCAGCACGTGCCGGGTTTCGAGGAGCACCTGGTCGAGCACCGCGCCCCGCCGTGGGAGCTGAGCGAACTCCGGGTGTTCCCCGTCCAGCGCATGGATGGTGGCGAGGGTCGACGCGAAGACGTGCGCCGCGGCGGCGGGGTCGGTCGTGGTCACGAGCGGAGCACCTTCCACGAAGTCGAGGACCGCGCTGCGGTGCTCCGCGTTCAGCGCCAGAGGTTCCGGGACCGCAATGCCGATGCGGTACAGCGATTCCAGCAGCCGAAACTCGCGGGCCAGACGTGACGACGTGAAGAGATCGGCGGCCGATCCTTCTCGACGAACCACCAAACGCTGACGCCCACCGCGGGGTGTCTCCACCTCGACGCCGGTCATCTCCGAGGAGAGTCCCCCGTCGAAGCCCCAGGTTCGGACGACGCGACCGCCGGGCGCGATCGATCTCAGGATCTCGGCCAACTCGGTCACGGTGGGTCCGGTCACCGCTGCACGATCCCACACCTGCACCACGTCCGTCCGACCAGTTCGCTCGGCTTGCGGGTGCCAACGTCAACTGGCGGTCCGGGGCCGGCCCGGGTCGCCTTCGTCCCGGGTGGCTCCCCCAGCGGCGCTACCGTGGCCCATCTCACGGGCGGGGATCCCGTCGGGTGACCATCGCAAGGAGACCGGAGTTCCATGACCACGGCCGTACGCACTGACTGGACGATCGCCGAGATCACGGAGCTCTACGAACGGCCCCTGATGGAGTTGGTGCGCGAAGCCAGCGCGGTGCACGTGAAGTTCCACGATCCCACCGAGATTCACGTGAACCAGCTGTTGTCGATCAAGACCGGCGCGTGTCCCGAGGACTGCGGTTACTGCTCGCAATCCGTCCACCACAACACGGGCGTGAAGCCCGAACCGTTGATGGCCGTCGACGATGTGGTGAAGACTGCGAAGCGGGCGAAGGCCCAGGGTGTTACTCGATTTTGCATGGGCGCAGCGTGGCGCGACGTGAAGGACAACGCACAGTTTGAGCGGGTGCTCGACATGGTGCGCCAAGTCAACGATCTGGGCCTCGAAGTGTGCACAACCTTGGGCATGCTGACGGCCGAACAAGCACAGCGGCTCGAGGAAGCCGGACTGTACGCGTACAACCATAATCTCGACACGTCGCCTGAGTACTACGGCTCGGTGATCACCACGCGTACCTACCAGGAACGGCTCGACACGATCGCGGCGGTGCGCACCACCAACATCACAGTGTGTTGTGGCGGCATCATCGGTATGGGCGAGACCGACGCCGATCGGATCTCGTTCCTGCACCAAGTCGCGACCCAGTCGCCGCATCCCGAGTCGGTGCCGATCAACGTGTTGTCGCGCGTGCCGGGAACGCCGCTAGAAGATGCACCCGACGTGGAGATCGCGGAGACCGTTCGCATGATTGCGGTGGCGCGGTTGCTGATGCCGAGTTCGGTGGTGCGGATTGCAGCGGGCCGTCACCTCATGAGTTTCTCGGATCAGGCGCTGTGCATGCTGGCCGGCGCGAACTCGTTCTTCACGAGCGAGCGCAACATCATGTTGACCGCCACCACGCCGTGCGCGGATCATGCGAGCGACCGCGCGATGCTCGCCCAGATGGGACTACGTGCTCGCGTCCTGGAAGAACTCGACGCCTAATTGCACAAGCCGGGCTGGGTTATGGGCTGGTTCCGTGGAACAGCTTCGTGACGAACGGTGACGTCATGGCCCGAACGAGTGCGCTGTAGTTGAGCTGGAAGCTGATCTCGGATCCAACCGAACATCGCGTGTCGCCGGTGTCGACGACCAGGTGGTCGCTACTCGCGCCCAGGATGGTGAAACCGGGTGTGGCGGTGAGCCCGTCGGGATCAATGTCTTGGTGACCGAGGGCAAGCAGCGACTGACGGGTGATACCCAACCCTTCTCGAGCCGGGGCTGCACCGAATCCGGCTTGTGCGATTGTGCCCCAGGGCTGGCTGGGCTTGTCCTTGGATTCGATCACTTCCGCGACGAGCGTGATCGAATCGGTATGCAATCCGGGCACCGGCTTGCGGTGGAGCGGCTCTCGGCCGAGGAGGATCGACTCGCCGAGGCGCAGTTCGTTGACCCGCCCGGGGTCGTTGCACTCGAGCGCCCAGTTGATATTTGCTGAGTTGCCGCCGGATACCACGGGAAGCACTAGGTCGAAGGTGGTTTCCACCAGCTCGACAAGCCGCGAGAGCTCGGTCATGTTTGCGTCGTCGGGCGCCACGCCGCTTTGACACGCGAGGTTGGTGCCGATGCCCTGAAGCGTGAGCCCGGGAAGGCCGTGCGCGAGGCGCGCGAGGTCGACGAGGTCCGCCGCGAGGATTCCTTCGCGGAGGTCGCCCAACTCCACCATCAGCACAATCCCGTGAAGCCGGAGCTGAGTGACGGCCGCCGCGGAGAGGGCTTCGATGACGACGGCCTCGGAGTTGAGGCTGGTCGACGCGGCCGCTACGACCCGATCGACCTGGTGCAGCATCGGCGACCGGATCAGTGTGATCGGCGCGGAGACCCCACCCGCGCGCAGCGCTTCGACGTTCTCGACGCGTGCATCGCCGAGTGCGCTGATGCCGCCGCGTTCCATCGCGGTCG
>JANPBJ010000254.1:0-1935 GCA_031430375.1 Acidimicrobiia bacterium
GGCCGCCGACTTTGCTGCCGGAATCACCATCTCGGTCCCGGTCGACACCGTGACGCAACTCTGGATCCTCGCGACCATCGGGGCGAACGTCGGCTGTTCGGTGGGCCCGGTCTATATCAACGGAACGCCGTAGTAGCCGGCAACGACCCTTCGAAGGCTCGCGACCGGAGCGACCGGACAGGGACGACGGGCCGTCGTGGTGGTGCCCCCAGCGCACCACGACGGCATCGTCGATTCCGCGGCGTGACCAACCGTCATCACGCAGCCGGAGTCCATTCCCGAGCGGAGCCTGCGGAGTGAGCCGCGAGCGAGCGAGCTGACGTGGGCTGACAGGCAGAGCAGCGAGCGCACGAGCCATAGTGATGTGCGTGGGGTGGCTCGAGTGGCAATGGGCGTTCGTCTTGGCAGGACTTGGTCTCGTCGTAGGTCTTGCGTGGCGTGGTGCACCGCGGGGATGGCAGCGGTCGGTGGCGGCGTTCGGGTTGGAAGCCGCGCTGGTCTTGTCGCTGTACGCCTTGTGGCAACTCGCGGGGCGGCTGAGTGTGGTGCGGGTTGACGAAGGCCTGGCCAACGGGCGGTGGGTGTATCGACTCCAAGAGCAGATGGGACTCCCGAGCGAAACCGGGTTACAGAACTGGGTGATCGCCCGTCCGTGGGTCGCTCGGTTCTCGAACGGCTACTACGCGATCGCGCACGCCCCGGCGATGATGATCGCGCTGCTGTGGCTCTTTCTCTCCCACCGCGACTGTTACGCCCGGTGGCGGACCGCGCTCGCGCTCACCACGTTCGCGTGTCTGGTGATCCAGTTCATTCCGGTCGCGCCGCCGCGGATGTTCCCGCAGTACGGATTCGTCGATGTCGCTCGTCTCTTCGACCAGTCGGTCTACGGCCCGATCGGCCAGGGGATCGCGGATCAGCTCTCGGCGATGCCGTCGGTGCACGTCGCGTGGGCCGTATGGGTGGGCGCGGTCGTGGTGTTTGCGAGTTCGAGCCGCTGGCGGTGGTGGGTCCTCGCGCATCCGCTCGCGACGATGTTCGCGGTGAGCGCGACCGCAAACCACTGGTGGCTCGACGGCGTCGTCGCGTCGGCCCTGCTCGTGATCGCGGTCCTCGTCGAGCGGGCCTTCGCCGGCGCGAAAGTCCGCGTCGGTCAGACGTTGGTGGCGACGCCCGCGTTGTCGGCGAGCACGGTCGCGCCGGCCGCGAACGAGCCGGTGGAGTTGTCCCTGCCCATCAACACGTCGAGCGGGTCGCGCAGGTCGTCGACGTAACCGAGCGCGTATGCACCGAGCGAGTAGCCGAGCAGCCGTTGCAACCGCTCGGGGAGTTCGCGTGCCACCTCGGGCGGCACGGTGAGGAACTGGTTCTCTTCCTGGCGGAGCCAGCCGACGCTGTAGGTGATGTTCACACCGACGCGATCCGAGTCGGAGGTGTTCGCGCCGCCGCCGTGGTAGAGCGAGCCGACGTACATGAGTGCAGACCCGCGCTCCATTTCGGCGGGTTCGGTGTCGGCCAGTTCGAAACGGAGTTTGTCAACGGCGAGATGACTTCCCGGTACGACGCGCGTCGCGCCGTTGGCTTCGGTGAAGTCGGTGGCCGCCCAGATGGTGTTGCACTGCACCTGGTAGCCCGACGGGAACGTGAAGAAGTCGAAGGCCCATTGGTCACGGTGGATGACCTGCGCAGGGCCGCCGGGTTCGATGCGGATCAACTGGGTGAGGTGGAGTTGGTAGTTGTTCACGTGCGCCAAGACCTGGTCCACCGTCCCGAGCACCAGGTCGTCGAGCACCAGATCCTGCGACGATGGTGACCGGGCAATCAACCCACCGGTGCGGCGGGTCCGCGGCCCCGCGAAGGTGTCGGTTCCGTATCCGGTGCGAGCGACGTGAGGGGCCATCTCGGCCTCGATGCGGTCGAGCAGTTCCCGCGGCGCGA
>JANPBJ010000255.1:0-5476 GCA_031430375.1 Acidimicrobiia bacterium
CCACCAATAGAAGGAGGGCCTCCAACAATCTCGTGACTTCTTGACGGTCCGAGATCGAGGAGGCCCCTGGTGGCTGACGGTAGTAGCGCACTCTGGTTCGGCGCGCCCAACTTCAGAGTCCTGAACATGGTCGACGATGGCGACCAGTTCACCGCCGACGAGGTCGAGGTCCACATCGGTGATGCCGACCTGAGCCGAGGACCCCTTGCCCCACAATCGGGTGAGATTGCGGGTGCTGACGACGGGCGGCACTGCGGATGGTTGGGAGTAGCGGGCAACGGGAGTGGGGGGTGGTGCGTGTCATGCCCCAAGGTTCGGGGATTCGTGGCCCCGCGCCCAGGGGGCGAGCAGGCGGATTTAGGGTGGGGAAAACCCGACCGATCGGGGGGCTGGGTTGCCTTGCTTCGGATCGTGCCGTTCCCGACCAGGTGGGTGGACCGTTTCGGTTCAGATGGTTGGGGCGGGAACGGTGAGGCCGCATCCCGCCGGCCTCACCGCCAAGCCGCGTGTGCGCCAAATCCAACAGAGCCACTCGAAGCACCTCTAGGGAAAGGGCACGCCAATGTTCGTTGCCTTGATCGCCCCGCCTTGGAAGTAGAAGTTGTGTTGAGTTTGGTCGTAGTACATCGGTTGCAGGAAACCCTTCTTCTGGTCGTCCCCGTTCTTTGCCTGATACACGTACCAGAACGCGCCGCGAGCATCTTGGATGACTCCGCCGTGGCCGGGGCCCTTCCAAGTCGTGCCAGTGCTATTCCCGATCTCCACCCCCGTCTTGACAAACAGATTGCCCGACCCTGCATCATTTGGGGGGAGGGTCTGGCTGCGGGCCATTGCCATGACGTACGGATAGGTCCCCTGCTGGGCGTTGGCGGTATTCCCAGTGGCGTAGTACACGAAGAAGTGGCCGTCATGTTTGAACATCGCCCCACCCTCTTGGCGGTAGGAGTTGGGGCCGTCAAGCTCATAGGTCTTGGTATCGACGTCCGTCCGCAGCAGAATGACCGAGGACCCGTTGCGGTCGAGGTTGGCGTCTACCGGGTAAGCCTTCAGACGCATGTTGTCGCGATCATCGATGTACGACACGCTGTAGACGAGCCACCGGCTGGACGGGTCGTCGGGATCCACGAACAGGGACGGATCGATATGGTCCTCATTGTCACTGATGGCATCCGACGGAGTTGCCTTCCAGGTATACGGCCCCTCAGGGTTACTCGCAGTAGCGATCCCGATGGATCGCACGGTGATCGCATCGTAGGGTGAAGTGGTGTCGCAGGCGGCCCCTGGGTTGGTGACGTCGGAGGCGAAGGTCGCCATGAGATACCAAGTTCCGCCAAGGTAAGCGATCTCGGCTCCGCCGAGCTTGATATCGGCATCGTTGCAAGTGGAGCGGGTCGTGGCACGGGTCGAACGCCAAGCCGGGACCCAGAGGTTCCCCACATCGGGGATGCTGTTGGTTGCGGTGAACGAGAGTCCGATCGGCGACCACGTCATCATGTCAGTCGAGCGCCGGACCTGGTAATTGGTGGGATCGTTGCCAAAGTCGGAGAAGCTGCCGATCGTGTAGTAATAGCCGCCAACCTTCACCATGTTCGGTGCGGCCAGTTTCATGTTGCCGGTCGGCGGCTGCTGCAGAGGGTTATTGAAGGTTGTCGTGCGGAACTCCGTCGGGGCGGCACAGTCCCAGCTCGAGAACTGTCCTCCCCCGAGCACATCTCGGGTGCACGCCTGCACGGTGTAAAGCTTGTTTGCGGTTAGGCCGCTGACGTTCGTGTTGAATCGTTGCAAGTGGTTGGGTGCGTGGCTCGCGGTCGGCGCTGTGTATTTGGTCGCAACACCGGGCGCGCTATAGGCAAATCGATGCGAACACGAGGAACTGCCGCACTGGCCGTCGAGCGACAGACGGGCTGCTGTTGTCGTGACGTTTTCCGCGAAGTCAGTCTCGGCCCCGGCCCCGTTCGGGGTACATGCTGCCAGCAGCACCAGAGATACGGCGCCGCCGAGACCGAACAGGACGGTTCGCAGAGGGCGACGTTGCCTGGACGGGGACGCTTTCAGTACCTCGAACCCCCGCGGCCCTGATGTCGACGCTGCCATGATTCCCCCTTGCGCTCTCGGCGCTCGCCGAGGGCGTGGCCTCGGTCTACCTTCCGGTGACCCTGTGGTCAAGGGTGCGGTGGCCGCTGGTATGGGCATGCTCACCTGTTCGCGCATCTCGAGTGCCTCGCGCGAGCAGGTCCGGCTTCAACACGGCTGGGTACGCGAACCCGGCCCCTGGGATCGCGACGACCGCAGCAGTTCGGGCCCATTTGACACGGTTCGAGAGTTGGAGAAAGGTGGCGGTGAGGGACGGTGCCTTTTGGGGGTGCCGTGGGAGTGACTGGGAGACGGGCATGGCCTTGAATTTTCGAACTCGCGCTACGAGCGGGGCCGCGGTAGCGGCCATCGTGCTGGCAGGTTTGTTCGCACCGACCGGCCAACCAGCGGCTCAGGCCGCGGTGGGGAAAGCCCTGATCCACGCGGATTCGGTGACTGGCGCTCCGAGTCAGGAAGAGCAGATCGCGACCGCGCTCGGTTTCGAGGTGACCGTCGTCGACGACGCCACCTGGGCCGAGTCAACCGCCACTGACTTCGGGCAATATGACCTTCTGATCGTGGGTGACCCGAACTGCGGCTCCATCCCTCCGGCGATTGCGACCAGTGCATCCGTCTTCGGGCCGGTGGTGTTGGGAACTGCGGGAGGGCGGACCCAGGCCGGGAACCGCATCGTCGTCGGCACCGACCCGGTGTTCCACGACGACGGAGACTTCACGTCGCTGGGTGCGCGCGGCACGATCATCCGCGAAGGCATCGCGTATGCCGGAAGTCAGCCGGGCCGGACCGGCATGTACTACTCCACGAGTTGCGGCGGAACGTCACAAGATGCCGAGATTCTCACAACTCTCGGAGCAATCAGCGCGGGTGAGGGTTCCTGGACCCACGATGGCGACCCGCCGTGCGGTGGCGCGGTTTCGCTGATCGCGGCGAACCCGTCGTTTGCCGATCTCTCGACCGCGTCGCTGGAGGGATGGGGATGCTCGGTCCACGATGCGTACCCCACGTTCCCGTCCGATTGGAGTGCGCTCGCCGTCGCGACCGACACCGCCACCACCCCGACCTGCGGCGTCGATCCGGCGACGGAACTCGAAGCATGCGGTGAGGCATACATCCTGATCGCGGGGTCATCGATCGTCGTCAACTCGCTGGTCATTTCAGTGAGTCCGCTCGACGCGACCAACCCGGTTGCCACCACCCACACGGTGACAGCCAATGTGCACGCAGTCGGCGGAACACCGGTCGTTGCGGGTCAGCTGGTGGACTTTGACGTGACCGGGATCAATGCCGGTGCGGTTGGGACGTGTGTGCCCGTGAGCTGTGAGTCGGACGCGGCGGGCGATGTCGCCTTCACGTACCTCGGCGGTGCCGCCGCCGGTGACGACACCATCAAGGCGAGCTTCACCGACACCGGGGGCTCGCTCCAGACCGCGACTGCACAGAAGCACTGGACCGCAGGTGGAGCGCGAACGCTGTCGGTTGACGTTGTCGGTTCCGGATCCGTGGAATCGGACCCCGCAGGGATCAGCTGCCCGGAGGGTTGCGTGGCCGGCTTTGCCGACGGCTCGATCGTTGCGCTGATCGCGTCCCCCGCGCCGGGGTTCGCGTTCGCAGGCTGGTTCGGGGATTGCACTGGGGAGGCCGCGTGCAGCGTCACGCTGGACGCAGACCGGGCCGTGACGGCTACCTTCATCGAACTCCCGACGGGTGATGTCTCGGTGACGGGAGAGACGATCCCACCCTCGGTCGACGCCAACCATCACGCGTTGGTGAGGTTCTTCCTCGCCAATGCCGGTGCGTCCGCGGTGACCAACGCAAGCGCCTCGGTGGTGCTGCCGGTGGGCGTGACCCCGGTGTCGATCGCCATCAGCCAGGGAGGCTGTGCCGGGTTCACCACGTGTGCGATCGGCACCATCGCGCCTGGTGCCTCCATCACCCTCGAGATCGTGGTCCTAGTCGGCGAGGACGTACCGCCCAGCACTTCGCTGGGGATCGTGGTCACCCTCTCCGGGTCCGAGATCGAGCCGACCGCCGGTGAGGCGGGGCCGGTCGTGGCCGAGCCGATCCCGGGTCAGGTCACCGGGTTCGTTCTTCCGCGCGAGACGATCTCCACGGGTGACCGGGCCACGCCTGCGAACAACACGATCGCTTCGCTGCGCATGCCTTCCAAGAGTGTCGGCGCACCAATCGTGTTGCGGACCGAGACCGAAGGTGTTGAAACCTTCTGCGGTGGCGAATTGTGCGATGGGAAGATCGTCTTCGTGTCTCCGTTCGAAGGAGTGGACAATCCTCGCTCACCGGTGCGGATCAAGCTCACGTGGGACAAGAGCGTTCGCGGCCGGGGCACCAAGTCGAAGATCTATGTGCAGAAGGCGCCGGGTGGGCCAGTCACGGTCGTGCCGGAGTGTGACCGCACTGACAAGCACATCGCGATCCCGTCACCGTGTATTCACGATAAGGACACGCTCGACAACGGCGACATCGAGTTCGAGATATTGCTGCTCTCCGGCGATCCGAGGTTTGCGCGCCGTTAGTAACTGTGGATGGGTCTAGGAACGAGCGAAGAGCGAGCGGGCGGCATCGGGGGTCGCGAGTTCGTGGCCCGTCGCGCGCACAAGATCCGAGGCGGCGATCACGAGATCCTCGTTGCGTATCGCACAACCCATGTTGGAGTCTTCGAGCCCAACGCGCAGGTGCCCGCCGAGTTCGATCGCGGCCGCGGCGAGGTCGGTTCCGAGAAGGTTGCCGCCGATAACGCCCACCATCCAGGCCAGTCCCGAACCATCCAACATCGCTACATACGCGTGGAGGGAAGGGAGTGTCGGAGGGAGCCCGAAGGGAACGTGTCCTCCGAAGTAGAGCTGGATCTTCACCAGCTCGGGAAGTGTGTCCGCGGCGAGGTGAGTGAGTGCGACGCGCAAGAAGCCTGGCTCGAAGACTGAGATGTGAACCGGAACCTCTCGGGACCGGCACCATGCGAACATGTACTCCGCGTCCGCAGCGGAGTTGCCGTAGAGGAATGGCCCGATCGCAACGACGCCGGGATCGGCTGATGCCGTGGGGATTGGTTCTGCGCTGGGTCGCTCCGTTGATAGCCGCTTCGATGATCACTGGACCCCGCGTCTTCATCGCATGAGTTTATGAACAAGGTTGTATCGTTTCCGAGAATGGACCGTGGGCGTCACGGCGCGCGATGACATCATTGCTGCCTCGAACCCACCGACTCGGCCTGCGCGCTCGGGTGACGTTGGTGTTCGCCAGCCTCGCCCTGATCATCTCTGCCGGTTTGGCGATCTTCTCGTACGAGCTGACCCGTTCCTATCTGCTCGACCGGCGTGTTTCAACGGCGCGCCAGGAGGCGTTCGTGAACGCGCGTGCCGTTCGG
>JANPBJ010000256.1:0-11247 GCA_031430375.1 Acidimicrobiia bacterium
CCCGCCCCCGCGATCGTCACTCGCTCCCGTTCCAAGACCGGGATCGTGAGATCCGGCACGAACGCCTCCACAATCACATGAGGACAGCCCGCCATCAGACCGCTGAACAGCCAACCGATGCCACCGATGTGCGTGAACGGAAACACCATCGCGTTGCGATCGTTGGCGGTGAGATCAAAGGCATCGACCATCGAGTAGGCAGACGCGGCGACGGTATTGTCGTTGTGGCGAGCACCCTTCGGGTCCGCAGTGGTACCCGATGTGTAGAAGAGCCACCGCAGCGGGCCATCGGTGCGGACGCCCGGCGTAAAGGTGTCTCCCCCAACGGGCACCGGAGGCAACGAAGGAACATCGCCATCGAGCGCGTCGCCGCGATGGAGTTCGAGCACCTCGACACCGGGGATTGCGCGAGCCATCGCACCAAACTCGAAGCCTCGCCATTCTCCCGGCACGACCAACAACTTGGCGCCGGCTTCGCGCACGACGAAGCCGACTTCACGCTCGCGATAGATCGGCAGGATCGGGTTCTGCACCGCCCCTAACCGAGCGAGACCGCCTACGAGCACCATCGACTCGATCCACGTGGGCATCTGCCACGAGACCACATCACCTTCACCGATTCCCCGGGCATGCAAGGCTGCGGCGGCTCGCTCCGAGGCATCGCGATACTCCGCGAACGTGAGCGTGCGCGAGTCCTCGTCGACAACAAACTGCGCGTCGGGAGTATCCGCGGCGCGAGCAACGATGAGCTCCCAGAGCGACGTGAAGTGCGTTAGTCGTTGCGCCACCGCCTCAGCCTGCCTCGGCGGGGTTCTTCGGTGAAGTCTTCGGTTTCGGGAATCCGCCCCCGTAGGTCACCAGTCCCCCATCGATCGAGATGATCGAGCCGATCATGTATCTCGCTGTGTCGGAAGCGACGTAGGCGATGCATTCAGCAACCTCCTCGGGTTCGGAGACGCCGATCCGGCTCATCACCGGCCGCAGGACATCGAAGTCCGCATCCTCGGGAAGTCGAAACCCCTTGGTGAGCGGCGTCCGCATGCCACCCGGCGCCACACAGTTCACCCGTACTCCCTGATCCACATACTCGACCGCCAGCGCGCGCGTCAGGTTCACGACGCCGCCTTTCGAGGCGCAGTAGGCCGCGGAGTAGGGCTGGCCCATGATCCCGGCATTCGACGCGATGTTCACGATCGCCCCGCCACCGTCGAGCAAGTACGGAAGTGTGAATCGGCACATCAAGAACGTACCGGTGAGATTCACGCCGATGATGGATGCCCACCGCTCCGGCGACTCTTCCTCGCTCTTCGCAAACCCCCCGATACCGGCCGAGTTGACCAAGAGCTGTGGTCGCCCGAGGTCGCCCGCGATCGCATCAACCGTCGCTTGCACCGAGGCCGAGTCGCTTACATCCGCGGCGTACGCCTTGGCAGTTCCACCCGCGGCCACGATCTCCGCCACGGCAGCTTCTGCGGTCGCTCCGGAGAGGTCGACGACCGCGACCGATGCGCCTTCAGCCGCGAACAGTACGGAGGTCGCACGCCCGAGGCCGGAACCTCCGCCGGTGACAATCGCGACTCGGTCGGTGAAACGCGCCATTGCGAGTACTCCCTAGTTGGTGGACGACGGCGTCGAAATCTAACGCCTCGTCAGGTCCGGCTCGTAGAGTCGGTGATTCATGCTTGTGTCGACCCATACCGCGGAGCTATTGCGGATCGCCGCGGCCACCTATCCCGATCGCGACGCTTACGTCCATCATGACAAGCGAGCCACCTATGGCTGGCTCGATCGGGTGACCGACGGATTCGCCGAGACCTTGATCGGGCTCGGAGTGTTGCCCGGCGATGTGGTGGCCCTCATGCTGCCCTCCTCGATCAAGTTCGCCGCGTGCTATCTGGGCGCGCTGCGGGTCGGAGCGATCACCTCGGCCATCAATGGTCGGCTCGGCGAGCAGGAGCAGCGCAGCATCTTGGACCGCACTCACCCTGTCGTCACCGTGGTGGGCGACGGCGCCGCGGTCCCGGTGGGCGCCCCGGTGGGCCAGGTGATCAGTGTCGAGGATCTCAAGGAAGCGTTCGAGACCAGTCTCACATCCCCACTCCCCGAAATCGCCATGACCGACGCCGCGTGCATCGTGTGGACCAGTGGCACCACCGGGGTACCGAAAGGCGCGGTCTACGACCACGCTCGCATGCGCGCCATCAGCAACAACATCGGTCAACTCACCGAACCGGGCGACTGCCGGCTGCTCGTACTCCCCTTTCCCCATGTTGCCTACATGACCCGCATGTGGGACGAGCTTGCGAATGGCACCACCGTCGTGATTGCGAGCGAACCGTGGTCGGCCGCTGAAACGTTGCGACTCATTCGCGACGAACACATCACCATGGGCACCGGCGTCCCGACCCAATGGGAACTCGTCCTCGCCCATCCTGATATTGCGATCACGGATTTCTCGGGGCTGCGGGTGGTGGGAACCGGAGGCGCGACGATTGCCCCGGACCTGATCCGTCGAATGCGAGAAACGTTGCGATGTCCGGTCATCACTCGATACACCAGTACCGAGGCCGGCGTCACCACGAGCACGCTCCTCGGTGATCCCGACGAGGTCGTCGCGTCCACCGTCGGGCGACCCGCACCCGACGTCGAACTGCGAATCCTGCCCATCGACGGTGCCGAGAACGACGGCTTCGGCCGCAACGGTGATGTGGGGGAGATCCTGTCTCGGTCACCCGCAATGATGCGCGAATACTGGGACGATCCCGTCGCGACCGAAGCCACCATCGACGCCGACGGCTGGCTCCACACCGGAGACTTGGGCGTGATCGGAGACGACGGCAACCTGCGAATTGTCGGTCGGCTCAAGGAGATGTACATACGCGGTGGTTACAACGTCTACCCCGCCGAGGTGGAGGCCGCGCTCGCCGATCACCCCGGCGTCGCCCAAGTCGCGGTGATCGGAGTGCCGGAGCCGGTGCTCGGCGAGATCGGAGTGGCCTTCGTTGTCGGCACCGATGCACAACACCCACCCGATCTCGCGAGCCTGCGAGACTGGTGTCATTCTCGTATTGCCGACTACAAGGCACCGGACAAACTCATCACAGTCGAGGCGTTGCCACTCAACGCCACCAACAAAGTCGACAAGATCAGCCTCGCAACCACGTACGCGTCACCGCGGGCATAGCGCGCGGCTGACGCCGAACAAAAGGACATCGATATGGCGATTCAGGAAGTGGGCTCGGGCGACACCCGCGTGAAGCCGATCAAGCTCGGCGGCGCCCTCGTCACGATCGTGGAACCGCACCCGGGCCACGAGGTCGAATACAACCGCTGGTACGAGCGCGATCACTTCTACTCGGGCTGCATGATCGGCGCCTGGACCATCAGTGGCACCCGGTACGTCGCAACCCGTGCGCATAAGGACCGCCGTTTCCCCGCGATTTCTGAGGGCATCGCGCCGGTCGCTTCACCGCTCGATCACGGTTCGTACGTGGCGATCTACTGGGTCCTCGCGGGCAAGTTTGGCGAATGGGTCCGCTGGGGAACCGACCAGGTCAACTGGCTTCACGAGAACGAGCGAATGTTCCCGCACCGCGATCACGTGCACACCGCGATGTACAAACTCCGCGGTGAGGCACACGCAGATGCCGACGGCGTTCCGGTGGAACTGGCGCTCGACCGGGGGTATCCAGGGCTTGTGATCATGATGGCCGAGCCACCCGAAGGATCGAATGGCGCCTGGGTGACCGAGTGGGTTTCAGGACGCTCCCCGGCTCCCGCCGATCAAGTGGTCGCACTCATGAGTGTCCCGCTCCTCGCGGATGCCCCGCCCGACGTTCCCCTTACCCCCGAGACCGAACGCGTGTGCCTGCTTTGGTTCGACGAGCAGGATCCACTCGACCGCTGGGCCGGATACCAGAAGATCGCCGCCGATCTCGAAGCAGCCGGTGGCCGCGTCGTGTTCGCCGCGCCCTTCATCAAGACGCTTCCCGGCACCGACACGTATACCGATCAGCTTTGGTAGCCGGTCCGATGCCAGCGAACTCCGACGAGCGTGACCAGGGAGTCGAACCCGACGTTCGCTTCACCTACGCGAACGAGCGCACGTTCCTCGCGTGGAACCGAACCGCACTCGCCCTCATCGCCACCGGTGTTGCGGCAACTCAGCTCCTGCCAAAGTTCGGCAGCGATTTCGGTCGCCGGATCCTTGGACTGCCGCTGATCGCGCTCGGCGCAGTGCTGGCAGTCACCAGCTACCAATACTGGCAACGCAACCAACTGGCGATGCGTCGGTCAGAGCCGCTCCCACGGTCACCGATGCCGCTCATCCTCTCCATCGGTGTCGGCGTGGTCGCGGGCATCGCAGTTGTGCTCGGCATGTTCGACACCTGATGGCCTCTCCCGTCGATCCGGACGACGACGGTCTCTCCCCCGAGCGCACCGTCATGGCCTGGAACCGTTCCGCCATCGCGTTTGTCGTCGCAGTGGCCGCGCTCGGTCGACGGCTCTGGCCGCTCGATCGCGGGAACCACGGAGTCCTGCTCATCGCGGTGGGTATCGCAACGATCGCCTTCCTCGCCAGTGTCTGGTTGGCATCGCGGCTACGCACCCGGGACAGGTACAGCGGCGAAACGCTCGACCCTCACGCGTTTCGCCTCGTCAGCGGGGGAACCTTGGCGCTGGCCATCGCCGCTTTTACCCTCGCGCTGTTCCCGACGCCCTAGCGGTGCGCTCCGCTGACAGTCAGGGCCGCAGCCGCGGCAATACCTCGGCGGCGAAGAGTTCCAGGCTTTCCCAAGCCAAGTGCGGCGGCAGTCCCCCCGCCAGCGGGTTGAACGTCAGCGCACCGTCCGGTGACACGGCACCGGCTGCAGCGAGGACGTCGTCGGGCGTCCCGACCAGAACTTGCGGTGAGGCTTTGAGTTCATCGATGGAGTTGGCCGTCACCATCGGCACCGAGCTCTGGCCGCCGGTCTGGATGCGCGCGTAGGTCTGCGCCTCGTGCAACACGTACGGACCGATCTCGGACCATGTCTTCTCCGGATCATCGGTGACATGGATGAACGTGGGGCCCGATGGTTTCATGACGTACCCGCCCACGAAACCGACCTGCTCCGCCTCATCGGCATACCACTCGCCCAGGCGGGGATCGGAGTTCATCGGCATCATCGGCAACCGAAGCCGCGCCGCACGGCGCGCGGCGGCCTCCACCCCTCCTCCCACGAGCAGCGGTGGATGCGGATCAGTGAACCCTCGCGGCGTCACTTGGACGGTGCGTCCTTCATAGGTGAACTCCTCACCCGTGAACGCTTGCAACATCACCTTGATGTGCGATTCGAGAATCGCGCCGCGCCGTTTGATCTCCACGTCGGCCATCGCAAACTCTTCCGGTCGATAGCCCGCTCCCACCACGGTCCAAACCCGGCCTCGAGCGAGGTGGTCCAGGACCACCAACTGCTCGGCGACCCGGATCGGGTCATGCAACGGAAGGATCACCGCCGACAGCAAGATCGGCAGCCGCTTGGTGGCACCCACGATCGCGGCGGCGACCGTGATCGGCGCCGGCATCCACCCGTCGGCGAAACCGTGATGTTCCGATACCACCCCGAAGTCGAAGCCGTGCTCGTCGGCCCAGCGAAACTGGTCCAACGCAGCCGTGTAGATGTCGGCCTGGGTGCTGGAGTCATCGGCCGGAGCCCGGAAGTCGTGGCGCATCGTCAAAAAGGGCATGTTCGCTCCGTTCAGCGGGAGAGGTCCGGGCCGACCTCGGCGCCGAACCGCGTCATCTGGTCACACAGCTCGTCGAGTGAACGAGCCGCGAAGCGCAGTTGGAGGTGCGACACACCCATCGCGCCGTATTCGTTGAGCGAGCTCGCGATCTTGGCCGGGGATCCAGTCAACGCATACTTCGGCGTCTCCCACTCCGGGTCGCCGACGTAGATGTGTTCGGTGATCATGCCGATGTCGAACTCGGCACCGGGGCGTAGCTCGTCACGCTGGGCATGGAGGTAATCGATCGATTCCGGCATCAGCTTGCGCGGTGTTCCCTGGGGAATCCAGCCATCGCCTCGCGCCGCGACGCGACGCAACGCGGGCTTCGACGAGCCACCGATCCACACCGGCGGGCGCGGCCGCTGCGAAGGTCTCGGGGCGAGGCCCACATCTCCAACGTATTCGTCTAACCACGAAGCAACGATGCCATCGACCGCCGCGTCCGTCAGCGCACCCCGGTCCTTGAACGACACCCCCAGCGCGTCGAACTCGCCTTCGACGTGACCCGCCCCCACTCCCAGAATGACCCGGCCTCCCGAGAGCTTGTCCAGCGTGGCGAAGGCTTTGGCGGTTTCGAGCGGATGACGGTACGCAGCAACGAACACGTTGGTCATCAAGCGCACGCGTTCGGTCTGACCGGCCAACCAACCGAGGGTCGCCACGGGGTGATACCAAGTGGTCGACATCATCTCGGCCTTCTCGCGTGGGATCGCGATGTGGTCACAGATCGCCACATAGAAGAAGCCCGCCCGATCCGCGGTCTGCGCGGCGACCAGCAACTCGGCCGGGCCCGCGCCTTCGCGCTCCCACGGCATCGACGTGTTCACCGACAGTGCCTGGATCGGCAGTTGGATGCCATACACGAGTTGACCATCCGGCACCACTGAGACGGCGGAGTGAGTCATGAGCGTTGCGCTTCCCGTTGACGGGTGGTGGAATGCATCGGATCGGTGTCGAACGTGGGCAGAACATCTCGACCGAACACCTCGAGCGATTCCTGCGCGATCTCCAGTGGGAGCGTGTTGTTGAGGACTCCGAAGATCAGCTGATCCGCACCGGCGGCGCGCCACCGCTCCACTGAGCGCGCAACGTCTTCCGGCGCACCAACACTGCGGCGGCCGGCCACCACCGACTCCAGAAGTTCTTCCACGCTCGGTTCTGTCACCGAGAAGTTCTGTCGGTCGATCTCGACTGGAAGCGGAATCGAATCGAGCCACCGCACTACCAGCGACTGGTACTGGGCGGCGCCAATGTGACGGAACAGCTCCACGGCACGACCGCGATCTTCGAGACACAACAACATGGATACGCACGCCACGTTCTCGTTGATGTACGCGCCGACCGGTGCATCACACTTCGCGATCGCCTCGCGATAGGTCTCGATCAGGGGAGCAAGATCCTCGGGCTCCCCCATCGTGAAGCACAACGCACCCATTCCGAGTCGGCCCGCCTTCTCGAAGGTGGCCGGGCTGCCACATGCGAGCCACAGGGGCGGATGCGGCGCGCTCCACATTTTCGGCAAGACGGAACGCGACGGCATCGAGAAGGCAGAGCCGTCGTATGAGTACGGGTCCTCGGACAACATGCGGATGAGTTCGGGGAGGGTTTCGTCGAACAGGTCTCGGGTGGTCTCCGCATCAGGGATGCCGAATCCTTGGTACTCCGTGCTCGACGACCCGCGCCCCACACCGAGTTCGAACCGTCCACCGCTGAGATGGTCGAGCATTGCCACGCGCTCGGCAATACGCGCCGGATGGTTGACCGGCGGCGTGATGTTGAAGATCCCTGAACCGATGTGGATGTTCTTCGTGCGCGCCGCGACGTACCCCATCAGGACTTCGCTTGCGGAGACGTGTGAATACTCACGCAGAAAATGGTGTTCGGTGAACCAGCCGTACTTGAACCCGGAGGCATCGGCCGCGACCGCAACCTCGACCTCGTCCAGCAGGCGTCGGTGTTCCGCGCCGCGCTGTGCGGTTGGGTCAGGTTGGTTGGGTACATGACCGGAATGGAAGACCCCGAACTCCATCTCTATTTGCCTTCTCTATTTGCCTCGCGACGGGCGGTGCCGCTTGGATCCATCGCCGATGGACTCTCTGGTGGGTGGCACCACGTCACGGCACCGCTGATCCTCGCTCGGCGACCTCGTGCTCCTTGACGCGCATCGATCACATGAGCGGTCATCATGCGGGCCATACGACGGACTGGAGGTCGCTATACGCGTGAAGGCCGAAGGAGCCTCCATCGCGGCCGACACCGGACTGCTTCGTTCCGCCGAATGGTGTCTCCTGATTGCGCTGCACCGTGTTGATGCCAATGTTCCCGGCTCGCATCCGCCGGCTCACGGCCATGGCTCGGGCGATATCGCCGCTGAACACATAGTCGTAGAGACCGAACTCGGTTCCGTTCGCGAGCGCGATGCCCTCATCGTCGTCGTCGAACGGAATCGCCACGATCACCGGGCCGAAGATCTCTTCTTGCACCACGCGCATCCCGCCCCGGCACCCGGCGATGAGGGTGGGCTCCACGTACCACCCGCGCTCCATCTGACTCGGCCGGCTCCCGCCCGCCGCCACTTCTCCGCCCTCTTCGATGCCAGAAGCGATGTAGCCCTCGATCCGATCACGATGCGATTCCGTAATCACCGGACCCACCACGGTGTCGCGCTCCAAGGGGTCGCCCACCTTGAGCATCGATGCCATCTTGGAGAGCCCGGCCACGACCGGCTCGTAGATCGAACGATGCACGATCGCACGGGTCGGCGCCGTGCAGATTTGCCCCGAATGGAACGTCCACACCGAACCGATCATGCCGACCGCATTCTTGATGTCGGCATCGTCGAGCACCAGCGCGGCGCCCTTCCCTCCCAGCTCGAGGAGCTGGCGCTTCATTCCGGCGCCCGCCACTTCGCCGATACGCGCGCCCACACCACTCGAGCCCGTGAAGCTCACCATGTCGACATTCGGCGATGCGACCAGCGCTTCACCGCTCTCCGGCGTTGAGCCCACCACGATGTTGATGACACCGGGCGGAAACCCCACCTGTTCCAACAGCGCTACCAGTTTGATGATCGCCAGCGGATCCTGGCCCGCCGGACGCACCACCACCGTGTTGCCCATCGCGAGCGCGGGCGCGATCTTGCCCACCATGTTCACAATCGGGAAGTTGTACGACGTGATGCAGGCCACCACGCCCACCGGCTGACGCCGTGCGATCGCTCCGATCACACCACCGGGTGCAAGTGGCGTTCCGGCCGTCTCTTGGGGGGGCAACGGAATCACGGTCGGCTCCAACGCACCCCGGGCGTAGCGACCGAACCGCACCGCGGCCTGTGGTACCTGCATGGCCTTGCCCACGGTCGCGGTGCAACCGGTCTCCGCGATCACCAACGGAACGAAATCATCGCGCTGAGCATGCAGTGCCTTGCCTGCCGCATCGAGCAGGTTTGCGCGCACCTCCGGGGTGGTGCGGGACCACGAATCGAACGCTTCGCGCGCGGCACCTGCCGCAGCTTCGGCTTGCGCCGCTGACGCTTCCGGGGCCCGACCCACCACCTCCTCGGTCGCAGGATTCACGATCGGGTAGGTGCCGTGGTCGCCGTCGACCCACGACCCACCGATCAACAGCTGATACTCGTCGCTCACTCGATGTTCCCCCGACTCGATTGCGTGAGCCGATAGTAGAACCTGTTCTCATTCCATGCTTACTCATACAGTGACGCGATGGAACTGGGGCGAGTCGGGATTTGGACGCACGCGTTGGACGGGCTCCCGGCGCCTCGGGCCGGGGAGGTCGCGGCGGAGATCGAGGCACTCGGCTTCGGTGCACTCTGGCTTCCGGAGATGGCCGGCCGTGACCCACTGGTTGGCGCATCGCTCTACCTCGGCGCGACATCCACGCTCGTGCTGGCCACCGGTATCGCCAACATCTACGGCCGGGACGCTCTGGCGATGGCGTGTGGCCACAAGGCCCTCACCGAAGCCTTCCCCGATCGATTCCTCTTGGGTCTTGGCGTGAGTCATGCGCCGGCGGTCGAAGGACTACGCGGTCACACCTACGGCCCACCGCTCACCATGATGCGCGAATACCTCGACGCCATGGATCACGCGCCGTACTTCGCGGCCGCGCCCAGCAGCGAGCCCACACGCGTGCTCGCTGCCCTTGGCCCGAAGATGCTCGCATTGGCCGCGCAACGAGCCGCCGGCGCCCATCCGTATTTCGTTCCCGTCGAACACACTGCGTACGCCCGCGAGCATCTCGGACCCGATGCCCTACTCGCACCGGAGCAGATGGTCGTACTGGAGACCGACCCCGAGCGTGCTCGCACAATTGCCCGGCGTGCGATGAAGACCTACCTGGCGCTGCCGAACTACACCAACAACCTGCGGCGGTTGGGATGGGGCGACGACGACCTCGGCCACGGCGGGTCGGACACGCTCGTCGATGCGATTGTGGCATGGGGTGACGAGTCGGCGATCAAGGACCGCGTCGAGGCGCAGCACGGAGCGGGCGCGAACCACGTGTGCATCCAGGTGCTCACCGAAGACTTCTTCGGCGTTCCCAGCGCCGAGTGGCGCACGCTCGCCGACGCGCTGTTGTAGCCCAGCGTCGCGCCGGACTCAGGTGCCTGACGCAGCGAAGATGCTGCCAATCGACGCATCGAGCATCGCATCGAAATCGGCCGCCGATTGCTGGGCCGAGAGACCTTCGGTGAGCGCTCGCGAGAAACTTGCGATGACGCCCGTGTTGCGAGACAAGCGAGCGTTGGCCTCCTCGCGGGAGTAACCACCGGACAGCGCGACCACCTTCAACACGCGAGGGTGATCCACGAGCTCGGCGTAGAAGTTGTCCGTCTCCGGCAACGTGAGCTTGAGCATGACCTGCTCGCCATCGACGAGTGCACCAACCTGCGAGAGGATCGCGGCCTTCAGTAGATCCTCCGCCGCGGCCTTCTCTGGACTGTGAATGTCGATCTCGGGCTCGATGATCGGGACCAGTCCCGCCGCGATGATCTGTCGACCAATGTCGAACTGTTGGTCTACGACGGCACTCACACCAGCGGTGTTCGCCAACTTGATCACCGAGCGCATCTTGGTGCCGAACACCCCCTTCTCGAGCGCCCGGCCGAGCAGCGCATCCAGGTCCGACATCGGCTTCATGATCTGTGCGCCGTCGACCTCGTCTGCGAGACCCTTGTCGACCTTGAGGAATGGCACCACCTTTTTGTTGGACCACAAGAACTCCGCAGTCCCCACCCCGTCGATATGACGGTCCATCGTCCCCTCGAAGAGGATCGCACCCAACACTCGATCGCCGTTGAAGCTCGGGCTGGTGATGATCCGGCTCCGCATCTCGTGCATCGCGGTGAACATCTCTTCTTCACCGGAGTACTCGCTCTCCTGCACCCCGTAGAGCGCGAGAGCCTTCGGAGTGCTGCCACCGCTCTGGTCGAGCGCGGCGATGAACCCAGGACGG
>JANPBJ010000257.1:0-3238 GCA_031430375.1 Acidimicrobiia bacterium
GCGCGGAATCGGCGCGCCACAGGTTCCGACGTTCGGCTCGACGCTCCCTCCACCACCGGAGCGACGTTAGTGGTGGTGCACCCCAAATCAGCGGTGCGTCGTCAAGAGCAACGCACCTGCCAGGGGGCCGCCACCGGCACATGCGACCCCGACCTCGGGACCACCCGGCACCTGGCGAGGTCCGCCCTCACCCCAGAGTTGCGTGCAGGCCTCATGGAGAAATCCATAGCCGTGCAGTCGACCGGCCGACAGTTGTCCGCCGTGAGTGTTCAGCGGTAACACGCCTCCGTCGGTCGCAATGTTCTGGCCGCCTTCAACGAACGCGCCGGACTCACCGTGACCACAGAAGCCCATAGCCTCCAGCCACGCCATGGTGATGAACGTAAAGCCGTCGTACATTTCCGCAAGTTGGACATCAGACGGTTTGAGATCGGTACGTTTCCACATCTGGGCACCCGCGTCACGACACGCCATCGTCGTGAGATCGTCGAACTGATCCCAACTCGGTCGGCCGCGCAGGGCAGTCCCGACGGCCTCCACATGAATCGGAGGCTTGCGTAGATCGGCGATGGTGTCGACGTGCGAAACGATGACCGCCGTGCCGCCGTCGCACGGAACGTCGCAGTCGTAGAGGCTGAGTGGGGTTGAGACCATCCGCACGTTCAGATAGTCGTCCATCGTCATGGGCTCGGTGTAAATCGCCTTCGGATTCAGCGCGGCGTTCTTCCGCGCGTTGAGCGCGATCTGACCCATCTGCTCCCGGGTCGTGCCGAACTCGTGAAAATGCCGCTGCGCCATGAGTGCAATCCACGGTGCCGCCGACGGTGCCGCGAACGGCAACGTCCACTCCATGAACCCCGAGGCGCGGAAGCTGGAACTGCCGCCACCGCCAGGCATCGTGGACGCTCGCCCTTTGTCGCCCTGGGCGCTCCCCTCCCAGACACTCCGGAAACACAGCACATGATTCGCGAGGCCAGCAGCCACCGCCAGACAAGCCCCGATCACGGAGCCGAGCTGGCCCGGCGACTCGATGCCCCCAGACCACCATCCGAGTTCCAGGCGCAGTGCATCCTGCACGTCGACCACGCCGGCGCCACTGAAACCAGGGGGTGTGCTCATCGGGCCCGGATAGGTGGCGATGCCATCGATGTCTTTCGTGGTCAATCCGGCGTCGGCGATCGCGCAAAGGCAGGCGTCGAGGGTCAGTTCCAGCGGATCTCGGAACAATCGTCGCCCGATATCCGATTGGCCGACTCCACTGATGACGGTCGACTTCTCAATGAATTTCGACACGTCAGCCCTCCGGCTCAGGTTCGAAGAGGGGTAGGTAAATCTCATCACCGCCGTCTGAGTGGTGCTCGAATACGACGCGCATCGGCATTCCGATCACGAGATCTTCGTGCGCGCAGTTCACGATATTCGTGGTGAGTCGCAGGCCCTCCTGCTCGGGAAGTTCGACGATCCCAATCACGTAGGGCAACTCCGGGCCCGGCATCCACGGTTGATGGTTGATGGTGTAGGTGTGCAGGGTTGCGGCGCCCGACATCGTTGACGGTGCCAGATCTTTGGAGTGACAGATCGGGCAGATTGGGGTAGGGGGATGGTTGTAATACCCGCACGTTCGGCAACGAAGAAAGCGCAACTCACCGCGTGCGCCGGCAGTCCAGAACTCTCGATTCAAGTCCGTGAGCCGCGGAAGGATCCGGAACGGGACGTCACTCATTTTCAGGAACCTCCGCCGCATCGAACCCGTCACGCGCCACCGGGATCGCCTCCACCGCTGCCAGCATCCCGAACGCTGGCACCGTCAACATGATCGAGCCCAACACCTCATCCCAATCAGCACCCACCTCTGCGGCAAGTTGCGCGTGCCGACGAATCCCTGCCGGGTTGCGCAGCACCACGGTGCAGACAAGTCGGATCAGCTCGTGGGTCTTGCGATCCGGAGCCGGTAGCGAATCAATCTGACTCAGCCAGGCACTCTGGGCATCATGCAGCGCCGGGAACACCTGATGTAAAGGCTCCTCAAACGGAAAACTCCAACTGCTCGGTTCGCCGCTCACCACTTGCCACTCGCGGGACGGAACTGCACGATGGTGATCTCTTCCGAGGTCGGATGAAACACAGGCTCAAGAACCATCCCTGCCGCGAGCACGCCGAAATCGCACCCGACCACGTTCGTCATCATCCGTGGACCTTCTGCGAGATCTACGATCGCCGCGACGTAGGGAACGCGCTCCGGGAACGGCGGCAGATCGTTACGGTGCACCACTGACCACGTGTACAGCGTGGCCCGACCGGAGGCTTCGAACCACTCCACGTCGTCGCTCCAACAATGCGGACAGAACGGCCGTGGATAGAAGTGATAACGCTCACAGGCGGTGCAAACCTTGATGAGGAGCCGACCCTCGCGAGCTGCATCCCAGAAGGGTTGCGTTTCGAGGTCGGGATGGGGCAGATCGAACCGCATGGCCGTCATGGCGTAGGGCCAATCCCCGCGACTGCGACTCCGGACAGCTTGGTCTCTCCATCCTGGTTGGTCACGGTGCACTCCAGGTCCACGCGCGCCTCGGATCCTTCCTCATAGGTTCGCGCCACCGTGACGTGCGTGGTCAGTACCTCGCCGGGCCAGGTCTGCTTGGTGAAGCGGATCTTGTAGGTCCGGAGGTTCCCAACGCCCACGTAGTCGGTGATCGCCTTGCCGAGCAGGCCTGCGGTGAACATCCCGTGACCGAACACGCTCGGTAGTCCCGCCGCTTTGGCCTGCACCTCGTCGGTATGCATCGGATTGAAGTCGCCCGATGCCCCGGCGTACATCACCAGATCCGTCCGGGTCAGTGCATGGGAGACCTCGGGCGCCACATCACCAGGGGACAGGTCGCTCACACACAGCTTCGGTTCGGTCATGGGGGTCAGTGTCCCCGTTGCCTGACGCGAGCGTCAACTCCATCCAGCGGTAATCCGTCACCGCTTGTCGACTGGAGGGCCAGGCACCACCGAACCACAAACGCTTCCTGAGAAAGACACGGGGCGCCGAGCGTCTGTCGGATTGTGCGCACTCAGCGCGCCAGCGGTCTCGAGGGGTGTGCGCAACGTTTGGTGAGCTGACGGGTGTTCCGTTGGCGATCTGGAGGTTGTGGGATGGCGAAGCGTGTTTGGCGGCGACTCGATCGGGAGGTCCGGACGAAGATCATCCGGTTGGGAGCGAAGGGCTGGTCGCGTGAGCGGATCGCCCGGG
>JANPBJ010000258.1:0-45989 GCA_031430375.1 Acidimicrobiia bacterium
CAGGTACTGGTGAGAATTAGATTCACTCATCGTGCAAATATATCCGCGCCGTCGGATGGCTAGCTTGCCGGGGATGGAGATCTCGTCGGTGGCCGCACGGATACTGGGATGCCTGCTGGAGAAGGGGCGCACGACACCCGATCAGTACCCCCTGAGCCTGAATGCACTCGTGACCGCATGCAATCAGTCCACGAACCGTTCGCCGGTCGTGAGCTATAGCCCAACCATCGTTGAGGCCGGGCTCGACGAGCTGCGAGCCCTCGAGCTGATTCGACGGGAGAAGCCACTTGGTGGACGAGCGATCAAATACTCAGAAGTGTTGGCGCGGTCATTGCCGATGGGAAAGCCGGAGTTGGCCCTGCTCTGCGTCCTCCTCCTGCGAGGTGCCCAGACGCCGGGCGAGCTCAAGGCGCGCACGGAACGGCTCTATGCGTTCGCAACCCTCGAATCGCTCGATGAAGCGTTGGGTCGCCTCGCCCTCCATGAGGACGGTCCGCTCGTAGAGCAGCTCTACCGTGAACCGGGTCATAAGGAAGCGCGTTGGCGTGAACGCCTCTCGACCTCAACGACGCGTTCATCGGGAACGACGGACCACCCGGTGAGCGCGGGAAACTCGTCGGCTCGCGATGTGTCGGAGGTCACGGGCGCGAGTGCGTTGGTTGGCCGAGTGGCTGCCCTGGAAGCAGAGGTCAAGCGCCTCGCGGCCGCGCTCGACGGGCTCGCATCCAAGACTCAGGATTAGCCTGACGGCCAGTGACCGAGATGGAGATCTTTCACAACCCAACGTGTTCCAAGTCGCGCGGTGCCGTGGGCATTGCATCGGAGAACGATGTAGATGCGACCGTGACCGAGTACCTCAAAGCGCCGCCCGACCGGGCCACCCTCGAACGGATCCTCGATGTGATCGCGGAGGAGCCCGCCGAACTGGTGCGCAAAGACACACGGTTCAAGGACCTCGGACTCGTGGCCAACGATTACGTCAGCCGCGACCAGGTGGTGGACTTGTTGCTGGTGCATCCCGAACTGATGGAACGCCCGGTCGTGATCGTGGGTGACCGTGGTGTCATTGCTCGGCCGCCTGAAAAGATGCTCGACCTGCTCTGATGAGTTGCCTGTTTCGAAAAGATCGTCTCTGAAAAGTTCGCTGACCGGAGGATTTGATGGCATCGCCCACACCAGAAGCCGTCCGCGATGAAGTTCGCGCTTGGATCAAGCAGAACTGGGATCCCGATCTCACCGTCGCGCAGTGGTGGGAGCGCCTCGCTGATTCGGGGTACGCGGCACCCACGTTTCCTGAGGCCGACTTCGGCCGCGGCTACGGCCGTGCGCTCGCAAATGTGGTCAGCGAAGAGTTGGCGGAGGCCGGTGCGGTGGGTCCGCCCGCGGGGCTGGGTTACCTGCTGGCCGCGCCCACGCTGGTCGCGCACGCGTCGCGTGAGCAGAAGGACGTGTGGCTCACGCGCATCTTGAACGGCTCAGATGCGTGGTGTCAGCTCTTTAGCGAGCCGGGCGCCGGTTCCGATCTCGCAGGTTTGCAATGCAAGGCGGAGCGTGACGGCGACGAGTGGGTCATCACCGGCCAGAAGGTGTGGACGTCAACCGCGCAGACCTGCAACATGGGCATGCTGATCGCACGCACGGATCCGGATTCGCCGAAGCACACCGGTATCACCTACTTCGGGATTGCAATGGACCAGCCCGGAATCGAGATCCGGCCGCTCAAGGAGATGACCGGCCGCGCGATGTTCAACGAGGTCTTCCTCGACGGAGCCCGAGTCCCCGACGCGAACATGATCGGTGGATTCAACAACGGATGGGCGGTGGCGAACACCACCCTCGCGGCCGAACGCGCCGGTCTGGGAAGCGGCGGGAGCGGTGGAGCGGGCTCGGCGTTTCCCGGACCGATCGCGAAGCAGCTCGGACTGCGGGTCGGAGACACAGTTGGGCAGGTCCGCACCGGTGGTACCGGTGGCGGTGGCGGCGGAATGGCGCAGAGGATCATCGATCTGGCCCGAGAAAACGGGACGCTCGGCGATGCGGTGGTGCGCCAGGGGATCGCCAAACTCTGGACGTTGCAGCAGATTGGGAAGTATTCGAGTTTGCGAATGCGCAGCGGTGGCGCGAGTGCGGCGGCGCCGAACCTGGCGAAGCTCATGATGAGCGACATCTTGCGGCTCAATCGTGAACTCGCGACCCGAGTGCTTGGACCGCACTTGGGTGTGATGGGCAAAGACAGCGTGAGTGGCGGCATCCAACAGGAGATGGTGCTGTTTTCGCCCGGCCCTTCGATCTACGGTGGAACTGATCAGGTGCAGCGCAACATCATCGGCGAGCGAGCGCTGGGCCTGCCCAAGGAACCCGACCCGCACAAGGGTGCACCGTTCCGAGAAATTCCCAAGAACGCCTGACCGATCGCCATGCTGTTGGGTATGACGCTGCCGTCATTTGTCGTTGGCGTCGATGGCCCGGCCATACGGGAATGGTGTCGCAGGATCGATGACGGTCGGTACGCGAGCGTGGCAGTTGGTGAACGGGTCGCCTATCCGAGTCACGATCTCGTCAGTTCGCTCGCCTTCGCTGCCGCCGCCACGCGCCGGGTGCGCCTTGTGTCCACCATCGTGGTACTTCCATCTCACGATGCGGTACGCCTCGCGAAGCAAGCTGCGACCATCGATGTCCTCTCCGACGGCCGGCTGACCCTCGGCGTGGGTGTGGGGGGACGCGACCAGGACTACGTTGCAGTCGGTGCCGAAACCACCGCCCGGTTTGCGAAGCTCGACGAGCAGGTCGACACAATGCGCGCCGTGTGGCGTGGTGATGTGGTGGTCGAAGGCGTCCCGCCGATTGGCCCGACGCCGGTGCAGCCCGGCGGTCCGCCGATCCTGACCGCGGCGATGGGACCAAAATCCTTGGCGCGCTCGGCTCGGTGGGCGGACGGACTCTCGGGCTTTGACCTCGCGCCCGACATCGATTCCGTGCGGGGCACGTTCGATGCCGTCCGGATCGCGTGGACGAAAGCCGGACGTAAGTCGCGACCGTGGCTCGCCACCTCCACTTGGTTTGCCCTGGGTGACGGGGCCGCCGACCGCCTCGAGGGCTATGCCAGGAACTATCTGTCTTCCTTCGGCGATTCCGCGGCGGCGGCGATGGCGTCAATGTGTTGCTTGAACGACCCCGCGAAGATCCGCGATGTCGTTGCAGCATTGGGAGAGTCGGGCTGCGACGAGTTCGTGCTGGTTCCTACTACCGACGACCCGCGTGAGCTTGATCGCTTGGACGCGGCGCTTGGGTAGGTCCCGAGGGCGTACGGTTCGGGCCCATGGGTTGTGGCTGTCTGGTAGCGCTCTTCGCGATGGTGTCGCCGCGGCTCGCGATCGCGGCTGTCTTCGTGTTGACCGACCGTATGGGGATGGCCTTCGAGCACTTCTGGATGGGGTTGGTTGGCTTCCTGTTTCTGCCCTGGAGCACCTTGGCATGGTCACTCTGCTACCAGCGCGGCAACGGCGTCTCAGGCTTTGGGTGGGTCTTGGTGGTCGGGGCATTCATTGCCGACCTGTCGACTCACGCCGCCGCGTCGCAAGCCCGTCGCGATCGCGCCACCGCGTGAACACGCTGTGCGGTAGGTGACGACAATGATTGCGGATCTTCTGGCTCAACACGGCGTGTTGGAGAGCTGTGAGCTGCGGAGCACTGTTGGATTCATGGCGCTGCACGGGGGCTCCTTGGAGCGCGGCACTGCTGAGGCTGCCCGGCGTGCAGCCAATGCGATCGGTGCGTCGCTGTACGCGGTCGAGCAGCCGGAAGACCTGAAGTGGCATGTGCCGTCGCACCTCTACGATCCCGATGTGGCTCCGAACCTGCGAGCGTTCCTTGACCACGTGGAGATCGTTGTGTCGCTGCATGGCTACGGGCGCGAGGATTCTTGGACTCGAATCTTGGTGGGTGGCTCGAACCGAATCTTCGCCACCACTGCGGCGGCTCAGTTGCGTGCGGAGCTCGACGGTTTCGAAGTGGTCGACGATGTGGCTGAGATCCCCCGTGAACTTCGGGGCCTGCATCCCCGGAATCCGGTGAATCTCCCACGCGGCGGTGGCATCCAGATCGAGCTGCCACCGCGGGTACGCGGGCTCGGTCCTCGGGGTGAGCCACAGTATGTGGACGCCCTCGTCCGTGGGCTGGCGCGAGTATTCATATGAGGGTGTTCATATGAGCAACCTAGGGGACGGACGCGCGTTCCTCGCGGATCAGCGGGTGCGTCTCGGAGACGTCTCGATGCAAGGGCGCCTGCGGTTGGACGCGCTGGCGCGATATCTCCAAGACATTGCTGCCGACGACGCCGCCGAAGCCCACCTGCCCGACGATCGGGGGTGGATTCTTCGACGGATGACGTACGAAATATCGCGGCTGCCCGCCATCTACGAGGATCTCGAAGTCACCACGTGTTGTACCGGCGTGGGTGGCCGTTGGGCCGAGCGCACCACCACGATCGTCGGTCACGAGTTGAATGACGCACGAACTGCGCTGCAGCGAGGTGTGTTGGTGGCCGCGCGCGCGATCTGGGTCTACGTGAGCGTGGACTCCGGCGCGCCGCGATCGCTCACGGAGGAGTTCTTCGTGGCCTACGGCGAAGGGGTGCGGGCGAACCGAGTGAGTGCGCGATTGAGCCATCCGGCTCCGCCTTCCGATGCACCCCGCGTCCGGTGGGCCCTCCGCAGCACCGACTTCGACGTGTTTGGTCATGTGAACAATGCGCTCTACTGGGTTCCGGTGGAGGACTTCCTGGCTGGAGCCGGGGCAGCAAATGGTGTTGAGCGCGCGACGATCGAGTTCGGTATGGGCGTTGATCCCGGCGAAGAGTGCGATGTGGCCGAGGTCGTGACCGACGACGAGTTTGCAGTGTGGTTTCTCGTCGGCGAGGACGTGCGCGCCTCGATCCGCGTCGATCTGATTCCGCAGCGCGGCTGACCTCGCTAATCTCAGCCGCCATGACCAAGCACCTCGACCTCGGATTCATGATGGGCTACTGGGGCGCGGGGCCTCCGGTGGGTATGGCGGATACGTTGCTTGAAGCCGAGCGACTCGGGTTCTCATCGGCGTGGACCGCGGAGGCCTACGGGTCTGACGCGCTGACACCACTGGCGTGGTGGGGGTCGCAAACGTCACGTATCCAGCTCGGGACCTCGATCGTGCAGATGTCGGCGCGAACTCCAACGGCTACGGCAATGGCCGCGATCACCATGGACCATCTCACCGATGGCCGATTCATCCTCGGACTCGGCGCGTCAGGGCCCCAGGTGGTGGAAGGTTGGTACGGCCAGCCCTACGCCAAGCCGCTGGCCCGCACCCGTGAGTACGTGGAGATCATCCGGGAGATTCTCGCCCGAGAGACGCCGATGACGTATTCCGGTGAGCACTACACCTTGCCGTATCCGGGCGGAACCGGGCTGGGGAAGGCGGTACGTTCGATCACGCATCCACTGCGGCAAGACCTGCCGATTTACCTGGCGGCCGAAGGCCCGAAGAACGTGGCGCTCGCCGCCGAGATCGCCGACGGTTGGCTGTCGATCTACTTCTCGCCACGCGTGGACGGCTTCTACCGGGATGCGCTCTCGGAGGGGTTCGCCCGGCCCGGCGCGCGCCGAGACTTCGACGACTTCACCGTCGCCGCGATGGTGCCGGTGATCATCCACGACGACGTGGAGGAGGCCGCGAGCTTTCTGCGGCCCACGCTCGCGCTCTACATCGGCGGCATGGGCGCGCGTGAGGTGAACTTCCATGCCAACGTCTTCGGCCGCATGGGCTATGAAGACGACGCTCGTGAGATACAGGACCTTTACCTCGCCGGGAAGAAGGATGAGGCGGCGGCCAGGGTGCCGCGGTCGCTCATCGAGGAGATCGCGCTCATCGGTCCAAAGGAGAAGATCCGCGACGACCTCGAGATATGGCGCGAGAGCTGCGTCACCGAACTCCAGCTCTACGGCGACCTGAACACGCTCCAGACGATGGCGGAACTCTGCCTGTAGCGCCCAGCGCAGACTGGCGTCTGTCGAATAGGTGGCGGTGAGCGCCCCCAATCCGACAAACGCCGAGGGGGTGGGGTGCGGACGGTTAGCGTCGGTCGAACACAACATGCTCGGGTCCGGTGAGCAGCCAGAGCAGGCCCTCGGGATCGAGAAAGTTCCCCTCGTCGTTGCGGACCACGTCGCGGCTTTCAGGGTCGACTGCCATTCCGAAGAAGTCGCGGGCGCTGCGGAACCATTCGATGGTGACACCGTCGAGGTCGCACTCCGTGCGGGCATAGTCCTGGGCGAGCCGATGGTTTTGCTCGTAGCGAATGAAGTACTTGCGGACCGCCGGGGTGTCGGCGTTGAGCGGGCCGTGGGTCTCCCACCAGTATCGGTGAAAGTCGTCGGGATCCATTCCCGCCTTGTGGCGAACGCCGCAGATGAGCTTCGTGATTGGCTCGCCTCGGTCGGCGGGACCGGCGATGACCTCCATCTCGGGTTCGGTAAAGACCTCGAGCACCTCGCCGAACAGCTTCTTGGAGTCATCCACGACGGTGGCGTGCCGTGGGTCCGCGCGCGTCGCCTGAAACCCTTCCCACGAGTCCCACCACTGGACCGAGACACCGTCGTAGACGCAGTCGGCACGTTCGTAATCGCGCTCGATACGTCGGTGCTGCTCGTACCGGAGGAGTTGGCCCTGCGCCGCCGGGCTCGTGGCCACCTTCTCCGCGTGTTCGCGGCGCCAATGTGCGTGGAATGCCTCGACGTCCAAGCTCGGATGGCGGCGTACGAAGCCGATGCGCTTGATCATGGAGCCTCCGGGTTGCCGGTTGTCGCCGATCCTGACACCCTGTCGCCTGCTGGGGCGACCGAGAACGGCAGCGATCGAGGAGAAGTATGGCAAACAGTAAAGGAAGAGCGAATCGGCTGCGGGTGATGGCGATCGGGGTCTCGATCGTCGGATTGGTCGGTGCCTTTGTTCTCGGGTTCGCGTTTCCCGCCGAGCCGTCGGTCACGATCGCTGGGGTCAAGATCACGAACTACGTCGTCGTGGCCGAGAGCGGTGAGGGTGCGTTTAACTGGCTCTTCGCACTCCTGGTTCTGGGACCGGCGTTGGTGGCCGCCGCGGTTCTGTATTCGAGTTCTGAATTGGTCGCGGCACTGCGCCGGTCGGGCAGAACTCGCTTGGCTGACGACGACGGTGTGAGTGCTGGACCGGGCACGGTGTGAGCGCCGCGGTGACGAGACCAGGATTAGTGAATGGCCAGGTGGCGGTCGTGACCGGGGTCGGCCCGGGGCTGGGCCGTGCGACCGCGCTGGCTCTGGCCCGAGAGGGTGCGGCGGTGGTGCTGGTGGCCCGCAGCGCCGAGCGCCTCGACGACGTGGCCGCGGAGATAGCAGGCTCAGGGGGCCAAGCACTCGCGGTGGCGGGCAGCGTGACCAAGCCCGACGATTGTGAGCGCATCGCGGCGCGGGCGGTGGAGGAGTTCGGTGCGATCGATGTGGTGGTCAATAGTGCGTTCCGTGGCGACGCGTTCCAATCGGTCGCGGATGCTGACCTCGATGTCTGGCGCAAGATCATTGAAGTCAACTTCTTCGGCCCGGTGAACATGACGCGAGCGTGTCTGCCCGCGTTGCGTGCCGGCGGTGGCGGAAGCGTGGTGATGGTGGCTTCCCAGAGTGCTCGCAAGATCCGGCCCAACGAGGCGGGCTACGCCGCGAGTAAGAGTGCCCTCATCACCGTGACCCGCTCCCTGGCGACTGAGCTCGCGGTTGATCACATTCGGGTCAACGCGGTCGTGCCCGGATGGATCTGGGGGCCGAACGTGCAGATGTACGTCGACTGGCAGATGTCGTCGCGGGGGCTGTCGCGCGAGGACGTGATTGGAGAGATCACACGCGAAATCCCGCTCGGCGAGATTCCACCCCAAGAGGACATTGCAGAGTCGATCGTGTTCTTCGCATCGGGTATGTCGCGGATGATCACCGGCCAGACCTTGGATGTGAACGGCGGGGAGTACTTCGGGTGAGCGAAGCAGATTTGTCATCGCTACGCGGCCGGGCGGGGGTCGTGACCGGTGGCGCTTCCGGGTTGGGACGCGCCGCGGTGTTGGAGTTCGCTCGCGTTGGCGCTCGGGTGGTGGTTGCCGATCTGGCGGCCGCGTCGGTCGCGGGTGAGGCCGTTGTGGCAGAGGCAGTCGCCCTCGGAGCGGAGGCGGTGTTCGTCGAGACCGACGTCACGATCCATACGGCGACCGAAGCACTGGTTGCCGCGTGTGTCGAGATGTTTGGCGGGCTTGACTTTGCCGTCAATAATGCGGGTACGACCGGTCAACCGGGCAGTGTGGTCGATTACCCGCTTGACGCTTGGCGCGCCACGATGTCGGTCAATCTCGACGGTGTCTTCTTCTCGATGCGTGCGGAACTTCCAGCGATGGTCGAGGCCGGGCGAGGTGCGATCGTCAACGTTGCTTCGGGGGCGGGGCTGGTGGGTTTCGCCGGCCTCCCTGCGTACGTGGCGAGCAAGCACGGCGTGGTGGGGCTGACGAAGTCGGCCGCGCTGGAGTGCGCGCCACGGGGGGTGCGGGTGAACTGCGTGTGTCCAGGCAGTGTGCGCACACCCATGCTCGAAGGCTTCTTGGGCGGCGACGAGCGGGTGGAGCGGGCGATGACCGCGGGAGTGCCGATCGGTCGCTTAGGGACGCCGGATGAGATTGCCGCCGCGATTGTGTGGCTCTGTTCGGACGCCGCGAGCTACATGGTTGGCCATGCGTTGGTGGTCGACGGCGGTGCCACGGTTCAGTAGTCCGCCAGGCTGCAGCTCGCGAACGTCAGTGCACCTCGGCCCAGATCGCGCGCTGCTCGGGCATGGGGTCGTGGACGATCGAGATGGAAGCATCGAAGCGTTGGGTCGCCCGTCGCTCCACGTCGTACGCGGGCCACCCCGGGTCGCCCGTTCGCGCGAACCTGATCCAGGCAGCGTGCATGGCGTCTGCGAGCGATGCGCGCTCGGGACCGTCGCCCGTGAGCAACGAGAGCCCGGGCCGGTCGAGCGCGTCCCACATGAACGGCAACTCGAGCGCGTGACAGCTCTTGAGCTGCCCATTCATGATCGGTGACGGCCACGTGAACAGATACATGAAGGTCGGACGCGCATCGACGCCGGCTTCGGCGAGGCGAAGTGCGGGGACTCGAAACACGCGGTCGGTGGCGATGGCCACCAACAGATCCTTGGGAGTGGCATCCGGGTAGAGGCTGCCGTAGTTGGCTCGGACCTGCTCGGCGTCGCCGCCGAAGGTCGCGGTGAGGTCGGCGGTGACAACTTCCATATCAATGTCGCCAAAGCCGAGATCGAGGACGGTGAAGAGCGTCATCTCGTCCAGGTTGGTGCCGATGATGGTGGGAACCGCGCCGAGGCCATCACGGATCGCGTCGATCGGCCGCTGAGGAAGGGCCGTGCCGTCGACGACGGGCATGAACGGGAGATCGATGGTGGCAACCGACGCGGAGACCTTGCCCTGAGCGGCGAGAAGCGAGTCCATCGAGGCCGACTCGAGATCGGCCACGGTTTCGATCCCCGCCGTGGCGAGCACGCTGCGAGCAACTTCGGTGGCCGCGTCACTCGTGGCGCAGAAGGAGCTTCCGCCCGATTGCACAATCGCGCGGGCAAACAAGCCTTGGGCTGCGGGCATCCCGAGCAGGGTCCCCACGCTCATGCCGCCCGCCGATTCTCCGAAGATGGTGACTTGATCCGGGTCGCCGCCGAAGGACGCGATGTTGTCGCGTACCCACTCGAGGGCCAATACCTGATCGAGGATGGCGGCGTTGCCGGATCCCGCGAACTCGGCGCCGAAGATTTGTTCCAGGTGGAGGAATCCGAACACACCGAGTCGGTAGTTGATGCTGACCACCACGACGTCACCGTGCTCCGCGAACCGGTGACCGTCGTAGATCGGTGACGATCCGGAACCAATGACGAATGCACCACCGTGAATCCAGAACATCACCGGACGCGAGACACCATCGAGTGCCGGCGTGAAGATGGAGAGGCTGAGCGAGTCGGTCTCGCTGATGATGGGTTCTGCGGCTCCCATCATCGTCTCGAGGGGCGACGGGTTCTGAGGCGTGACCGGTCCGAACGCCACGGCATCACGTACGCCTTCCCACGGTGCAACCGGTTCCGGTGGACGGAATCGGCGGGATCCGACGGGCGGCGCGGCATACGGAACGGAGCGGAAGACGTGAATCCCGTCGCGCGTGATCCCCCGAACCTGGCCGGCAGTGGTGGTCGCGATCGGTTCGGTCACGGAGCTACTCCTGATTGGGGTCCGATGAGACTATTGGACCTGCGGAACGTGCTCGGGCGGCCCGTCGCGTGTCAAGGTGATCGCCATGCTCGATCCCGATGCACCTCTCGTCGCCCTGCCATCTCAGCCGGCTGGTCTCGCATGGCCGACAACCGGCTGGGAGCGGGCCGCGGTGCCCACGACCATCGATGTCGACGGCCTGGTCGACGAGATGTTCACGGACCCGCGCTACGAGACTACGTACGCAGTCCTCGTTGTGCATCACGGGCGCCTGGTCGGCCAACGATACGCGAACGCCCTGCCGAGCTGGGTCGGCGACCCTGTCCCGGTGGACCGAGAAACTCCGTTGCTCTCGTGGTCGATGGCGAAATCGATGCTGCATGCCATTGTCGGCATACTCGTGGGAGACGGGCGCTTGCGTCTCAGCGAAGCGGGACTCGTCCCAGAGTGGCGGAGCGACGAACGGGCTGCGATCACTCTTCCTGACTTGCTTGCAATGCGCGACGGTCTTGCCTGGAATGAGGACTACGTCGATGCCGGCGGATCACAAGTTATCGACATGCTCTTCGGGGAGGGCACTGCCGATGTGGGGGCGTTCGCTCGAGACCGTCACGCGGCGGCGGCACCCGACACCATTTTCAACTATTCGAGTGGGACGACGAACGTGATCTCGGGAATTGTTGCCGACGTCATCGGACGGGGCGCGCCCTACGTCGAGTTCCTCCGGCAGCGATTGTTCGAGCCGATCGGGATGACGACCGCAGTACCCACGATGGACGCCACTGGCCTCTGGGTGGCGTCGTCCTATGTCCATGCGACCGCCGAGGACCTTGCCCGATTCGGCTATCTCTACCTGCGCGATGGCGTATGGGACGGAAAGCGGGTCCTGCCCGAGGGCTGGGTCGATACCGGCCGGCAGTTGCGGTCGTTTGATCCGGACGACGGTCGCGGCTACGGGTGGCACTGGTGGGTCACGACCGATGCCCACGGCACCTTCTGGGCGAACGGCTACGAAGGTCAATCAATCATGATTTCTCCGGCCAATGACCTCGTCGTCGTGCGGATGGGCCGGACCGATGCCTCACGAGGCAGAGACCTGTTCGATTGGCGCGCCCGCGTGGTCGATGCGTTCGCGGGTGCGGGCGCGTGAGCGGATTGTCGGGCGCCGCCGCGATCGTGGGCGTGGCCGAAACGGAATACCTCCGCGGTTCCGACGAGTTGCCGGTCGAGATGATGTTGCGGGTTGCGCAGGCTGCCATCGCCGACGCGGGGCTCACCACTGCAGATATCGAGGGCCTGTTGCCACCACCCGGCTACACCACGGTGGAGGAACTTGCCGCGAATCTCGGGATCCCGTCGGTCGGGTACTCCGCGACTGTTCACATGGGCGGCGCATCGTCGGTCGCGGCTGTGCAGAACGCGGCTATTGCCGTCGCGGCCGGTGTGGCGAATGCAGTGCTGGTGGTCGTCGGCTGGAATGGCTATTCGGCCTTCCGTCAGCGGCCCGGTCAGCGCGTGCCCCGACGCGGGTTGGATGCCAACGCGGTCGCGGATGTGCTCGTCGACTTCTATCTGCCCTACGGCGCTCGTTCCGCGGCCCAGTTCTACGGTTGGATCGCCACCCGCCATCAACAGCTGTACGGGACCTTGGCCACCGACACCGGTGAGGTCGCGCTGACATTTCGAAAACACGCCCATCACCATCCGAAGGCACTCATGCGGGGCCGCGAGCTCACGATGGACCAGTACCTCGAGAGCCCATGGGTGAGCGAGCCATTCCGACTGTTCGATTGTTGCGTTGAAACCGATTGCGCGGCCGCGGTGATCGTCACGTCTACGGAACGAGCTCGGGATCTGGCGCACCCGCCGGCGGTGATTCTCGGTGTCGGTGAAGGGCACCCGTCGCCGGCCGATGACATCGCGAACCGTCCCGACCTGTTTCACATAGGTTTGTCCGACGCCGCGCCGCGGGCCTTCGCGATGGCCGGTGTGGGGCCGAAGGACATCGACTTCGCCGAGATCTACGACTGCTTCACGTACGTGGTGTTGCTCCAGCTTGAAGCGTTGGGGTTCTGTGAACGGGGAGAGTCCGGTGCGTTCGTCCGCGACGGACGGCTCGCGATCGACGGCGCACTGCCCACCAACACGCACGGCGGGTTGCTCTCCCAAGGTCATATGTGGGGCATGAACCATGTGGTGGAGGCGGTGCGCCAGGTTCGGGGCGACGCGAGCTTGCAGGTCGCCGGCGCCGAACTCGGTCTCGTGACCGGCTGGGGCGACTTCGGCGACGGCAGCATGGCGATCCTCGGGGTAGACCGATGAGCCCACCACCGGCAGACCGGATCGTTCCGGGGACGTCCGGACTCGGCGCGGAGTTCTACGAACGCGCGGCAACGACCGGTGCGTTGCATCTCCAGCGCTGTGACGCCTGCGACACGTGGCGACACCCGCCGCGGATTCTGTGTGGCGCCTGCGGCTCCGCCGACTGGTCCTGGCAACCCAGCTCCGGCCGCGGCAGGGTGTTCACCTGGACCGTGACCCACCGTGCGACCGACCCGGCGTTTGCCGAGCATCTCCCATACGCGGTGCTGGTCGTCGAACTCGACGAAGGGCCGCGGGTGGTTGGCAACCTCGTGGACTTGGCCCCGAGCGAGCTCCGTCTTGATCGTCGGGTTCGGATCGTTCTCGATCGGCGTTCCGACACTGTGGCCCTCGTCGACTTCGCCCCGGAGTAGCCGCACCGTGTGGGCGGGTCCTTGGCGTCTCAGAATTCGATCGCCTGCTCCGCCTATCCGCTTGCCCACTCAGGCTTGGAGCGGTCGAGATCGGGTTCGAGGTAGATGAGGGTGGCCTCGGGGACCGCAGTGCGTACCCGAACTTCCACCGCATCGATCGCACGCGCCAGCTCGGGCACGGTATCGGCCGAAACGTCGATCTTGGCGGCAACGAGCAACTCCTCCGGCCCGAGGTGGCGCGTGCGGAGATGAATCACACTGCGAACGTCGGGAGACTCGGCGATCGTCGACCGGATCAGATCCTGCACGGACGGAGCTGCGCCTTCGCCGATGAGCAGGCTCTTCATCTGGACCGCAAGCACGATTGCGATTGCTGCGAGGAGTACGCCGATGGCGAGGGATCCGATCGCGTCGAATCGCGGTTCGTCGGTGGCAACGGTGAGCCCGAGTCCGATCAGCGCGAGTACGAGGCCGGCGAGTGCGCCGATGTCCTCGAGGAGAACCACGGGCAACTCGGGGTTCTTGGTGTGACGAATGAACTCGCGCCAGCTGCCGGTGCGGTGTGCCGAAGCCGCGCGGACGGCGGTGCGTAACGACCAGGTCTCAAGCGCGACGGCGACGCCGAGCACCACGAACGCAACCGTAGGACTTTCCACCGGGTGCGGGGTCAGGAGCTTCTCTACCCCCTCATACAGTGAGAACAACGCTCCCAGCGTGAATAGGACCATTGCCACCACGAAAGCCCAGAAGTACCGCTCGGCGCCGTAACCGAACTGGTGCTCTTCGTTGGCCTCGCGGAGCGATCGCCTCCCACCGAGAAACAACAGGCCTTGGTTGCCACTGTCGGCCGTAGAGTGGATGGCTTCTGCGAGCATCGATGCGGATCCGGTCGTGATCGCGGCGGCAAACTTCGCGACGGCAATGCCCAGGTTCGCGAGGAGGGCCGCGAGGATCGCCTTCTTCGATCCGTCGTGCATCAGTGCTCGAATCTGTGATTCATCCGGCGTCCCAAACCATGGGCGCGGTGCCGGGAGTGGAGTCGAGCAGCTCCAAGGGGCTGCGCTTGTTGATGTGGCCAATCAGCATGTTGTAGACGCTGTAGCCCACGAGTTCACGCAGGCGGGGAGAGAACGTACGGGCGGTGTCGACGGGGATACCGAGCTGTTGGTTCTCCTGTTGGCGCACCCACCCCGCGCAATAGTTCATCGCGATCCCGATGCGATCCGTGTCGGTGGAGTTGGGACCACCGCCATGCCAAAGCGAGCCGTGCCAGATGAGGACGCTCCCCCGTGGCATCTCCGCCGGAAGCGACTCGTAGTCCTGTCCGTAGTTCGGGGAGTGATCGGCGAGATGGGTGCCGGAAATGATGCGGGTCGCGCCATTGTCGTTGGTGAAGTCGGTCAATGCCCACATCGAGTTGCAGACGGTGGGTGCATGGGGTTTGTCGAGGGGCATGAGCTGATCATCGGCATGGATCGGTTGTGCGGTCTCACCGGGCTGAATGCGGATTGATGACAACGACGAAATCAAACACCCGCGGTCCAGCACCCCTTCGACGATCGGGAGCACGTGTTCGTGGACCGGAACCTGCTGCCAAACCGGGCTGAGGGCCAGAAGGTTGTAAATCCGCAGCGTGTGCGCGCCTTCGAAGATATTCGAGGACGGCGAGACGTCGAAGAATGTCTCCAGCCGAATCAGATCCTCGGCGAGCGCATCGAGCAGGGAAGGAGAAATCGCGTTCTCCACGATGGTGAAGCCGTCGCGGGCGATCGCGTCGAGGTGGCCGGCGAGCTGGTCGGCGTCGAGCATGGGGGAACGGTAGTGGAGCAGCTCACGTACGCTCCGGTGATGGCCATCTACGCGCTCGGCGACCTCATTCCTCAGATCGATCCCACCGCCTACATCCATCCCGATGCCACGGTCATCGGTGATGTCACCGTGGGTGCCGAGTCGACGGTGTGGCCGCGCGCCGTGCTGCGGGGCGACTACGGCCGCATCATCGTGGGAGCGCGTACGAGCATCCAGGACGGCACGGTGCTCCATTCCACACCGCTGCACCCCACGGTGATCGGCGATGACTGCGTCATCGGTCATCTCGCCCACCTGGAGTGCTGCACCATCGGGAATGGCGCGTTGGTCGGTTCGGGCGCCGTCGTCTTGCATCGCGCCGTTGTGGACGACGAGGCGCTCGTGGGTGCCTCCGCCCTGGTGCCCAACGACATGCATGTGCCGAGTCGGGCGATGGCGCTGGGGGTGCCGGCGAAGCTTCGGCTCGACTCCGTGGAGCCGGAGATGATGATCCGCATCGGGGCTCGTCAGTACGTCCACAACGGCGCCCGCTACCGGGACGAACTGCGTCGACTCGACTCCACCACCTAATCTCGCCAAGACCCGCGAACATCCTCAGGAGCTGTCATGCCCGAAGCAGTCATTGTCGCCGTCGCCCGAACGCCCATCGGCCGGGCGTTCAAGGGATCCTTTGTCGACGAGCGCGCGGATGACATGGCCGCCTTCATCGTCGACGCCGCCCTGAAAAAGGTTCCCGAACTCGATCGCAATGAAGTCTCGGACCTCATGCTCGGCTGTGGCCTCCCCGGCGGGGAACAAGGCTTCAATATGGGCCGGGTCGTGGCAGTTCTCGCAGGAATGCCCACGGTTCCGGGGTGCACGATTACCCGATACTGCTCGTCGTCGCTCCAAACCATTCGTATGGCCTCACACGCGATCAAGGCCGGCGAGGGTGATGTGTTCATCGCCGCCGGTGTGGAGGCTGTGAGTCGGTTCATGGTCGGCGGTAGCTCGGACCACACCCCGAACACTCAGAATCACAAGTTCGACGATGCTGCAGTTCGCTCCACCGCTCGCATGGCGGGAGACCTTGGAGCCTGGACGCCCGCGGTTGGGCTCCCAGACGTTTACCTGGCGATGGGTGAGACGGCGGAGAATGTTGCCGAGGTCGAGAACGTGTCACGCGAAGAGATGGACGACTACGCGTTCGCATCGCAGCAGCGAGCGGGTGCTGCGATCGAGCGGGGATTCTTCGAGCGTGAGATCACCCCGTACACCACGGCGGCCGGCGCGCTGATCGGCGCCGATGATTGTCCCCGTCCCAGCACGACACGCGAGAAGCTTGGATCGTTGGCGCCCGCGTTCCGCCCGACGGGTCGCCTCACCGCAGGCAATGCGTGTCCGCTGAACGATGGCGCGGCGGCGGTGGTGGTGATGAGTGACACTCGCGCTCGTGAGCTCGGCATCACGCCGATCGCTCGCATCGTGTCCTCCGGCGTGACCGGGCTCGATCCCGAAATCATGGGTCTCGGCCCGATCGAGGCGAGCCGTCAGGCGCTGGCTCGTGCGGGTATGACGATGGACGATGTCGACCTGGTGGAGATCAACGAGGCATTCGCCGCCCAGGTAATCCCCTCGGCGAAGGCACTCGGCATCAGCATGGACAAGCTGAACGTGAATGGTGGCGCAATCGCGCTCGGCCACCCGTTCGGCATGACCGGGGCGCGCATCATGGGGACGCTGCTGAATGGTCTCGAAGATGCCAACAAGACGGTGGGGCTCGAGACGATGTGCGTCGGCGGCGGCCAGGGCATGGCGATGATCGTCGAGCGCCTGAACTGACCTCAGCGAGTGGGCGCTACGTCCAGCGGGGTCAGACAGGGATCGCCGGGTCGATCGGAGCGTCGAGGGTGCTGACGCGCCAGATCTCACGTTCCGGAATGCGATGCTCCACCTGGTCCCGAAGCAACGTCACGGTCCGGTGCGCCCGGGAGATCAGAGTGCCCGTGGTGTACTCGCGATCACCCCAGCCGACGGTGAGTTCCTTGCCGCGGCTGACACGGAGACGTTCGTCCCAGCTGTAGTCGTAGCGTCCGTCGAGACCGATCCGCGGTGGTGGTCCGATGCGCACCCGGTGCTCGGTGTATCCCGCGGCCAGGAGATCGCGTTTGGCCGGGCCCATGAACTCCGCGGTCGCATCGAGCAGGAGCCGCGTGAACGTCCGGCCGTGGTTCGGAAGGTCGAGTTCCTGACCCAGGGCCCAATGCGCAAGCTCGTGCAGCACGACCGCGGCGGTCCGATAGCGCCGGGGGAGCGTGATCGTGGGGCCGTCGGCTTCTTCCCGGTAGAACGCCTGGCGTGCGCCGTTGCCCGGCCGGAGCCGTGGGGCTCGAAACAAGTCGAGGTGAGGGAACCGAGCGTTCCACCAGAGCGATCCGACGACATCATCGAGGTACGACGCGCAGTCGGGCAGCGTCGGGAGACGCCGACCGCCCAGGGGTGTCTCGGCGCGGTACACGCGGCTTCGTTGCGAATCGCGCGGGGGCATCAGCGCGATTTCAGCGCATCCCGCACTCCTGCACCGAACTCACGGGCGAGGAGTTGGTGGCCGGCCGCGTTGGGCGAGAAATCGTTGCCGGCCCACAGCGCGTCCTCGCCGCCGGCTGCCCGGGCCGCGAGGAAGGCGGCGTGGACATCGGCCAGCCGTGCACCGGTGACCGATGCCACACGCCGAATCGCGGAATTGAAGAGTTCGATCCGAGCGTTGCCATCGGCAGGATTATCAACGCTACCGATCCGACAGCGCGGTCCGTTGGGAGGAGGGTTCGGGGTGCAAGCCAGCACGCCGGGTTCGCGGTCCTGGGGCAGGATCGTGCCGAGGACGACCGCGGTGCGTCCGTCGCGCCGCAACCGCCGCACCAGTGTTGTGAGATTTCGTTCAAACTCGTCAACAGGTGTGCGGAGGAACTGGTCGTCGGTGAGGTGCACCGTCGCCACCGTTGGCTTGAGGGCCAGCGCAGGGAGGAGTTGGTCGGTCAACGCGTCGGCGACGGTCATGTCCTGTGCCCCGAAGTTGGCGAAGATCGACGCCTGGGAGAGTTGATCCCGGTAGACGATCTGTGGCCATGCATCCCGGATCCTGTCCTTGACGCCATTGCCGGCCGTTTCACCGTTTCCGAGGGCCACGTAGACGTCGCGAGCGCCCGAGGGGGCCGCCGCGACCGTTGGTGGTGCACCGCTGCTGCATGCCGCCGGCGCCAGCATGATCGCCAGTCCGATCGCGAGAACTCGGCAACGGGTCATGCGTCTCCCATAGCGTCGCGGGCCGGGAGTCGGGCCGCTCGTTGCGCGGGGATCAACCCCGCCACGGTGGCAAGGGCGGCGGAGCCGAAGACGCCGCCGAGCAGCACGAGCCACGGCAGCCCGATGCCGACACCCGGGAGGCCCTGCTCGACGAGATAGCTATTCACGACTGCACCGAGAATGCGGGATATGCCATAACCCGCGAGGGTGCCGAGCAGGCCTCCGACCAGTCCGGTTGCGGCCGCTTCGATGAGGAACAACCGGCGCACGTCGCGATCCTTCGCGCCAATTGCCTTGAGGACGCCGATCTCTCGGCGGCGTTCCCGAATCGCGGCGAGGAGCGCGTTGGTGATGCCGAGTGCCGCGATGGCCAGGGCAATCAGCCCTATACCGGCGAGCACGATCTCCACGACTCGGAGGTACCGGCGCACTGTCTCCACGATATTTTCCGGAGCGCTGGTGGAATAGCCCAACGCCGTAATGCGCGCCCGGACCGCTCCCACCGAGTCGAGTCCGTCGGCGATCACGAACAGACCTGCGTAGCGCGGTGCGGGAAGGCCGAACTCTGAATTGTCGGCAGACTGACTCGACCACGCTCGCGCGTCTCGCACCATCTCGCGGGAGCCGAGGAACTGGGAATCGAAGACTTGTTGGGCTACCACACCCACGATCTGCGCTTTGACCCAGCGGCCGCGAACCTCGACGCGACGCGGAGCTGACTGAAACACGCGAGGCGCACCGAGTTCAACCTGGGTCCCGATCGCCTGAATCGCGGTCTTTCGCTCCAGCCCGAGGCGCTGGAGGTACCCCTCAGTGACCGCGATCTCGGTCATCGACCTCGGAGTCGGAGTCCTCCCCACCACCACGCTGATCGGTAGGGAAGAAACTCGGCGCAGATCGAGCCCGGCGATGGTGTTGCGAAAGGGCTCGACGCCTCGATCCTCGGGCACGGCGAGGATGGGATTCGTCTCGAGCGGGAGCACCGAGCGCACCTTCCTCAGGGCCTTGATTCGCTGGATCGTCGTGGTGTCGATCACCCGGGCGCGTCCGGGTTTCGGATTGTCGGTATCGAGCGCGTCAGGACCGGGTGCCGCGGCGGCAACCTGTATGCCGGCGAGTGGCCCACCCTTCGAAAGCTGGCTCAGGACGCGGGTCTGGGCGGCACTCGAGATGATCAAGAGCGCACTGAGCAACGCGGCGGCGAGCGCGACGGCCAGGATCGTGAGCGCCGCCCGACCCGACCGACGAGCCAGGGAGCGTCCGGCGGCGACGAACGCATCGGCCCAACTCATCGACGGTATCCGAAGGTCATGCGTGATCGATCGTGCCGTCAATGAGATGGAACTGCCGGGCCGCCCGCCGGGCAACTGCCGGGTCATGCGTGACCGTGATCATGGTGCACCGGCGGTCCCGAGCGATCGCGTCGAGTAGATCCAAGACGGTGGTCGCGGTGTCACCGTCGAGATTGCCCGTGGGCTCATCGGCGAGCACCAGTGCAGGATCATTCGCCAGCGCCCGGGCAACCGCTACTCGCTGCGACTCGCCACCGCTCAGGTGGGCCGGCCGATGATCGGCGCGGTGTCCAACGCCGACTGCCTCGAGCAGTTCGACCGCACGAGACCTTCGCAGCTTGCGGTCCTGCGCCGCGATGGTCATCGCGAGTTCCACATTCTCGAGGGCGGTGAGATTGCCGAGGAGTCCGAAGTGTTGGAAGACGAACCCGACCGTCTGCTGGCGGTACTCGGCGAGGCCATCGCCGCGCAGTGGTGAGAGGTCCTGATCACCGACTATGAGGCTGCCGGTTTGCACCTGTTCTAGCCCGCCGAGGAGCGCCAGCAGTGTGGTCTTCCCCGCGCCGGACGATCCGGTGACGGCAATGTGTTCGCCGGCCGCGATGTCGAAGTCGATGTCGCGCAGAACATCGACGCGGCGCGGTCCGGCTCGATATTCGAAGGAGACCGCGCGTGCGGTGATGGCCACTCCGGTCATGACCGAGGGACCGTACCCGACCGAGCGGTGTAGGTATTCGCGGCCTTGATGTCGATCAGGGGTATGCGATCGGCGATTGGGTCACCATGGTGCTGGCTTGCACATGGGGTACCCGCGCCCGGGTCTCCATGATGCCGTGATCACTGCGCAGGCGGGCCATGCCCACGTTCTGGCCCGTGTAGGAAGCGGGCTGGGTCAGCATCCACAGGATTCCCTCTGCCGCGACCTCAGGCGGTTCCCAGTCGGAATGATCGAGGTCGGGCATTGCGGCGAGAAACCCCTCGGAGGCCACGGGGACGTCGATGCGGAACGTGTTCACCGCTACTCCATGCGGCGAGAGTTGTGCTGAGAGCGAGAGCGTAAAATGTTCGAGCGCCGCCTTGGCCATTCCGTACGCCATCTGGCCGGGGTAGTAGTTCAGCGCGGCGGCGGAGGACACGTTGAGGATCGACCCCACGCCCCGTTCGATCATCCCCGGCACACAACGTTTCGCGGCGATGACGGGGGCGCGCACATCAACTGCGAAGATTAGATCGAACCGCTTCATCGGGAGTTCGATATCGCCGGGGAACGTGATCGCGGCGTTGTTGACGAGGATGTCGACCCGCCCGAAGCGGTCGATGGTGCGATCGACCATGGCTTCGGTCTCGCGATCCACCCCGAGGTTCGTTGGACACGCGATGGCGTTGCCGCCGGCCGCGGCAATCGTGCGGACGGTGGCATCAAGCGTGCCGGGAATCAGCACCGGTGCGGCATCGGTTGCCCGTGCCGCGCATACCACGGTGACCCCTTCGGCGCCGAGCGCGATTGCGGTTGCCGCGCCCACACCCCGACTCGCCCCGGTCACGATGGCGACTCTCCCAACGAGATCCATGGGGCCGAGACTACGCAAGGTTCGGAAGGAGCTGGCGGCTGTGGAGGTTCGCGGCGTAGAGATCCCCCAAGCTCGAAACTCGGTCGAGGACCGCGTCGGTTTCGAACGTGAGGAGATCTGCATCTCCCACGTCGGCCGCGGTAGCGATCTCATCCCACGTCACCGGAGTGGACACTGTGGGGCGAGATCGGGCCCGCAACGAATACGCGGCCACCGTGGTCTTGTGCCGGTCGTTCTGGCTCCAGTCGATGAACACCTTGCCCTGACGCTGCTCCTTGGCCATCGCGATCGTGACCCGATTGGGTGCCGCGCCTGCGAGGATCCGGCCGAGCGCGAGCGCGAACGCTTTTGTAGCGCCGGCGTCGGCCGTCCCGCTGGCGATTGGGACCGAAAGGTGAAGGCCCTTCGAGCCCGAGGTCTTCACCACGCAGAGGAGACCCAAGCGATCCAGTACCGCCCGGAGATCGAGCGCGACCCGTGCACAGTCGATTGCGGTAGCCGGCGCACCCGGATCAAGGTCGAGCACCACCGCGGTTGGCAGGTCGGGGGCGTCGACGGTGTGCTGATGGGTATGCAGTTCGAGCGCCGCCAGGTTTGCTAGCCACACCAGCGTGGCTGGCTCGTCACAAAGTACGGACCCGAGTTCGCCGCCCACTTGGACCCAGTCGGGTGCGGACGGTGGCCGACGTTTCTCGAAGAACGACTTACCGTTCACGCCATCGGGATACCGCACGAGCGTGAGCGGACGGCCGGTGAGATGGGGGCCGATCACCGGTGCAATACGGGCGTAGTAGTCGACGACGCCTGCTTTGGTGAGGCCCGTCTCGGGGTACAGCACCTTGTCAAGATTGGACAGGTGCAGAGTTCGCGCCCCGATCTGCACGGCGACGTCGGCCATTGTGCGAACCTAGTGGGTCATCCCCGGACCGGAGGTCGTCTCGTGCCCACCGCGGTGTGGACAGGAACTATCAGCTTTGGACTTGTGACTGTGCCCGTGAAACTCACGCCGGCTACGAAGTCGCGCGATGTCTCCTTCAACCAACTCGAAGCCGGAACTGCCTCTCGGGTCCGGTACCGCCGGGTGTCGGAGCAGACTGGCGACGAAATCACGTCCGATCGAATCGTGAAGGGCTACGAGATCGAGAAGGGGCGGTACGTGATCGTCGAGAAGGATGAGCTCGAGGCTCTGGCTCCGAAAGCGAGTCACACGATCGATATCGAGGACTTCGTCGATCTGGCCGACATCGATCCGATCTACTTCGACACGCCGTACTACGTGATGGTGGACGAGAAGGCGGCCAAGCCCTATCAGCTGCTCGTGGACGCGATGACCGAGCTCGGAAAGGTGGCGGTCGGGCGGGTGGTGATCCGTGCCAAGGAGCGCCTGGTGGCGATCCGACCGATCGATGGAATGTTGTGTGTCGAGACGATGCGATACGCCGATGAGATCGTGGATCGTTCCACGCTTGGGCTGCCGGAGTCTGGCGATGTCGAGTTCAACGATCGCGAGGTACTGATGGCGCGGCAACTCGTCGAAGCGCTCTCGGGTGATTTCGATGCCACCAAGTATCACGACGAGTACCGCGAACAGCTGCTCTCGCTTATCGACAAAAAGGCCGCAGGCGAAGAGATCGTGGCCCCCGCTCAACCCGACGCCCCCGCCAAGGTTCTGGATCTCATGGCCGCTCTCGAAGCGAGCCTCAAGCGCGCGGTCGATGGCGATCCCGCAGCGACGGCAGAGGCCATTGCCGTTCCCGCGTCCGAAGCAATCTAGGCACGCGAACGGCGGGTGAGTCAGATCTCGCGGGGGACTTGCACGCTGCGACCGTCGCGCCAGGCGCGCAGCACGAGGAAGTGTCCTTTGAGCGCGCCACGGTCCTGGACGCCGAAGCCCATCGTGGTGCCGTTGTATCCCGACGCCGATAAGAGTTGCTTGACGCGTTCGAGGCCCTCGCGGAGCCCGTCGCGATCAACGCGATCGGCACGATGCGCGGCGGCACCCACGAGTCGGCCGATGTCGTACGCGCAACACCCGACGGGGCTCGCGGCCGTCCGACGATCGAGCGCGGCCAAGGCCTGGCGCGTGGTGTTGTCATCAGCGATGGTGTCGATGTACTCCCAGCGCGCCCAGGCTTCGTGCCAATCGGGGCGGATATAGCCGAACATCAGTGCCGAGTTCGCGAGCACGGGAACGTCCCAGCCCGCGTCGATGATGGCGGTGGCTACCGCGTGCGATGACGCCCCGAGGCCCAGATACACCACAACATCGGGCGAGTAGCCGCGCAGTTCGGTGATGAGTGTGTCCAGGTCGGTGGCCAACGGATCGATGGCGGCGCTGTGCGCGATGTCGATACCGGCGTCGGTCGTCGACCAGCCGAAGACTTCCCGGTACCGATCGCCGACGATCGATGCGTCGTGGATCACCACACACCGCGTCATCGCCTGTTCGCTCATGCGGGCGACGAGCAGGGGCGGCTCCTCTTCGAGCGAACCGACTTGGTAGTGGAACATCCACTCCGACCGCGTGCGTTCACCGCCTGAGTAGTTGATCGTGGGAACCTTCGCTCGATCCGCGGCATCCCGAGGCGCGAGGCAGTTGTCGGAGATCGATGGTCCAATGATGATGTCGACGCCCTCGGCGACGAGCTCGTCGAAACCGACGACGACGTCGGAGACTCGGCCCGTCGGATGTCCGATGGTCTCCCGTCGAGTGATCACCACATCGTCGAGATGGACGCCACTAGCCGTGAGACCGAGCCGCAGCGCCGACTCCAGCCCATGGCCACCATCACCCTGGGGGAAGTCGAACAGCAATCCGATGTGCATCTTCGGATGGTAGGAGATCCGCGCCGGTGGCTACATTGCCTCGGTGCGCGGACGAAGTGAACTGTTTGATGCTGCGTTCCGCTGGTATGCCATGCGTGCCGCGATCGGGCCGGACAGTCGACGGGGGAGGAGCTTCGGAGCCTTTGGCGCGAGGAGCGGGATCCTGTTCCCCACGGTGGCGCTGTACGGAGAGCCGTATATCCGCATCGGCGACGACGTGATCGTGGGACCGTATTGCTCCTTGGCGGCCGGCGTGATGCCGGGGCACGTTCCGGATCACGATCCTGTTGTGACCATCGGGAATCGCGTGTTGATCGGACGGGGGAGTGGTGTGGTTGGACACCAATCGATTGTCATCGGCGACGGTGTGTTTACCGGCCACAACGTCTATATCACCGACGCGAACCATGGCTATGAGGACATCGAGTTGACCATCGGCGAACAGTTCGCGCCGCCGAAACCGGTGGCGGTGGGCGCGGGCTCGTGGCTCGGTCATGGATCAATCGTGTTGCCGGGCGCGCACATTGGTGAGCACGTGGCCGTGGGAGCCGGTTCGGTGGTGACCGGGGAACTTCCGAGCTATTCGGTCGCGGTCGGCAACCCGGCGCGGGTCATCCGCCGTTACGACACGGAGCGCAAAGAATGGGTCGCCGTGTTACGCGCTCGGGCGTCGGAAGCGCGAACGGGTCAGGGCGCGGGTGAGGGGTAGCTCGGTGGACCTTGACCCTTCGGGAACGTGGCGAAGGCAGTGACCGAGGTCTCGGCATCGAACAACTTCGGCGGCGTGTTCGGCCACTCCGTGGGCAGATAGCGCTTCCCGGCCTCCGCGAACTCCCACATGCCGATTCCCTGGTTGCCCACTTCGTCGATTCCCGACGCCTCCGGATTCCACCAGATCACTGTTGCGTCGTCCGCACCGAAATAGTCGGTGGTCGGCCAGATCCCGTGGTCGCCCCATGAGAGATGGATCTGACTCGGTTGGGTGGCCGCAGAGGGGAATCGGAAGAGCGCGTCGCGAAATGTCTCCGGGGTCAGGTTCGGGCCCGCCAGGTGGAGTGCGGTGTAGAAGATGAGTGGGGCTTGCACGAGCAGCTTGTAGGTCTTGGCTGCCGGAGGGTTGCCCGACTGCCAGCGAATGATCTCCGAGTACTGGTCGAGCGGTTGCGGAGTGGGCACGTACAGAGACGAAACTCCGAACGCGTGCTTCCACTGCTTCGGGTCATACGTGCGACCGAACAGCGAGGTGTCGCTGTAGGCCGCACCCAGGATGACCCACTCGGGAAAGTAGTTCTGGGCGGTGGCTTCGGTGGTGAGCGAGGACGGCGTGAGCGGATCGCCCGCGAACATCACCGTGGTGACGTTCGCGGCTTTGAGTTTCGCGATCGTGTTCCGGGCGTTCTCTTGGGTCTTGGCGAGGTCGAGCTCGTAGGGGACCTCGGCGGCCAGGTTCACACCGTCATGCTGGAGGAGCTTGACGAACTCTTTGCCGGCCTTCTGGAATCCCGCGAACGACTCGTCAAACCGCACGAGGCCGAACACCCGCCGCCGGGCCACCATCGCGGCATCACCCGCGAACTTCGCGGGACGGCCGTTGAGCTGGCGAGCGATGAAGTTCGACCAGTGCACCGCCGACTGGTCCACTGCCGGCAGCGTGAGCCACACATACGGGGCGCGCTGGTCCACGAACGATTGGGACGATGCCAGCATGCAGTCTCCGAGGCAGAGCACATGGCGTGCGGCGAGTTCCTGGGCGTAGGACTCGGTCTGGCCGGGCCCGCCGAACGATGCGAACGCCTTGATCTCACTTGCGACCTTGATGGCATCGGCGCGGCCCGCCGCGTCGTCATCGGGCGCGCCGCTGGCCTTGACGACGATGAGTTCCACCTTGCGGCCGTAGGTCTCGTAATGCGCCTCGAAGAAGTCGATGTACTGCGCAACGGTGGTGGCTTCGTTCGCCAGCGACTCGTCGGACCCACTCCGTTGTAGAGCAACGTTCTGCAGGATGTCGGGCTGGGCTTGGTACAACGCGACCCGGATGGTCTCCGCGGTCAGACCCGGCGACGTTGCGCCGCCGTTGGTTCCGGTGAACGGCTCCACGCACGGTGGTGCGAAGGTGAGCGGCACGGCCACGGTCCCCCGTGCCGTGTCGCAGTTCGGTCCCCACTTCATGGATCCCCGGTTGGCGTCATCCAAAGTGACCGGTCCGCGGCGCGAGCCAGCTGCGGGGCCGCGGGTGGGCGTGGACGGTTCGGAAGTGGTGTCGTCGCCGGTGAGGTTGACGGCTACAACGACGATCGCGATCGCCACCAGGCCGGCGATGAACGGCAGGTAACGCCGGAGTGGTCCGGGCGAGGATTGCGGGGTGCGAGCGGTGGGTTCCACATCGCGCAGGGTAACGGGATCGCCTCCCGGCGCCGAGGTACGGCGCCGGGAGGATGATGGTGCGCTATTTGTTGGCCGGCGAGGGGTAGCTCGGCGGCTGGTAATCCTTGGGAACCGTGGTGAAGATCGACACCGATTTCGACGGATCGAACAGGCCGGGATCCGTGCTCGGGATCTCGGACAGCAGCCACCGCTTGCCCATCTGGGTGTACTCGTAGAGGCCGTCGCCGACCACACCGATTTCGTTCTCGCCCCGGGCTTCCGGGTTCCACCAGATCAGGCCAGTGTCGTCGGTGCCACCCCAATCGACGCCCGGCCAGAGACCGTGTTGACCTCGGGAGGTGCGCGGTGAGAGCGGAGTTCCTCCGGCGATCGGTGCATTGAAGACGGCATCCTTGAACGTCTCGGGGGTCAGGTTGGGACCGGTTTCGTGGATGCCGGCGACGACCTGGGCCAGGTCGGCGAGGATGATGCCGTAGGTGTTGTCCGGTGGTGTGACGCCGTTGAACCACCGGTAGAGGTTGTACCCCGGGTTCGCGGTCTGGTTCACGCGGGCCGGTGTCAGTGCCAGCCCGAAGGCGTGCTTCCACTGCTCCTGGTCGTAGGTGCGGCCAAAGACCGCGATGTCCACGAGCACATTCGATCCGATGACCCACTCGGGGAAGTAGTTCTGTGCCGTCGCCTCTTTGGTGAGGTTCGCCGGCGTGAGTGGGTCGCCGGTGTAGATCACCGTGGTGACGTTGGCCGCCTTGAGCTTGGCGATCATGACTCGGGCGTTCTCTTGGCCTCGGGCGAGGTCGAGTTGGAAGGGCAGGTCGGCCGCAATCTTCACCCCGCCTTCGGAGAGCGCGGTCTTGAGGGTGGCGAATGCTTCCTTCTGCTGGCCGTCGACGGTGTCGTAATGCGTGACCGCAAACACGCGCTTCTTGTCCTTGACGGCGTCGCCGCCGTAGACCGCCTTCTTCCCCGCGAGTTGACCGGTGACCAGTTTGGCGGTCATCAGGCCGGCTTGTTCGGGAGTGGGACCGGTTCCCATGAGGTACGGAGCGTTTCCTTCGACGGTCGCGGTGGGGACGGCAAGCGAGCAGTTGCCCAGGCACAGCACATTCCGGGCGGTCAGCTCCTCGGCCCAGACCGGGGTTTGGTTCGGGCCCGAGAGGACCGCGAATGGTTTCAAATCGGCGATCGCGCGCGCATCGGCACGGGCGGTGACCTCATCCATCGGACCGCCGGTGCCCGGGAAATAGACGATGTCCAGCTTCCGGCCATACGTGTTGTAGTACTCCGAGAACATCTTGAAATAGCCGTCGTAGGTGAGGCGCGCGCTGGCCGGACTCACGTCCGCGCCTGCGCTCGAGACCGAAGCGGCCTGGAGGGGATTCTTGGCCGGATCGCCCTGATAGATGACGATCTTGATCGAGTCCTTCGTGACGCCCTCGGCGGTGGCGCCGCCGTTGTCACCGCTGAACTGTTTCGCGCACGGCGCTGCATAGTTCCACGGAATCTTGACTTTCCCAAGCTTGGTGTCGCAGTTCGGGCCCCAGTCGGTCTTGGTATCGGCCTTGTCGAATAAGGCCCAAGGGGCTTTGCCGCTCGTGGTGGCTCCGGAACCGGTCGTTGGCTTCGGCGTTGTCTTGGTGTCGTCGCTGCTCGAGACCGCGAAGATGATCGCGATCACCGCCACGATCGCCACGATTGCGGCCAACGGTCCGTAGCGCTTTGCCGCGCTTGGTCGATTGGCGCCGCCGGCACGGCCTTGAGTCGGTTCCATGGTTTCCCCCTAGTTCCGGTCGCCCGAACGAGCGATCGCGGCTTCATTATCTCCCAGGTATGAGGCAACGACCTTGGGGTCGTGCACCACCTCCTGCGGTGTTCCCATAGCTATCACGGAGCCGAGATCCATTGCGATCATGCGGTCGGCTACCGAGGACAGCAACGGAAGGTCGTGTTCGATCACGAGCAGGCTCGCGCCGAGTTGGTCACGGATCTTGAGCATCAGCGGACCCAGCGCCTCGGACTCTCGTTGGGCGATTCCACTCGACGGCTCGTCGAGCAGCAACACGGTTGGTTGATGGGCGAGGATGCACGCGAGGTCGACGATCCGCCGGCTTCCGGTGGACAGTTCGTGGGTGAACTTGTCGCGGAACGCTTGCAGCCCCATGAACTCGATGAGTTCTTCCACGCGTTCGTAGACCGCGGCTTCGGAGTCGATGACCGCAGGGAGGTAGAGCGCCGCCGCAATGGGATCCTTCACCGCGACGCTGCATTCGAGTGCAACCGCGATGGTCTCGCGAACTGTGAGAGCAGGAAAGAGCCGGCCATCCTGGAACGATCGCCCAAGACCAAGGCGTGACCGGACCGGGGCCGGCCGCTCGGTGAGGTCGTAGGTATCGCCGTCGTTGGCGGCCATCAGCACCCGACCACCGTCGATCGGGAGGAACCCGGAGATCGCATCGAAGAGTGACGTCTTGCCTGCACCGTTGGGACCGATAAACCCGACGATCTCCCCGGCCTTGATGGTGAGAGACACGTCGTCGAGCGCCACCACCCCGCCATACCGCTTACTCAGCCCGCGGACCTCCAGCCGATCTGGATTCCCGTTCGGTGTGAGCCGGGCGGCGGTGGCTGCGACCGAGGTGGTTGCACCGCTCTTTGAAGCGGCGCCTTCGAGGAAGACGGAGCGGAGTACGTCGGGCCGCTCCAAGAGTTCGGCCGTCGGGCCGTGGAATCGGATCTCACCCTTTTCCATGAAGTACGCGGTCTCGGCGACCGTGAGCGCCACGTTCACCGACTGTTCCACGAGGATGATCGTGGTCCCGGCATCTCGCAGTTCGCGCACGATGCCGAGCAGTTGGCCAACGACCGCGGGAGCGAGGCCGAGTGAGAGCTCGTCGATCATCAGGAGACGCGGCCGTTCGATGAACGCCATGCCGAGGGTGAGCATCTGTTGTTGGCCGCCGGAGAGGTTGCCTGCCGCCTGGTCGAGGCGGTCGCGTAGCACCGGGAAGAGATCGAGGACGTGTTCGGTCGCGGCCTTGACGTGGTCTTTCTCCTTGCGATGCAGCCAGCCCGCGAGGTTCAGGTTCTCCCGCACGGTTAACGCCGGGAACACGCCCTGGCCGCCCGGGACCATCGTGACGCCTCGGCCCGCCGTCTCGTTCGGCGGGGTGTAGGTCATGTCCTGACCGTCGAAGATGATGGAGCCATCGGAGGGTTCCACGAGTCCGGCGATCGCCTTGAGCAGCGTGGACTTTCCGGCGCCGTTCGTGCCGAGCAGCGCCACGATCTCGCCTTCGCCGATGTCGAAATCGACGTCGAAGAGGACCTGGACGTTCCCGTATTTCACGCTGACACCGCGACACAGGAGCATCTTGACTCGGCCTTGCCGCCGTTCGTAGAGGACCTCGGAGAGGGCCGCGGCTCCACCCCACACGCGCCGAATATCGCGGTCGATCTCGAGGCCGGAGCTGGCGATGAGGGAGGCGCCGATGAGGAAGATGGGCACATTGATCAACACCGCGCCGCGCAGACCGATGGAGTCTGCGAGTGCGCCCACGATGAGGAAAATCAGGATGCCAGGAAGGATGAAGAGCGAGGCCGCCGCATACCCGAACGATCGGACTTTCGGCGGGATCGTCAGTGACAACGCCACAAAAATGACGGGACTGATGAGGACCGCGCCGGCAACAAGAATCGCGTTCAGTGCGATGGCGATGCCCAGGTTTGGGCTCAGCGCGAACCCGGCCCAGGCGACGGCAACCCCGAGGCTCACCCCGGCAATGAACTTGGGGATCAACGCGGGGCCGCGGACGAGGAGACGAGTGGCGATGGGCGCGCCGATCATCAGCGCGAGGAGTTGTGCAGGCGCGATGGCGGCCGCGATGTAGCCTCGATTGGCGGTGCCGACGTGGAAGATGTCCTTGTAGAAGAGGTTGCCTATCTCGCCGAGACCGATGAAGGCAGTGGCCAGGAAGGGGAGCGCGTAGAAGATGCGGCGCAGCGTCCCCACGTTCCACACGATCCGCCACGACTCCGCGAACGAGGGCGGAATTTCCTCGGTTGCGATGCTCTCCTCGGACGCGCCCATGGCCGCCCGCTCGTAGTGCCCCCGGATCGGCTCACGGAGGCGAAGCGCGAGGAGCACCATGATTGCGGTGGGGAATGCGAAGACGATGAACGGGACCCGCCAGCCGAACTCGGCCGCCACTGGACCTGCCACGAGGGGCCCGATTCCCGCGCCGACCGCGAGTGCGGCTCGTTGGAGAGAGAACACGCCGTTGCGGGCTTCGAACGGGTAGTAGTCGGCGAGGAGGGAGTTATGGGTCGGTGCATTCGCACTCTCGCCGAGCTGCGATCCGGCCCGTGCGATGAACAGCATCCAGGTAGCGGTTGAGAAGCCGGTCAGGAGCGAGAACGCACCCCACACGACGCCGCCGACAATGGCGATCGGTACCCGCCGGCGACGGTCGGCAATGAAGCCGATCGGGACCGACAGGATGATGGCCGCGGCACCCACGAGGCCGACCAGCGTGATCGCGTCGCCGATGGTGAGGTTGAGATCCTTGGCAATGTCGGGGAGCAACACGCGGAACGCGGTCTTATCCAGCTGGTCGACTGCGGTCAGACCGAACAACACCATTACGGGATACAGGGGTTGACCACCGCCGAGATTCTTGATCCAACGGCGGAGGCGGGCCACTGGGCCGCGGGCGGGAGCGGGAGCTGGCGCGGTCATGGTGTTGGCTCCGCAACTCGATAGGTGGGGCTGACTTGGTCCGCCGCCGTGGGGAGCGCGATCGCTTCCGCTGCCTCGGTTTCCACTCGGCGGTCGGCCAGCAGACTGGGCACCACGATGTCGCGGCGCTTGGCCACCCAGCGGAGGTACGCGTCTCGCACTTGCACGAGCGCCGCGCCCAGTCCGCCCGGCAAGATCCAGAGCACGACCAAGACGCCCAAGCCGCTGGCAATGAGTTGCCAGTTGCCAGGGAGAAAATACTGCGCGCCGCGGATATAGACGGCCCCCAAGACCGCACCAGGAATGGAAGCCATGCCACCGATCACCACCGTGGAGAACGCAGTGAGGCTTTCGGTCGGATGGAAGGGTGCGCTGCCGAGCCCGTTCTGTTGGTGGACGAAGAGCACCCCGGCGACGGCGGCCATGAAGCCGGAAATGGCAAATGCCACGACCGTGGTGCGCACGGCATCGATCCCGTACGCGCGAGCTGCGTTTTCGTTCTCGCGGATCGCCACGAGTGCGCGTCCGGTACGGCTGTTGCGGATGCCTCGTGCCGCCAACATCGTGAGCCCAAGGACCACGATTGAGAAGTAGTAGAAGCTGGTTTCGGACTGCAGGTTGATGACCCCGAAAAGGTCAGGGCGCTCGATGCGCGAATCGGGGAGCCAACCGCCAAAGAACTCGCGGTTCAGGATGTAGGTCTGCGTGACCAGCGCGAACGCGAGCGTGATGACGGCGAGCGTGAGGCCTCGCCGTCGAATCGCGGGATAGCCGATCACCACGGCCACAGCCGCGCCCACCAGGCCGGCCACCAGCATCGCGAGCGAGATGTCCCAGCCCTCGTTCGAGGTCAGTGCGCCACCGACTGCGCCACCGATGGCCATGAACGCCACTTGTCCCAGGCTCACCTGTCCGGCCCAGCCGGTGAGCACCACGAGTGAGAGCGCCACGATTGAGAAGATCGCGATCACGGTGGCGAGGCTGAGGCGAGACTCGGTGAGGAGCGTCGGAAGCACAACGAGGAATGCCATGACGACGGCGCCGAATGCCAACATCGCATATCGCACTTCGGGAAGGCGCGCCAGCTCCGGTGGAATGCGGCGCACCTCACCGACCGCCCGCCACGTACTCACGTCGCCCGCGCGCGTGGTGATTGCTCGTTTCGCGAAGACCAATGCGAGCAACACGATGATGAACAGTGCAACGTCGTTGAAGGCGGGGCGATTACCGGATTGGAAGGTGTTGGCTTGGTCGAGAATTCCGATCGCGATGGACGCAACGGCGATGGTGGGGAATCGTTCGAAACTCCCGATCACGGCTGCGCCGATGGCTTGGACCAGGAATGCGGGGCCGAGGGCTTGGCCGATGGGAAGGCCAACCGTTCCTGCCCGTAAGAAGATTGCGATAAACGCGAGTGTGGCCGCGATGATCCAGACGATGGTCTGGATCCGACCGACAGGGATTCCCAACATCGCGGCTCGATCGGAGCGCTCCGCCGCCGCCCGCACGGCGGTTCCGGTCTGCGACCGAGTGAGGAAGAGTGTGAGGGCGAGGAGACACAAAGGAACTGTCACCAAGGTGACGATGTCGTTGGCGTTAAAGATTGTTCCGCCGAAGGACCAGCTGATCTCGAAGGGCGGGGCCAAACGCTGTCCGAGTCCGGCGAGGGTGTCGCCGCCGAGCCACTGCGGGATCTGGAATGCCAGGTAGAGCAGGACCTGGGAGATGCCGATCGTCGCGACGGTGAGGATGAGGCGCGGGGCCTGGCGGAATCGACGAATGAAGAGGAGTTCGGTGAGCGCGCCAAGCACCATGGCACCGGCGAGGCCGATGAACGCGCCAAGCCAGTAGTTCCAGCTGAACCCCAATACGAGCAACACGGTGAGGGTCGCGGGCGCGACGCCGAGGTCGGCCGCCGCGAAGTTGATGACTCGGTTCGAGCGGTAGACGAGAGCGATCCCCAGCGCGATGAGCGCGATCCGGCCCCCCACGAGCGCGCCGTTGAGGATGATGCCCAGCGGTGCTGGATAGGGGTACACCGTGACCGCGAACGTCACGATCGCGACCGGAATCAGCCACGCAAGGACCTTGCGAAGTGTCGCGTCGGGCAGGTACCGGAGCGCGAGCGCGTTCACGTGATCACTCCGCGCCATCCATGTCGGTGTGCTTCCCCATGGAACACTGGAGCTGACACTCGGTAGCTCTCGCGACTGAGGGGCGACGGGTCATACCGGGGTCGCCGCGACGAAGTCGTTGACCACGGCCGCGAGTTCGGGTCCGCAGTCCTCCTGGAGGAAGTGACCGCCTCCGACGATGGTGGTGTGAGGTTGACCGACGGCGCCCGGGATCTTGGCGCGCATCGGAACCTCGCCGCCGCCGGTCACGGCATCACCGTCAGAGAACGCGGTGAGGAACGGTCGGTCGAAGCTGGCGAGCACCTCCCATGCGGCTCGGTTGGGTGCGGCGGCGGGATCGTTGGGCGAGGTCGGCACGAGCAGCGGAAACTGCCGGGCACCTTCTTTGTAGGTTTCGTCTGGGAAGGGTGCGTCGTAGCCGGCGATCACCGCCTCGGAAAGGTCGGTCACACAGCCACCGTTGATGATTCGGCCCGTGGGGAATGGCTCGACTTCTTGCGAGAACTTCTGCCATGCGAGGAAGGGATCGCCCGGCGATTGGTCTCCAGTCGGGAGAAACGTATTGGCGGCCACGACCCTTCGGAAACGTTCCGGCATTGCGGCGACGAGTCGTAGACCGATCAGGCCGCCCCAGTCCTGGCACACCAGAGTGATGCCGCTGAGTTCCATGCCGGTGAGCCACGCCAGCATCCAGTCGACGTGGCGTTGATAGGTGTACTCGGTCCGGGGAGTCGGTTTATCCGATCGACCGAAGCCCACGAGGTCGGGAGCAATCACCCGATGGCCCGCCGCGCTGAGGGTCGGAATCATGTGCCGATACAGGAAGCTCCACGATGGCTCGCCGTGCATCAGCACAACCGTCTCGGCCGCGTCGTGGGGTCCCTCATCGAGATAGTGGATCCGCAGGTTGCCGCGGCCGTCACCCTGGGGAACCTCTCGGTAGTTGGGGGCAAACGGGTAATCGGGGAGGTCGACGAACCGATCGTCGGGCGTACGCAGAACCTCCATCAGATGCCCATCACTTGTCGTCGAGCAGGCGATGAGCGGTGTGGAGCACAATCTCGCGAGCGGCGTCCACCGAGAGTCCTTGGCCGCGCAGGCTGTCCCACGCTTCGGCACTCATCAACATGGTCACGGCGCCAAGCGCGATGTCGTGGTCGTCACGGCCACTGAGCCCTGTTCCAAAGAGTCGCTCGATGTCGTGGCGCGCAACGTCGCGGCCCAGCCGAAGGACCTCGGCGAGCGCGGGGGATTGAGGAGCCCAGAGCACGGCCGCACGCCGGATGGCTCCGAACTGTTCATGGATCGCGATCCGTTGATCAATGGCCGCCGCAGTTTTCTCGTGGAGGTGGAGGGTGGCGTCGACCGGCTCTAGCAAGGCAGCCATGCGTTCAAAATGGCGGTCGGCCGCGGCGCGAAACAGGTCGTCCAGGTCCTCAAAATGCACGTACACCGACCGTACGGAGATCCCGGCCCGTTCCGCGATCTCGCGAGCCGTCGGTCGAGCGTGTCCGCTATTGGCGAGTTCGAGGACTGCGCTCACGACAGAGTCCCTCGTGCGTTGCGCTCGGGCGGAGCGACCGTCGACGGTCTGGGCACTCGTCATCGGGCGGCACGGTAGAGGTAGTTGCACACACGGTGCAACGGCACAGTCTGTTGACGGTGAGAACTCAGGGTGCCAACAAGGTTGCGGCACGGGCTCGGAGCTCGTACTTGAGCACCTTGCCGGTGGCGTTCAGTGGAAGCTGATCCACGATTTCCACACGGCGGGGCACCTTGAAGTTGGCCATGTATTCGCGGCTCCATGCCGCGATGTCCGCGGCCGAGGTCTGCGCTCCGGGGCGCAACACGACGAAGGCCATCCCGGCCTCGCCCATTCGTTCGTCGGGGACCCCGATCACCGCGACCTGGGCGATCGCGTCGTTGTGCAACATGAGATTCTCGATTTCGGCCGGGTACGCGTTGAACCCACCGACGATGAACATATCCTTTGTGCGGTCCGTGATCTTGAGATAACCGCGAACGTCCATCACGCCGATGTCGCCGGTGTGGAGCCAGCCGTCGGGATCGATCGTTGCCGCGGTTTCCGCCGGATCGTCGAAGTATCCGAGCATCACGTTGTAGCCGCGGACCACCACCTCGCCTGGCTCACCAGCCGGTCGTTGGATCCCGTCAGAATCGACGACGAGGACTTCAACGTCGGGAATCGCGCGCCCGCTGGTGGTGGCGATGGTTTCCGGGTTGTCGTCGAAGCGACACATCGTGGCAATGCCACAGGCTTCGGTCAGGCCGTACCCCGTGATGATGGTCTCGAAAGTGAGTTCGTCGCGCATGCGCACAATGAGTTCCACGGGAATCGCGGCCGCGCCGGTCACCGCGAGACGCAGGGTCGATAGGTCGTAGTCACGACGGCGTGGGTGATCCAGGATGGTGTGGAACAGCGTTGGTGGACCCGGCAGCATCGTGATCTGCTCGCGGCTGACGCGCTCGAGAACTTGGTCCACGTCGAACACGGCTTGCGGATGAATCGTCGCGCCCGTGAGGAGCGCGCTGAGCCAACCGGCCTTGTAGCCGAATGCGTGGAAAAACGGATTGACGATGAGGTAGCGGTCTCCGGCGCGCAGACCGACGACCTCGCTCCACGCCTGGAACGCGCGGAGGTTGGCGCCGTGGGTCGTCATGACCCCCTTCGGGCTTCCGGTGGTACCCGAGGTGAAGAGGATGTCGGAGAGGTCCTCCGCCGACACGGCATCGGCGCGCGCGGTCACCGTGGACTCGGGCACGTGGGTCCCCGACGCGAGAAACGCATCCCAGCCACCTGGCCCGTCGGTCCGCAGGGTGACCACCGCCTGCAACTCCGGCAGTTCCTCCGCGATATCAACGGCGCCGGCCAACATGGTCGCGTAGTCCGTACCCAGGAACTCACCCATCGTGATCAGGGCCTTCGCCCCGCTACGCCCGAGGATGTGGGCGGCCTCCACCCCTTTGTATCGGGTGTTGAGGGGAACGAGAACTCCCCCCGCGAGGTGAATGCCGAGCGCGGCGGGGATCCACTCCCAGAGGTTCGGCGCCCAGATCGCGACCCGATCGCCCGGTTCAACGCCGAGCGCGATCAATGCGGCCGCGCCCCGCCGGGCGACTCGTTCGAGTTCGGCCCAGGAGACCACGGTGGGTCCGTCGTAGATCGCCGGAGCCTCGCCGCGGGTTACCGCCGCGTGGTGCAGCAGTTTCGGGATGGTTCCCCATTCGATATCCGCACGTGCCACCTGGTGCTCCTCCGGTCAGATCCGGCGGAGGATACCGCCACGCCGAAATCCACCGGCGGACGCGCGGTTTCTTTCCTACGATCCATGGTCATGGGAGCACTTGATGTGGACACCGCCGTCGAAGGCGGCGACGGTCGTTTTGTTGGTCGCATTTCTCGGGACTGGGAAATATGGGGCCCGAACGGAGGGTTCCTTGCGGTGTTGGCGTTGCGGGCGGCGGGCGCGCACAGCGACTTGGCACGCCCAGCGTCCTTTTCGTGTCACTTCCTCGGTGTGGCGGATTTCGACACGGTGGAGTTGTCCGTGCGCACGTTGCGGCGAACGAAGCGCGTGGAATCGATTGCGGTGTCGATGAGCCAGCGCGGCGCGCCGATTCTCGAAGCGATGATCTGGGTTGTGGGCGAGGTGGACGGGCTTGAGCACGCGGCGTGGCTGATGCCGGATATTCCGGCGCCGCGAACGTGTCCGACCGCGGGAGAACGGATGGCGGCCGCGGGCCTCTCCCCGGGACCTCAGTTCGCATTTTGGGACAACCTCGAGTTCCGGCCCTGCGACTGGATCGACGACTGGGACAACCGCCCGGCAGGTCAGTTCCACGAGAACGCTTGGTACCGGTTTCTCCCGAGGACAACCTTCGACGATCCGTTCGTTGATGCCGGTCGATCGCTGTTGGTGCTCGACACGGTGCTGTGGCCGGCCGCCATGCGTGGACATCCGGAGAACACGGACTGGTACGCACCGAGCATCGACGTCCAGGCGCGGTTCCACGCACTCGATCCATCGAGCGAGTTCCTCCTGGCCGACGCGCACTCACCGTCGGCTTGCGACGGCCTGGTCAGCGGCGTCGGCGCGGTGTGGTCGGAGTCGGGTGTCTTGCTTGCGACCGGCGGTCAACAGATGCTGTGTCGACCCCGTGCGCTGAATCCCAACCCCGGGCAACGTGCCTGACGCGGGGTTCCCTGCTTGCTGCCGCTGCAACATCGCAGGACAGGGCGGCTGATTGCTTTGGGTGCGCTCATGGACCGTGGCGGTGCACCACCGCACCCTGAAGGCGCCGAACGCGTTCGCGGTCTCCTATCGTCCCGACCTCTACTCTGACGACCCGTCAGGTCAGTGTGCGAGTGTGCGGAGGTTGCAATGTTCGACGTAGTGGTGAAGGGCGCGACGCTCGTGGACGGTACGGGCGCGCCGGCCAGGCAGGCCGACGTCGCAGTACAGGACGGGATGATCGTCGCGGTAGGCGACGTCGGCGATGCTGCACAGCGGGAGATCGATGCCGACGGCCTGATGGTGACGCCAGGGTTCGTCGACCCGCACACCCATTACGACGCGCAGCTCTTCTGGGACGCCAACGCGTCGCCGAGCAACGTGCATGGAGTCACCACCGTGATTGGTGGCAACTGCGGCTTCACCCTCGCACCGCTGCACGCGGAGGACGCCGACTACCTCCGGCGAATGATGGCCAAGGTGGAGGGGATGCCGCTGACAGCGTTGGAGCAGGGAGTCGATTGGAACTGGGAAACCTTTGGGGAGTATCTGGGCCGACTGGATGGAAGGGTTGCGGTGAACGCGGGCTTCCTCGTGGGCCATTGCGCCTTGCGCCGGTACGTGATGGGCGAAGAAGCGGTGGGTCGGGAAGCCACGGACGCCGAGATCGAGGCGATGGTGCGCGAGCTCCACACCGCGATCGAAGCCGGCGGTCTGGGGTTCTCCACCACGCTTTCGAAGACTCATTCGGACGGTGACGGACAGGCGGTGGCGTCCAGGTGGGCGAGCGAAGCCGAGGTGCTCGCGCTGTGCGCGGCGGTTGGCGATCATGAGGGCACGTCGCTCGAAGCGATCATCGACGGTTGTCTCGATCAGTTCGGTGATGACGAGATCGACCTCTTCGGCCGCATGTCGGCCGCTGGTGGTCGGCCGCTGAACTGGAATGTGTTGACGGTCGACTCCCGGGTCCCGAAACGGGTGCCGCGTCAGTTGTCGGCCGCAGATCGCGCCACGGAACTCGGGGGACGAGTGGTGGCGCTGACGATGCCAGTGCTCGTGCCGATGAACATGAGCTTTCTGAACTACTGCGCGTTGAACATGCTGCCGGGGTGGGGCGACGTGATGAACCTCCCGGTGCCCGAGCGAGTGGCAAAACTCCGGAATCCTGAGACTCGCCAATGGATGAGCGCTCGTGCGAACAGTGAGGAGGCAGGGGTGTTCCGCCGCCTCGCCGATTGGGCGAACTATGTCGTCGGCGACACGTACTCCGCGGCTAATGAGGGACTGAAAGGCCGCACGGTCTCCGACGTTGCCACGGAACGAGGAACGGAGCCGTTCGCGACGCTGCTCGACATCGTGATCGCTGATGATCTCCGCACGATCCTCTGGCCGATCGCACCCGATGGTGATGCCGCATCTTGGGAACTCCGCAAGCAAGTGTGGGAGGACCCGCGCGCGATGCTCGGCGGGTCCGATGCCGGCGCGCACCTCGACCGTATGTGCGGCGCTCCGTACACCACGCGCTTCCTGGGCGACATGATTCGGGGACGTCAACTGGTGTCGGTGGAAGCCGCGGTGCAGATGATCACCAGCGATCCGGCCTGTCTGTTCGGGCTTCGAGATCGCGGTGTGGTCGCGGCCGGCCAACGCGCCGATCTGGTGGTGTTCGACCCCGCCACGATCGGTTCGGAACACGCCACGCTCGTGGCAGACCTTCCCGGTGGTTCCGCTCGGCTGACCGCAGGTGCCTACGGGATCGAGCATGTGCTGGTGAACGGGGTTGAGACGGTCACCGCAAATGCCGCGACCGGCGCCACGCCGGGGACAGTGTTGCGGTCGGGTCGCGACACGTCGACGGTGGCGACCCGCTGAAGGTGCCTACGATGACACGGTCCAGAGGAGGACCCGTGATCAATCGCAGATGGCTCGGAGCAGTATTCGGCGTCGCGGTGCTCGTGACCGCGTGTGGCAGCAGCAGCGAGAGTAAGGGTGGCGGGGCCAACGGCTCAAGCACCACGAAGGCCTCGAAGCCGGCGAGCTCGAGTACCGAGCCCGCGCCCGCGGGGCAGACCACGCTGCAACTCGTCGACACCCCGCTCGGCGAGGTCGTGGCCAACTCCGACGGCATGACCCTGTATCTCTACGTTCCCGACGGAACCTCTCCCACCTCGAAGGTCCCGGCCGATGTGCTCGCCGCTTGGCCGCCGATGCAAGCGACCGAGACGGTCACGCTCGGCGCGGGGCTCACGCAGAAGGCCGCAACGCCTGCGCAACCGAACGGCGAGAAATGGGTGAGCTACAACGACCATCTCCTCTACGAGTTCGCGGGCGACGCGGCTCCAGGCGATGTGAAGGGCAATGCACTAGGAGATGTCTGGTACGCCGTGACTGCGGCGGGCGAACCGGTCCAGTCGTAGGTCGATGCCGGTGAGGTTGGCCCCTGATTTCGCCCGCGCTCGTCAGGCGTTTCTCGATGCGGCGCTCGCCGCGGCGGGAGCCATCGCCACGTTCGATCATCCGGACAGAGGTCCGGACGGCGCGAAGCTGGCTACTGACGTCGCCACCTTCGGGGCGCCCGACGCGCCGAACCGGCTCCTGGTGATCTCCGGCACCCATGGCGTGGAGGGCTTTGCCGGGAGCCTCTGTCAGACCACTTGGCTCCGCGACGGAGTGTCGCTGCCCGACGACTGTTCGGTGACGATGATCCACGCGATCAACCCGTACGGCTTCGCATGGATTCGCCGGGTGAATGAAGACAACGTTGATCTCAATCGCAACGGGGTCGACTTCGACGCCGTGCTCCCGAACAATCCTGGCTACGACGAACTCGCCGCGGCGCTGGTCCCTGCCGTCTGGGATGAGCAAACCCGCCAGGCGACCGCGGAAACGTTGCTCGAGTTCGCCGGTCGCAATGGATTCGATGGCCTGCAAGCCGCGGTGAGCAGTGGGCAATACCACCATCCGACCGGGATCTTCTTTGGAGGTCAGGCGCGGGTCTGGTCCCACCGCACACTGGAGACGATTGTGCGCGGACATCTCTCCGACGCCCGGAGTGTCGCGATTCTCGACCTCCATACGGGCCTGGGGGAACGGGGTCACGGCGAACTCATCGCGAGTCACCCTGACCGCGCCGGGAAGACGCGACTCGACGCATGTTTTGACGGCTACGTGATCCCAAGCGAGGGCACGTCCGTGTCGTCGGATGTGCGCGGCGACGTGCTTGACGCGATGGAGTCCTGGCTGCCGGGTGTCGGTGTCGCAGGAGTGGCGATCGAGTGGGGGACGGTCGATATGGTCGCCGTCTCCGATGCTCTCCGCGCGGACGCCTGGCTTCATGGCTATTCCGATCCTGTCGGCCCGGGGGCGCGGCCGATCAAGGAGCAGCTGCGAGCTGCATTCGCACCCGACGATGCCCGGTGGGCGGCTCAGGTAGTCGAACGGTTCATCGGGGTTCGCGATCGAGCGATAGCGGGATTGACCGACTCCTAGGTCGAGATGCTGGGTCGCGAGGGAATTCGTCCTGCGCTGCTCGGAATCACCGAGAGGGCGTGACGTCGTTCTTCCGCTTCGCCCGCGCGACCCATGACGACGATCGCGATTCCGAACGCCGCGAGAACCGATGCCGGGACGACGAGCCAGTCTCCGGTGGCGAGCACGATGCCGATCACGCCGATCCAACCCCCGAGTGGAAGGAGTGCGAGGTTGGGGAGCGCCCAGAAGACGAGGATGGTCACCACGCCGGTGGTGATGAGCCAGCGCCCGATACGCATGATGGCTCGGCCGCGGTGTGGACTGATCGCGACGCCGACGCCGATGAGGAGCGCGGCGAGTGCGCCGAGCGCACCGGTGGCCGCAACCATGAAGTCGAGGGTGGGCCGAAGATCGGGAAGGTCGCTACTCGCGATTCGCAGTGAAAAGTTCGGCGGCGCGATGGCCCCGGCAGATCCGATCGCTTGTTGCACGAGGACAGGATCGAGCACGATGTCGCCCGTGGTGCCGCGTACTAGGTGTTGATAGATCGGAGTCAGGGCGGTGACGAAGGCCTGTTCAAACGCGGGGGACTCCACCGCCATTCGTCCGATTTCGTTCGAGCGGATCAACTCGACCGGTGAACTCGTAGCAGTGTGGGGTACGAACGCTTCGGCGATCCGACGAGCGAAGATCTCTCGAACTGGTTCACTGCGAGCGATGGTGTAGGCCTCGTTGAGGATGGTGTTTTCGTCGCGCGCGGTCGAAGACACTGCCCACGCCGCGCCGGAACCAACCGCGCAGACCAACCCAGCGACGAGGAGGAGCACGGGGGAAACGCGCCGGGTAGTCATACGGGGTACATCGACAGCAAAGCCGTCAAGGTTTACGTCTTCGGCCGAAAAACGAAATGCCCCCGGGGCGGCCGGCGGACCGGGCAGGGTGGCCCGCAGCCTGCTCCCAGGGACCCGACCATTGTGCACCATCCGGCGGCGGATTTCTAGTCCGGCCGGAAAAGTTCTGCCGATACTTGAGCTCACGTTCTGTGGTGACGGGCCTGGCTAGCCTCCGCGAGATGGACGCAGCCGGGATTCCCGATGGTATGGCCGCGCTCGAGGTGCAACTGACTGCGCCGGGCGGCTTCTTCGAGGTGGCGACCGCGGAGGTGTGCGGCGAATCGATGGCGGTGTTTACCAATCGCCTCACCAACCTTCGGGATGCACTCGTGGCCGCGGAGGCCTTCGCAGATCGTGAATATTTCGTGTTCTGTGACCGCGACACGCGACGTGTCGTCACCCACCGTGAGCATCGCCGCGCCGTGGCTTCGGTGGCTCGGGTTCTTCGCGAGCAGTACGGCGTCGGACCTGGCGATCGGGTCGCCATCCTTGGGGCGAACTGTCCGGAGTGGATCGTGGCGTTCTGGGCGACGATCAGCTTGGGCGCGATTGCGGTAGGGCTCAATGGCTGGTGGGTCGGCGATGAAATCCGGTACGGAATCGCCGACTGTGATCCAAAGTTGCTCATCGCCGACCGGGCGCGGCTCGCGCGTCTGAGTGGCGACGACCCGGGTGTCCCCACATTGGTGATCGAGGACCACTTCGAACAGGCCTGGAACGCATATCCCGACGAGCCGCTGCCAACCCAACCCATTGCCGAAGATGATCCCGCGCTGATTCTCTATACGAGCGGAACCACCGGACGTCCCAAGGGAGCAGTCAATACGCATCGGAACGTGCTCGCGGCCATCGGCATCTCCTTCTTCCATGGCGCGCGAATGGCGATGAGCAAACCGGGCCCGGCGAGCGGAGTGCCGCTCTGTCAACTGGTGACCTATCCACTGTTCCATGTCTCGGGTCTTCACATGGGTGCCATCGCATTCATGATCTCCGGCACGCGTTCGGTCTGGACCCTTGGTCGTTTCGATCCCGAAGTGGTAATGGGTCTCATCCAGGACGAGGGGATCACGGGCTGGTCCTACACGGTGACGATGTTGCACCGCGTGATCCATCACCCTCGCTTGGCGGAGTACGACCTCACCGGGCTGCGCCAAGGCGGTGGCGGTGGCTCCGCATTCTCACCTGCGCTGCTGGAGAAAGCGCGGGAGGCGATTCCGAACCTGCGGGGAGTGATGGGCGTTGGGTACGGACAGACGGAGTGTGCCGCGTTGGCAACCATCAACGCCGGTGACGAATTGGTGGCCTTTCCCGAGTCGGCCGGCCGGCCGTTGCCCACGGTGCAGCTCACGATTCGCGACATCTCTGACGACGGGGTCATCGGCGCAGAGCTTCCCGACGGCGAAGACGGCGAGATCCTCATCCGCGGTCCGATGGTGATGCCGGGGTACTGGGCCCGCCCGGAGGAGACCGCGGCAACCATCCTGGCGGGCGGCTGGCTTCGAACCGGCGACATCGGACACATGGAAGGCGGTCGTCTCTACCTCGCAACCCGTAAACGCGACCTCATCCTGCGCGGCGGCGAGAACATCTACCCGATCGAAATCGAGAACCGACTGGAGGCACATCCCGCGGTGGCCGAGGTTGCCGTGATTCCGGTGGATCACGAAGCGCTCGGTCACGAGGTCAAGGCCGTGATTGTTCCGATGCCGGGCATGACCGCCTCGCCGGTGGAACTCGCGGCCTTCTGCGCGGAGACGCTCGCGTACTTCAAGGTCCCGACGCACTGGGAGATCCGCACCGAGCCGCTGCCCCGAAACGCTACGGGCAAAGTCGTGAAAGCCGTGTTGATGAGCGACGCCGATCTGCAGTTCGCGGAGGAGTGAACATGGCCTTGGACTTTCCGGAGTTGGTCGCGGCCGGGCATACCGCGCTGGTACTTCAAGAGGTGCAGAACGGTGTGGTGGGGGAACGATCCGTGTTGCCCGAACTCGCGGCAGCCGGCGGGCGCGTGGGGCTGATCGAACACTGCGCCGCGCTCGCGGCGCGCGCCCGCGAGGTCGGTGTGCCGGTGTTCCATTGCACCGCCGAGACGCGTTCCGATCTGGTCGGCGCAAACCGCAACGCGCGGCTCTTTGCCGGGGTGCGCAAGGCTGCGGTGCAGCTGACGCCGGGATCGGATGCAGTGGGCGTGCCCGCGGCGATCGGTGTTGACACGCGCGATGTGGTGTTGGGTCGCCATCACGGGCTCGGTCCGATGACGGGGACGCAGCTTGATTCGATGTTGCGCAATCTGGGGGTGACGACGATTGTGGGCGTCGGTGTCTCGGTCAACATCGGGATGACCAACTTCGCGTTCGACGCAGTGAATCGCGGCTACCAATTCGTGATGCCCACGGACGCCGTCGCGGGTGTGCCCGACGAATACGCCGCCGCGGTGATCGCGAACACTCTCTCGCTCGTTGCGACCTTGACGACCACGGGTGCGGTGCTCACTGCGTGGGCGTAGGCCGGAGCACGCCATCTTGGTTTGATTGGAGCGTGGCGAAGACTGCTGGAGCGCCGGTGTATCAAGGCTCCGTTGAACTGGGACATTTTTCGTCTTGTGTTTGTTGGTGTGTGGTGCCACTGTCGTGGTACTTGGATCGTCACGGTTCGAGATGAGGCGGGGGTGCAGGGTGCAGGGTTGGCGGCGGTGGGTGACGGTTGTGTTGCCGGTGGTGTTGTTGGGTTTGGTTCCTTCGGCGGCGGTTGGTGTAGGCGGTGATCTTGCGTCCGGGGGGGGGCAACGTTTGTTCGGCTGTTGCTCCGGTTGATCCGGCGGTGTGGGAGCGGGGCCTTCCGACGGCTGGTGTAGGCGGCGCGCGTGATGCGTTGGATCCGTTGTGTGTGCATGAGGCGGGCCGGTTCGCGAATGCGGTGGTGTGGCGCAACGCGGATGGGACGTTGACGGCGCGGGGTTATGGCTCTGCGGTCAATTTCAAGGGCACGGATGGGGTGTGGCGGGCGATTGATACTCGTCTCGCGGATGACGGTGAGGGCAGTCTTGTGAATCGGGCGGGCCCGTTTGGGGTGCGGCTCGCGTCGGACACTTCCGCGGGGTCGTTGGTGACGGTCGATGATCACGGGGCGGGATTGTCGATGAGTTTCGATGGTGCGTTGAACGCGGATGGTTCGATCAGCGGGCCGGTGCCGTCTCGTGCGGTGGTGAGTGGTGATGGGTCGGACACGGTCACGTATCCGGGAGTGTTGGCGAACACGGATTTGCGTTACGAGCTGCTGGCTTCTTCGTTGAAGGAAGCGATCGTGTTGCACGCGCCGTTGGCGGATGGGACGATCCCGCAATTCAAGTTCAGTGTGGCGTTGAAAGGTTTGAAGGCTGAGACCGGCGATGATGGGACGATCCGATTTGTGAATGTCGACTCGGGGAAGGCCGTGTTCACGGTCCCGGAGGGTGTGGCGTTCGACAGTTCGAGTACTGACACCGAGGGTGGCGCGTCGGCGCCGGTGCGCGTCGATCTGGTCGAGGGCGCGGGTCAGGATCTGGTGTCGTTGATCGTGTCGGTCGATTCGAAGTGGTTGGATGATCCGGCGCGGGTGTTTCCGGTGACGATCGACCCGACGTTGGATAACAGCAACGGCGGGACGGTGACCGCCGACGCGTATGTGTCGGATACGGCGACAACCACGAACTTCAATGGCAACGGCCAACTCGATGCGGGTTCGGGCCAGTATTGGGATCGGGCCGGGACAGCGGGCGGCTCGAACTACAGCTCGTTTCTGGCGTTACCGACGTTCAAGTTCCTCGACGGCCAGAAAGTCATTTCCGCGTATTGGAAGGGGTATGCGTATTCGATCGCGGGTGGGGCGTCGGTCGCGGTGACGGTCAAGCCGGTCGGCGCGACTTCATGGTCGGCGAACACGGTGACGTCGGCGACTCAGCCAGGGGTGTTGACGAATAGTGCGACGGCGACGTTCACCGGGGCGGCCCAGTGGAAACAGGCGACGATCACGAGTTGGGTGACGAACTGGGCGAAGGCGTCGGGTGGTTGGGCGGAGAACGGGATCCGCCTCACTGGGCCTGCGACGAAGATCGCGAACATCGCCGCGCAGGAAGCCCCAACAGACCGGCAACCGTACGTTGACGTGACGTATACGGCGATTCCGGTGATGTCTGATTACACGGCGGGAGGCAAGTTCACGGCGGGGGTGGTGAACTCAGGAACACCATCGTTGGCGGTGACGATCGACCCGACGTTGAATTACCTCAACGGCGGGACGGTGACTGCCGACGCG
>JANPBJ010000259.1:0-44298 GCA_031430375.1 Acidimicrobiia bacterium
GGGGTGGTTCAGCTCGCGGCGATCGTCGTCGTCACCGAACGTGCGGAACCGGGTACGCGGAACGTGTAATCCGCGTTGTCCCCCGTGACCATGCCCTTGGTCGCCTTACAGTACGAGGCCATGTCGGACACCGGTATTCCATCGATCGCCACGAGCAGCGCAGGGTCGCCGCCCAGCACCTGGCGGGACGTTGTGCCGGGAACCTGGCTCAGTACCAGCAAGCCTTCCTCGTTGGGATCGAGACCCAACTTCTCCGCCAGGCGAGCACGCGCCGCTTCGGGCAGGTAGTACCCGAGACCAAGTCCCGTCCAGCTTGGCGACTCACCCTTGCGGAAGCGGGCGGCCATCTCCTTCACCAGATCGACACCGATCGCGTAGCCCTGGTTCTCCTTGTCGACACCCGACAACGTGTTGACGCCCACCAGCTTCCCGTCTCCGTCGACGAGCGGACCACCAGAGTTACCCGAGTTGATCGCGGCGTCCGTCTGCACCAGATTGGGATACACGTGATCGCTCGGGTCGAGGTTGGACCGGGTCTTGACCGTCGAGACCACTCCATCGGTCGCCTGCAGGGTGGTTCCCGTCGACAGATTGCCGGGAAACCCGACTGTGATCACGCGATCGCCGGCGCTCAGGGTGCTCTGCGAGCCGAGCAGCAGGTTCTTCAGGCCATCGGTGTTTTCGATCTGTAGCATCGCGAGGTCGTCGCACGGTGCCGCGGCGACAACCCGCGCAGTGTGTTGCTGCCCGTTGATCGAGACCGAGAACACGGTCCCGCTATCGACCACGTGATAGTTCGTGACGATCAACCCCTTGTCGGCATCGAGGACCCAACCGGTGCCGTGCCCGAGATCGGTGTCGCCGATTGCGGTCTTCACCGCGGCGGTGGATCCTTCGACGTCGCTGATGATCTCGGACGTGGACTTCGGATCACTACCGGAGAAGCCTCCGGTTGCCAGGACGACCACCAATATGATCACGAGCACGGCAACGAGACCGCTCGCCACCGAGGCAACGAGTGTCGATCGTTCGACCGACTTGCGCAGCTCGGCCCGTTCGATCGTGGACCCAGTTGGAGCACCACTTGCAGGGGGCACCGGAACGCCAGTCTCCTCATCGCCTTCCTCGGCGCTACCAATGCGAGTTCCGGGATCGAATGCAGTCAACGGCACCGGCTCTTTGCGCGACACCGCAAGCTCGACGCGTCCCACGCGAATGCTCTCGCCACCTTCGAGGACCACGGGGTCCGTGATCCGCTTCCCGTTGACATACGTACCGTTCGTGGCCCCGAGGTCCCGAATCACCATTCCACCCGTGTCGAGCGTCTCGATGCGGGAGTGATGTCGCGAGATCCGCTCGTCGTTGATCGTGAGATCACAATCCTCGTCGCGCCCGATCAGGAATTGCCGGGCCGTGATTTCAACTGTCTTCCCGCGGTCGTCACCGGAGTCAATCTTCAACCACATGGCTTCGTTCCCTTCGTTGTCCGTCGAAATCTGTCTACCCAGCCCGACGGCGCCGCCCGCGGGAAGGTTCCAAGGCCCACATCCAGACCCCCAATGACCTGGCGATCAGTCGACCCCGTCACGGACAGGCCGGAGCGGTTGGGGACGTGACGTAGATATCCCACGTGGCCGTTGCCTCTCCGCCGGGGCCGCGTGCAACCGCGACCACGGTGGTCCAGCCGGCGCCTCCGCCGAAATGGATCCTGTAGTCGAACCCGGTGGCATCGCTGCTCACCGACGTCCACGTCACGGACGTCGCGTTGGCCGTTTGCGCATGGAACGGCAGCCCGATCGTCGGGTCGGTGGATCCGGTGACGCAATGAGTGGCAGGGTTCGGCGAGATGCTGATCGTTGGGAGTTGACAACCGTTCGCCCCGCCGTTCGCTGGCTGATCGGGACATTGGTCCGATGAATCGGCAACGCCATCGCCGTCGCGGTCCGGAATGGGGCAACCATCGGCAGTACCCGGAGCCGATTGGGCGGGACACCTGTCACCGGGAATCGCGACCCCATCGCCGTCGGCGTCACTGTTGGCCGGACAACCGTCCCTCGTACCCGGGGCCTTGTTCTCCGGGCACCTATCGGTGGGCACCAGGACACCATCGCCGTCGGCATCTCGGTTGAGCGGACAACCGTCTTTTGTGCCGGGCGCCTTTTCGGCCGGACACTGGTCGTTCGGTATCGCTACTCCGTCCTGGTCCACGTCCGGATCGGCTGGCGGACATCCGTTGGCGATTCCAGGCGCCGGCTGGTCGGGACACGCGTCCGCGGGAACCTGGACGCCGTCTCCGTCCAGGTCCAGCGACTTGAGGTAGTCGCCGATCTCCTTCTTGCGGGACGCGACCGCTCGGTTGTAAGCAACAATCCATGCCTTGATGCGGCCCAGCCCAGGCCCATCGCCGGGGACCTTGACCGTATATCCGAACGTCTTGGTCTTCCCGGCCTCGACGCCGATGCTGTACCTGACAATCGGGTCGGCCCGGACGACCACCCACGGCGGGCTGCCCGGAAGTGGTGTCAACTGCGAGACGTCCTTGGCGATCTCCTTCGGCACGATCTCTTCGAAGGTGTCGAGCTGCACTTTGTCGGTGGGGTTCGCCACCTTCAGCGTCGACCGGAGGACATCGCCCTTCTGACCCGACAGTTGCCACGTGTGGTGCAGCTTCATGCCGGACGGCAAGGACACGGTGCCGAATTTCACCGACTTCGAATCGATCTGTTGACTCTCGCCGGGACCCGGCGGTGACGTGGGTCCAGCCGTGCTCTTGGACGGGCTGTCACCACCCCGGACGGCGAACGCAATACCACTCAGTGCCAGCACGCCACTCAACGCGGCCGCGGCCGCGACGAGATGCTTCCGGCGCCGTGGGTGCCTGACCCTCTCTCCCGATAACACCGGCATCGGAGCACCCACGGTCGCCACATCGGGCTCGAAGACGGTCGGGTTCGGCGTGAAAACATGGCTCTCCCCGACGACCGTCCCGTTTTCGACTCGCGTCCCGTGGGTGTTGTGGGGTCGGAGGTCTTCCTGCCCAGCCGGCCCCTCCGGCGCATCCAGGGAGTCAGGAGTCGCGGCCATCGGCTCCACCACGACTGCGGACTCGCGGTCGAAGTCGGGCTCCGGGACGGCAGCTGAAATTGCTGAACTCCCTCCCGCCAGAACCTCCACGGGAAGCTCCTCCGTGGACACGACGGTTCGCTTCATGAGCGTTGGTTCGTCGACCACCGCAACCTCGCGGGTGACATCAAGCGCTGTCGTCGCCTCAGGGAGCGTGGCACCAAGCGCCACGACCATCTTGGGATCGTTGCGCCGACTCACCGTGACTGATGGGAATTCCGCCCGCAGACGCTCCTCGATCATCGGTGATCGGCTCGCGCCACCCGTGACATAGATGGCACTGAGATCGACCGCAGCTACGCCCGCATCGGCGATCGCGCGTTTGAGGAGATCCACGCTCTCGTCGATGTGGTCGGACATCAGCGATTCGAGCTCGGCTCGTGTTACCCGAACCTGGGTCAGACCCGTGGGGAGCGCGACGAGCAACTCCGCGTAGTCCCGGCTCGACAACGTCTCCTTCGCCGTTCGTGCCCCACTCCGAAGGTTCGCCGCAGCTTGGCGCCACGCGAGCTCGTCAGAGGCCACGAGGGCGGTGGCGGTTTCGGCCGGGAACTGGTCAATCACGTGGCGCGCGAGCAGCTCGTCGAAGAGTTCGCCGCCCAGCCGAGGATCGCCTCCCGGCCGGCCCTGGATCGTGAAGCCGTCATCGGTATGACGCAGAACTGCCGTATCGAACGTGCCGCCGCCGAGGTCGTAGACCGCCACGTAGCCAACCCCGGCCCCCTGCTCGGCGTCATTCGCATAGGCAACCGCAGCCGCCACCGGCTCGGGCACCAGAATCACGTCGCTCATTCCGGCGATCGCCGCCGCTCGCCGGAGTTCGGCGAGGCGCGGACGCCCCCACGAAGCAGGGTGGGTGAGGCGAATCTCGATCGGCTCCGAGCCCTGATGGCGGACTGCCTCAGCAAAGACTGCCGCGAGCAATGCTCCGACGAGATCAACCACAGAGTACGGCTGTCCCCCGAGCACGACCGGGGCCGGCTCACCGAGGCGCCGCTTCGGCTCTCGCAGCGTGCAACCCGGCCGCGTTGCGCTCAGACTCTCGGCGGCGGTCCCGACAACAATCGAACCGTCCTCGTCGACGAGAACTACCGACGGCATCCGCCGCTGCCCGTCGATCTCGATCGGCTCGGGCCGGCCATCGCCGCGAATAGCCGCTGTCGTGTAGCTCGTCCCAAAGTCAATACCCAGAATCCAAGTCATGCCCATCTCACCCGCTCGTGAGTTACTCCAAGTTGCTCGGAGCGTAGCGACTGAAGCCCGCCCCGCGAAAAGGCGGCCCTCGCCGCATTTGGGTCTTGGGGCTCGTTCTCGCCACGAGGTCCGCATACCCCCAACGACGGCGCCGGGGGTGGTGAAGTTCCCAGCCTCATGATGTTCGGGAACTTTGCTCCGCGATTTCCCACAGGCGGTCGTGGAGCCGGGCGACGGTGAGCGCCGTCTCGCGCACCGAATACGACAGACGGTCGGCCAGCTCGCGCCATCGTTGCGCACCCTGGAGCGCCGCATAGCTCGCGTCGGCAGGATGGACGTCCGCGGGTAAGCCGAGGCGGGCGGGCATGTCGAACTCGAGTAACACTCTTCGGAGCTCGGTACGAGCCGCCGGCCCCAGCGCGAGGGACCCGCCGAGGTCGGCACGAAGGATCGCGAGCTCGGCCAGCTCGGGCAAGGAAAGCTCGAGTCGTTCCACTGCGTCGGCGAGGTCCGAGGCCGCCGGATCGGCAGCGTGGGTGATCACTCCGCGCCGCAACAGCGCCACAGCGCTCTCGGCCTGCAACGCCTCGGCACGCCGGATCACCAGGTGGTCGACGAGCTGTGCCACCTCGGAGAGACTCAGCGCGACGCCCGCTACCGGTTCCGCGCCGTAGGCTGGCGCCAGCATCTCCGCGACGCAAAGTCCGTCGCGGCCAACCGGCTCGGGTACGAGCGGCCACTCCACCGTCAACGTGGTCAGGAGCGTTCCGCTGATCTCCACGTCGCCCCGATGGGCAAGCGCGGGGTCGCTCCCGGCCGGGGCCATCACAAATCCAACGGCCAGAAACGGGCTGTCGGGGCGCGCGCAAACTGCACAGCGCGCCGCCGCGACCGGTAGGCGAGCCTCGTCAGGATCCACGGGCAGCAGGAGCAGGACGGCGTCAGCGTCCGACTCCGGCAGCTCGATGACGCCGCCATCACCGTTCGCAATCGTCGCGGCAACGGGCGTATCGAGCACGCGCGCCAGCCCCTCCGCGAGTGCGGTCGCAACCCCCTCGGCAAGGCCGATCACGGTGATACCGGGCGGTTCCGAGAGACACATTCGCGCCTGTTCGACGGCACCGACGACCGGACTATCTCCAAGACTCGCGCTCAGCCGGCCGACTGCCTGGTTCACGCGGGTCACCGCGGTATCGCGCGCTCGCTCCTGATGAACCATGACGCTCTCGCCCGACCGAGCCATCGCCGCGGTCAGCGCGTCAGACCACTCGAGCACGGACGAATAGCGGTCGTCCGGCCGGTAGCTCAGTCCCTTGATGACCACCGCTTCGATCGAGGCCGGAACATCGGGCCGGAACGTGGCAAGCGGCCGCATCTGTTCCCACCGGCGTGGGTCACGGACGCTCTCGATCGATTGACCCGGGAACGGCGGACGTCCGGCGAGCATTTCGTAGAGGATCGCGCCAGCAGAGAAGAGGTCGCTTCGCTCGTCTGCGGTGACGGCGAGTTCGGGATCGCCCTGCTCCGGTGCCATGTAGGCGGGTGTTCCGGCAATCACCGTCCGCTGGACGATGGACTCGAGTCGGCGGGCGAGCCCGAAGTCCGCGAGGACAACACGCTCGTCGGGCACGGCTTGTGTCCCGGTATCGCGCCGGCGGCCCGGTACGGATTGGAAAAGGATGTTGCTCGGCTTGAGGTCGCGGTGGACGATTCCAAGATTGTGCGCGACCGCCAGACATTCGGCGATCTCCCTGGCCATGGCAACGGATTCGGGGACGGAGCAGACGTCACCCGCAGCGAACCGATCCCGGAGGCGATCGTGCAGGGTGCCCCCGTCTGCATAGTCCATGACGAAATATGGTCGACCGTCGTCGAGCTCCTCCACCAGGTGGACGCGGACAATGCGATCGTGCTGCGCGCGCCAGAGGATTCGCGCCTCTTCGAGGAACCGCCGACGGATATCGTCGTCGAGGCTCCAGTTCTCGGCGAGGACCTTCAGAGCAATCAGCCCATCGAGGCCCGAGTCGTAGGCCAGCCAGACGGTCGCGAAGCTCCCGGAACCGAGGAGTCGCTCGATGCGGTACCGCCCGATCGTCTTGGGTGCCGCCATGCGTCCTACCTGCTGGGCCAGCGTTCGGCCGAGTTGGGGAAAGCTACCATCCGGCCGTCAGGCATGAACCCTGATCGCCGAATCGGGAGCGGAGCATGGAGAGATCCGTCGAGGCTGGGAGCAACGAAGGCGACGAGGAGTTGGCTCGTGCGGCGGCACTTGGCGACCGTGATGCGCTCGACGTGCTCCTTGCACGGCACTACGACCGCATCCACCTGATCTGCCGCAAGATCCTCCGCAATCCGCAGGACGCGCAGGACGCACGCCAGGACGCGATGCTTTCTATCGCACGCAAGATCAGCACCTATAAAGGCCGGACGGATTTCGGTGGGTGGGTGTACCGCGTGGCGACCAACGCGTCGATCGATCTCCACCGACGCGCGTACCGGCGGGAGGAAGCTACCGATCGGTTCTCGCACATTCGCAGCGCTGACAGCACCACATCGGTGATCGTGCGCACTCGCATGGATGTGGAGTTGGCACTCGACCAGCTCCCGGACGAGTACCGGGAAGCAGTGGTGCTCCGCGACATCGGCGACCTCGAATACGCCGAAATTGCCCAAATCTTGGACGTTCCGGTCGGCACCGTCCGGTCGCGCATTGCTCGCGGCCGAGAAATGCTAACCCGGGCGCTGCAGGACTGACTCAGCGCGCGAAGAGGGGGCGCCACATCGAGTGGCGCCCCCTCCTAGTGAATGTCTTGGCCGTCAGTTCGCCTGCACGGTGTTGTAGAGGCTCTGGGCGGCGGCGCCCTGGTAGGCACCCCACATCATGGTGTGATCCGAAGGGCCGTAGCTGTTGGCGCTGTTGACGTAGCCGAGGCCTTGGCTGTCCATACCGATGATCCAGCCGCCACCACTGGCGCCACCGGTCATGTCACACGGGAGCCCCATTTCGAGTGGCGTCACCCCGTCGCTGGCGAACTCCAACTGGGTTGGGCTGCCCAAACAGGCGAACAGCGTCGAACCGTCGAACGGGGCATCAGCTGGGTAGCCCAGGCCGACGAAGCTCTGGTTCGTCGGCTGGTTAAAGGTGATCCCCTGAGCGCCATTGACCGCCTGCACCACCGTCTGGCCGGAGTCGTTGAGGTTCAGGACCAACGTTCCAAAATCGTCGGTGAAGGGCCCGTGCTGACCACCTTGGGTCGACCAAGGGCCAGTGGTCCAACGCTCTCGGGCAGTGAACTGCCCGTAGGGAGCCACGCCGCTGTCGTAGGCAGGCACGAAGACGAAGTCAGTGTGGAAGTCCGACCCCGCACCTCCATGCACGCAGTGGCCGGCGGTCCACACCACACTCTGGTTCTCCGACGCCACCACCGTGCCTGAGCAGCTGTGTGTTTTGCCGTCGCTCCCGGCGGTGAAGAAGATCCGTCCTTCGGTTCGCGTCGCGGTGTTGCTCAGGTCGGTCCCCCAGGTGATGCGGCCGGTCCGCCTGGTATCGATGCCGACGTCCGGGACGGGGTCAGGAGCCGGAGCAGGGTGAGGAGCCGGGTTAGGGACCTGCGTGGGGTCCGGTGCCGGGTCGTATCCGCCACCCGTGTCACAGCCGAACGCGTCTGGATCCCACACGCACGAGTCGTCGCTCCACCCGCCGAGGTGTGCTGCCGGGGCAGCCGAGGTCTGGTCGCGACTTGCGACTGGAGCGACGACGCGCAGGAGGCCAAGGTGCTTGCTATAGCGAGGGCGGCGGCGGGTCGACACGGAGGGTGAGCCCCCGGGACGCAGACCGACCTCGAGGGGAGTCGCGGCGAGCATCCGCTTCACCGAGTATTCGTGCTGACGACCGCGGATGTGGCCACCGACGACTCCGTGCGAGCTCGTGTGCCTTGCTTTGGCTGCGGTACGGCTCGACGAGGCCCCGGCTGCGACTGGCAGTGCGCCGGACACACCGACCGCAAGCGCAATGGCTGCTGCCGCGGTACGAACGGAACTGCGCTTCAAGGTGGTGGTGGAGCGGGGAAGCAGGTTCGTCATCATTGGATTTCCTCCTAGTGGGTTGTTACTCAGCACGACGGGAAGAGAGGTTGAGAAGTTCCAAGCCGCGAAAAATTCTTCGTCGCGAGGTCCCGGTCCTCATCGCATAGGCCGCGGCGATGACAACACGGACGGGCCGAGCCGTCCCACAACGGGGTTCGCGCGCGGCCACAGAGGCCCGAAACTCAAGGCGCGGCGCGACTGCGGCGGGTGAGTCACCTTGTGGTGATTCACCCGCCGCAGTCCTCCAGGGATGAAGATGGGGAGCAGTCCCGATCACAGAGCGCTATCGGGAGGTCCCGTTTCCGAATCCCAATGGATCAGTAGCTACACCCCGAGCTTGGGAGGTTCTGGGGGTCGTACTGCACGCCGTTCCACGCCGCCCTCAAGAGTGGCTGCGGACACCGGAGCTGGCAGTTGATCTTTACTTGGAGATGCAGATGCGGTCCAGTGGAGCTGCCGGAGCTACCTGACCTCATGAGCAGCGTTCCTTCACCCACGCTTGCTCCGTTGGCCGCAAGGTACACGCCGTTGCCGTGGCAGTAGGTGTACACGCTGTTCCCCCGAGTGATGCTGAGTCCATACCCGCATCCACCTGCTTGGTGGAAGCGCGAGACCACTCCGCCCCGGGCGGCATAGACGGCAGTCCCCGACGGAACCGGAATGTCGACGGCCGGGTAATCGTGGTGAGGACTTCCAAGTTCCGCCAGACTCGTCTGCGCCCGCGGTACTGGCAGCTTCGGGCTATAAGGGCGTTGCCCCAGCAGCGCCGGCAACGCCGCCGATCAGCGTGAGCGAGACGAGTAGTCCTCCGATGATCTTGCGTACACGTGAGCTGTTCCCATTCATTGTTGGGCTCCTTCGGTCGTTTGGTCTACCCGGTTGGGCACTCAGAACGACGGCGGAGAACTCGTCGAAGTTCCACGATTGTTTCCCGCCGATTGCGCACCGCTTGCTCGGACCGCACCGCATCTGCAGCGTGGTCTCACGTGTTGCCGTATCGGTGGCGACGTCTTCAGCGGCTCCGGAACTGGTCTGATCGTGCTGGTGTACCGCCACGGTCCACCACCGCCATCATCATCAGTACGGCGGAGGCTCGGTCCGGCCAACGGGAGAAGACGGGCCCGCGCCCAGTCCGGCGTCACGTGTGATCGACTGCGCTGATGTTGCATCGACGGAAGGGCCTCCCCGAGAGGTGGCTCGCCATTGTGGAGGAACACGTCGCGGTCTGGCACGCGCTCGACGACGACGAACGCGTGCGCCTCGAAACCTCCACCGACTGGTTGCTCCGCCACAAGCATTGGGAAGCCTCGAACGGGTTCGAACTCACCGACGAGATCACGGTCACGATCGCGGCGCAAGCCGCGCTGCTCATCCTCGGGCTCCACGTGGACGAGTACCGCGAGGTGAGTGCGATCATCGTCTACCCCAGTGCCATGCAGTCGGTCGGTGCGCATTCCGGGCCGGCCGAAGGGACCGTGACCGACGGCGTGATCCCGATCCTGGGCGAAGCCCATGATCACCGCGGTCCGGTGCTGCTGGCGTGGGACGAGGCCGAGTCGGCGTCGAGAAATCCAGGGCACGGACACAACGTGGTGTTGCACGAGTTCGCGCACAAGCTCGACATGCTCGACGGCGTGCTGAACGGCAGTCCATCGCTTCAGGGGCGGGTCGATCCCGACCGTTGGCGCGCGGTGTGCACCGAAGCGTTCATGGCGCTAGAGGAAGGCAGCGACCGTCCACCACTGCAGCCGTACGGTGCGACGAACCCTGCGGAGTTCTTCGCCGTCGCGACGGAGGCCTTCTTCGACGTGCCGGCCAGCCTCGAACACCACGAACCCGCGCTCTACGACGTGCTGCGCGGCTTCTACCACCAAGACCCCGCCGGACGCTCCCGCTCCGCAAGTCCGTAGAACCGACCGTCGAGGGCCCGGACACGGGAGAGATCCGCGTCGCACGCGAAATCACCCAAAGGGAGCTGCGGAACGACAGCGGGGACATCATGCGTGGATTGGACCGCGGCGAGAGCTACACCGTGACCCGCAACGGCGTGCCCGTCGGTGAACTTCACCCCATTCGGCGCAGCCAGTTCGTTGCCTCCGACGCCGTGATCGGAGCGTTTGGCTCCGCGCGTGCAATCGACGCAGACCGGTTCCGTGCCGACATCGATCGCGCGATCGATCAGGATCCCGCGCCGCGTGTCTGACGGACACCCCAAGGGCCTGCTCGACACATCCGTCGTGATCGATCTCGATCTGCTCGACGCGGCGCTACTCCCAGCCGTCGCCGCCATCAGTGCCATCACCCTGGCCGAACTCGCCGCCGGTCCCCACGCCACTGGAGATCTCGCGGAGCGAGCCGACCGACAAGACCGGCTCCAACGCGTGGAATCGACGTTCGATCCGTGCCATTCGATGAGCACGCGGCGCGTGCCTACGCGGTCCTGTACGCCGCCGTCATGGCCGCGGGACGCAAAGCCGGCGGGCCGCGCGCACTCGACCTCGAAATCGCGGCAGTCGCGCGTGCCAATGGACTCCCGCTCTATACCCGCAACCCGAAGGACCTGCGCGGTATCGAGCACCTCGTTGAGATCATGGCGGTCTGACAGTTATCGACCGCTTCCTCCACCATCGCGACCGTCGCGACCGCGGTCATGATCGCGGTAGGGGTTCACGAACTCCAACACTTGTTGAAACGTGGGCCGGTTGGTGGCGCGGAACGTGTCGGGGATCAGGCCGGGGGTGAACGTGAGCCGTCGTGACGGGCTCCGCCATGCCGTCGGGTCCGACGAACCCTGGGACGTGACCAGGCTGTTCGCCGCTTGTTCCACCACGGCCCACAGGGATGCTCGACACGCGTCGAGTGAGCCGTTCCCGCAGTAGCGGAGTCTGAACGCACCCTGCACCGGCTCGTTCAACAACGTGCGCAGGTCCTTGTCCACATACGACTCGCCCGAGAGTCCGCCCAAGCCCCGAATGCCGTCGAGGTCGGAGGTGGATGCGCCAAACACCGGACGCATCACTGCATCGGCGATCGGGTTCCACACCGCATTCATGATCGTGGGTCCGGCATCGTCCCACTGGCCGCTGTTGTCGGCATCGAGCAGTGGCGCATCCTGGGCCACCCAATCGTCGAGTGCCTGCACCGCCTGCGCGGCCAGCGGACTCGGGGCCGCACTTCCGTGGAGTACCCGGCTCACCACCGGCCACACGGGCGACCGCACGTCTTCGGTGGCCGAACGGTTCATCACGCTCACATCATCCGCGAGCGTGACCTGATCCGGATACTGATCGAACAGCTCCACGCGATGCACCGAGCCGAACGGGGCGTCATCACCGTGCATGAACCCGGGCGCCGATTGGTTGTTCCAGTTCAGCAGCAAACCGTTGGGACCCGCAGACGAGTGCGGGTGGTCGCGCTCGCCCAGGAAGCCTTGCCATTCGTATTCGCCGGTGCCGACCGTGGGCAGCCGCCGGTCGAGGCCCGGCGCCCGCACCGGGAGCAAACCCGAGGTGAAGAAGGCGGTGGCCTTGCGCGACGCGTAGGCCCAGTTGAACGTGAACCCGAACTGGTTCGCAACCTTCCAGAACTTCCGGGGCGAACTCGCCTTGCCTTCGGTCATGTCCTTCAACGCCATGAGGTTGAGCCCATCACGGCCAAACGTTGAGCGCTTGCGCGTGAGTGCAATCGGCTTGCCATTGGAGAGTGCGGTCCCGATCATCGGACCGTGCACCGAAACCGGGTAGCGAATCGGTGTGCCGTTGAGGGTTCCCGCGTCGAATATTTCGAACGGACGACACACGCCGTTGAACAGGTAACTGGTGGAAGCGCGGGTGGGAACGGAACCGTCGGGATTACACAGCTGCTCCGCGAACACGTCGCGCACATCGTGGTTGGCGGAGGTGAGACTCCACGCGTAGTCCCGCGTGCGGCCGATCAGCAGGTACATCGCCATGGCCGGCACTGCCACACCTTGCGCCTCGATCCCCGGGCCGGAGAGATGGATCTGCTGGACGATTTCCGGGTAGTAGTAGCCGAGCTGGGGGCCCATGACCGCGAGCGTGTTGCCGGTCTTGGACCGGCGGGGGTCGACCACGAGGAAGTTCGACGCCTGCTTCGCGGGCACTGGGCCCGCCGCGGGATACGTGGGCGCCTCGGCCGCGAGCTGCGGGTCGATCGACGCCGACGTGACCACCGGTGCCGCGACGCGCGGGTCGAGCGAAATCACCGAGCCTTGGTCGATGGTCGCGGCACCGGTGACCGGTCCGCCGGTGAGTACGGGATAGTCGAACCGCTGCGCGAGCGTGGTGGGGGCTTCGGGATCGTCGAACAACATCGCGTCGTTCCAGGCCGCGGTGCCGCGATCCGCGCCGAGGCGATTCTGCAGTTTCGACAAGAACTCCGCGTTCGACGCCTCCCCGCCACCTCCCGCACCGAAGATCGAGCCGATGAATGCCGCGGTGGCGATCACGTCGTTGACGGTGGCCGGCGCCTCGGTGCTCCCGCTGGCTCGGAAGTACGCAGTCATGCCGTCGGCTTCGGCTTGGAGTTCCGCGACAAGTTCGCGGCCTCGGTCGCCATAGGTATCGATGATGAGTTGCACCTGATCGGTGACCAGTTGTTCCGTGGCAGCACTGGGAATGAAGGACTGCGCACTCGTCACGAGACCGAACGCGTTGATACCCGGAACGTCGGCGACCGCCACCCGTGCCGGACCGCGGCCGAGCTGTAACAACAATCCACGGTCACGCGCCGTCACCCAACCCGCGCCGAACGCGAGATCCTCTCGGGTCACGCCGGTGATGTGGGCCACACCAAAATCGTCGTAGAGAATCGTCGTGCCCGGTCGGCCGGTGGGCTCCTCACGCGTCGCACCGACCGGCTTGAAGTCTTCCGGAATGAAGTACTTGTTGATGTCGGTATCGGTGACCTTGCCCCGCAGCGGCGTCAGCGCGTCGTAGAGCGGGAGCTGGTCGCGCGATTCGTCGGTGGTCACCAAGCCGCCGTAGTTGCCCGGCGGCAGGATGTAACGAGCGCGGTCCTCGGCGTACTTCGAGGGTGGGCGGAACGGATCGAAAGGCTTGCACGCGGCAATCATCAACATGCTGATCACCGCAACGGCGATCACACTGCGGCGAAAGTGGCTGTGCATGCTGTCTCCCCAGAACCCGGCCAAATCAGACTGCGAGTGCAAGACGGTACTCCCCATCCAGAACATGTCACAATCGCCCGCAGGCTGGGTCAGGATCCCTCCAGGGTGAGCACCAGCTCGCCGGACTCGAAGTCGCTCAAGGTCCCCATGACGTCACCGGACTCGAGCAACGCGCGAGCCAACGTTCCCTTCGCCGCCTTGCCCGCATGCCCCGCCGGTTTCCCGTCCATCGTGGCGAGCATCGGACGCACGAGTTCGTAACGACTCGGGTCGGGAGTCCACGCCTCGCGGTGCTCGTTCGGGAGGAGATCCACCACAGTGTGACCGGCCAGATGATCGTTCAGCACCGCGGAGAGTGGAGCCCGCCAGAACGCGGCCATCCGACCCATCGGCGGACAGCTTGCCGAGAGCTTCAACCGAAAATCCGGCACTGGATCGTCCCAGGCCGAGAGCCCTGTCACCGCGGATACCACCACCACGCCGTCGCGCGCTCGGGACAGCGCGGGCGCGCCCAGGTCATCGACACCAACATGTTCCCAGACCACTCCAATGAACCGCAGGTGCGCGGTCAACGTGGGCGCACCGACGAGCGCGCGATTCGCGGCTCGCGACCGCGCCAACAGATCGCCCGTTGCCCCCAACATCCGCGCGTTCCCACCTCGGGCGCGCTTCAGCGCGTTGGCCACACGGAGCCGACGGGGTGCCAACCCGATGAATCGACCGGACTCGGGCACCCATCCCGGACCGGTCCCACCCACCGCCTTGCCCTCCGATGGTGGCAAGAGAATCATCAGCACATGGGCATCCTCGCCCATCCCGCGACGCCGTCGGCAGTTCGGGGAAAAGCCCCACGTCCTGTCGTACGCTCGCGGCCATGTCAGGAGCTCGTGACGTCATCGACAAGGCCCGAGGTGTGCCGAGCGCAGCGATCACCTTCGGGGGCCGACCGTTGCCGAGCAGGGGTCGGGGCGCCGCGGTGCTGTGCTACCACGACATCGGCACCGATCGCGCGAACACCACCGACTACTACGTATCGCCGGAGCGCCTTCGGTCACACCTCGAGTGGATCCGCTCCTGGGGTCAGACCTTTGTTCCGCTCGCAGAGATCGTCGACCGTCTCCTCGCTGGCCGCGACCTCGACGGACTGGTTGCCGTGACATTCGATGACGCGCTCCTGGGGGTACAGGAGTACGCGGCGCCGATCCTGCACACGCTCGGCGTCCCGGCCACCGTGTTCGCGGTCACCGACGTACTCGGCGTTGCCCCACCCTTCTGGCCCGGCGCGCAGCGAACGTTGAGCCGCGCCGAGCTGGCCGCGCTCGCTGATTCCGGGTTGATCGCGCTCGGGTCGCACACGGAGAGCCACGCATCACTCCCCGACATCGCACCGGAGGACCGCGCTCGCGAACTCGATGCCTCACGCACGGCGATGGAACCGCTGACCAGCGGACCGGTCGACCTGCTCGCGTACCCGTCCGGCCATCACGACGACGACACCGAAGTGGCCGCGGCTGCGGCCGGATACCGAGGCGCGTTCACGTTTTCGTTCGGACGCGTCACGGCCGCCACCAATCCATTCGCGATCCCGCGGTTCTGTATCAGTCCTGCGCACAACAAGTTCCGTCTGGTCCGCCAGCTGGGCCGACCGCCAACCGCCTGGTGAGAGCGGCGAGCTGCCACGACGGGCCGGTCGAGGTCCAGGGCGCCGATCGACCACGCTGAGCCGTGAGCAATCCATCCGGAGATGGTCTCAGGGGCTGGGTACCGTGCCCGCCATGGGAAAGAACAACCGTCTGCGCCGTCGCCAGAAGCAACGCGATCGCGCGAACCGGGCCGACCGGAGCCGGGCCAGCGAGGGCACGCGCGATCAGCGCTTTGCCCAGCCCGACGCGGAGAGGTCGGGCGGGCATCGCCCGCTCACCGCCGATGAGATCGAGCGCCTGTTCGAAGCCACTGCGCTGACCGCGCCGAACCGCGCCGCCGAGCAACGCGGCTTCGATGCCCTCCTGGTGTGTCATCCCGCGCTCATCGCCCGCGGCGCGCAAGCGTGCCTGTTGCGCCGCGTCCCGCCGGCATGGCGCAACGGCTGGCAACCGACCGAACTGCAGCGCCAGATCAGGCGCGGCTCCAACGCCACCGGCGCCAAGCTTGCGGTCGGACTCATCGCGAATGACCACGCACACCGAGACCCCACCACCCTGGATCCGCGATGGGTCAGCCAGATCGACACACTGCAGCTCCCCGCGCCCTCCGACCCTGATTGGATCGTGCACTGGGTCGAAGGCAGCACCCTGGACCGGTTCGCGTTCCTCGGCCTGCTGCTCGACATGCTCAGGGCGATCGGGAATCTGCGCGCGATGACGGTGCTCATCCCACCACCCGGCACCGGGACCGCGGACCTCATTGATCTCAATACCCGTCTCGACAACCCCATGCTCGATCGGGTGCGCGCGCTCCTCGCCAAGGCTGAGTCCACCGACTTCGTGGCCGAGGCTGAGGCGTTCACGGCGAAGGCGCAGGAGCTCATGGCTCGCTACTCGATCGACGCGGCCATGCTCTCGGCGCGCACCACGAACGGTGATCAACCGATCACGATTCGCATCCCCATCGACGATCCCTACGCGGAGGCGAAGTCGTTGCTCTGTCAGATCGTGGCCACGCATTCACGGTGTCGGGCCGTTCGGATCCCGGAATACGGTCTGTCCACCGTCGTGGGATTTCCATCCGATCTTGCGGCCACCGAGATCCTGTTCACCTCACTGCTCGTGCAGGCCCAGACTGCGATGCAATCGAGCACGGCGGCCACTGAAACCGGATCGCGTGCCCGGAGTAGCAGCTTCCGCGCCGCCTTCCTCCTCGCGTACGCCCATCGCGTGGGCGAGCGGCTCGAGGAAATCAATACCCACGTGACGGCTGAGGCCGAGGCCGACATCGGTACATCCCTCGTGCCGGTCCTCGCAGCCCGCGAGGCCGCCGTCGACGATGCCGTCACCGAACAGTTCGGGAAACTCAGCGAGTCTCGGCCGCGCGGCGGTCGCGACGCCGCCGGTTGGGCCAGCGGCACCTTGGCCGCCGACCGCGCCAAGCTCAACCTCGCCGATCTTCCCCGCAGTTCGTAGCCAGGCACCAACCCACGACCGTTCGGCGGAGAGACTTGACAAGTCCCCGCCCTTTCCGGAAGGGTCGTACCGGACATTTTGGCATCAGGGAAAGGTGGGGGCATGCAGCGACCATTCCGCAGGGTCACGATCGTGGGTACCACCGTCATGATGTTGATGAGCACCGTGGCGCTCGGTTCAACCATTCCGCCCGTCGCCGCCGCATCGTCTTCGGTACCGAGCCCGGAGGTCACCGTCCCCACCGAAGTAGGCGGTGGCATCTTCGACCTGCAAGCCGATCGCTCACAGTTCCCGCAGTATGGCTACGAAGAACAGGAATTCTTCCTTACCGGGACGGCGCGCGCGTATGACGCCGTCAGCCCCTTGACTCCTGACGGCCGCTGGAGCGTGACCCCTTCCACGACGGCGCCGTACAAGACCCGCATCGTGGTCCGACGCCCTACGGATCCCGACGACTTCAACGGCACCGTGATCGTCGAGTGGTTGAATGTGACCGCGGGTTTTGACGCCTCACCGGACTGGGCCTTTGAACGCGTCGAACTGATGCGCCGCGGCTTTGCGTGGGTCGGTGTCTCCGCGCAGTTCGTCGGCGTCGAGGGCACGGGCGGGATCTTCCCCGGGCTCAAGACTTTCGATCCGGTGCGGTACGGCAGTCTTTCTCACCCCGGTGACATTTACTCCTACGACATCTATTCGCAGGCCGGTCGAGCGCTCCGACGCCCCACCGGGATCGACCCACTCGCAGACCTCGATGTCGACCACCTGATTGCCGACGGGGAATCGCAGTCGGCCTCTCGCATGACCACCTACGTGAACGCGATTTCTCCCATCGCACGCGTCTACGAGGCGTTCCTGATCCACAGTCGTTCATCGGGCGCCACGCCGTTGTCCCTCACCGGACCGGGTGCCACGGTGCCGAACCCCACCTTCATCCGCACTGACATCAGGACGCCGGTGCTCGTCATCGAATCCGAGAACGATGTGCTGCGGCACCTCCCGGCGCGGCAGGCCGATTCATCGCGCTTCCGCCTCTGGGAGATCGCGGGGACGTCGCACTTCGACGAGTACGGGCTCGGGCCCGCCGCGATCGCGTTCCTCAACTGCGACAAGCCCGTCAACAGCGGGCCGCACCACTACGTGATGCATACGGCGATCCGCAGACTGTGGAAGTGGATGCGCCACCCCGGTTCGAAGCCGGTACCCAGTTCGCCGCTGATTTCGATCGACGCTCAGGGTGCCATCGTTCGCGACCAGTTCGGGAACGCTCAGGGTGGGATCCGCACGCCGCAGTTGGACGCTCCGATCGCGACGTTGTCGGGCTTCGGAAACTCGCCGGCCGGATTGTGTGCGCTCTTCGGCACCACCACACTGTTCCCGCCCGACCAACTCACACAGATCTACGGCGATCGGGCGAACTACCTCGTGAAGTACGTGATCGCCACGGGCCAGATGCTGAAGTCGAAGTTCCTGCTCCCTGACGACGCACCGGACGTGATCAACGAGGCCCTGGCGGTCACGATCGGCTCCTGAATCGAGGGTCGGTCCTTGCGCACGCGAGGCCTGATCCGGCGCCCGACACCGAACCGCCCGACACCGAACCGCTCGGGCTCCAATCGGACCGGAAGCCATCGGCCCGATACCGTCGATGGTCGTGCCTGCCGAGACCCGAGTCGTACTCGACGCCCGACTCGACGGCGGCGAGTTCTGGATCCTCACCGACCCCGATGAGGGGATCCGCCACCCTGACCCCGAACTTGGGGCGATTATCGGCAAGCGCGCCCGGCCCATGTTTCGGTCGTTCTGGGTCGCTCCCACTGGCTTCGAACGGCGCTGGACCGTCTCGGTCGACGAGGCCACCGCGCTCCGAGCGATCATCACCACCGGCTGGCCGGTCACGCCCGCACTCGGCACTCTCCTCGAAATCTTCGTCGCGGCCGTCCGCACCGTGAACGCCGGGCGGGTACTGCCCGGCCCGGTTCCGAACATCGCTGTGGGTTGGACCGCGGCGCCTGATCGCAACTCCGACGATGACCTCCATGCCGCGGTAACACGCGCGCTCGCGGTGCATCCTGACGCCGAAGAACTCGGCGCATACCTGGTGCACACGCTCGCGAGCGATTCCATCGGTCCCGTTCCCGAACCGCTCGCGTCCGGGAAACTCACGCCCACGTTCCAACGGTGGACCGCACGCGTTCAGGCGCGCAGTCGCGCCGGGGCGCGCGTGGTCCTGCGCCTCGACGACCCAGCCGACGGCTTCACGCTTGTTCCCTGTCTCCAGGCACGCCGCGCCACGACCGTGATCGCCGAGATCGACACCGAGGACCCGGACACCATCGGTCGTGCCGCCACCGCGCTTGGTGTCGCCACCGAGGACCTCGCCGCCTTGGTCGAGGTCGAGTGGGCCGCCGTTGGGCGCGCGTGGGACGCACTCAGCGATCGCACGCCAGGACCGTGCACGCTCGAAATCGCCGATGTGATCCAGCTCGTGGAACGGGTGGCCCCTCGGCTCGATGCCGCAGGGATCTCCGTCCTGCTCCCGGCGCACCTCGGCCGCCGCCGTTCCTCCACGCGCCGCTATGAAGTACAGGGTCGACCCGGCGGCCTCGACGTGGCGAGCCTCTTACTCTCCGGCGACGTACGCGTGGACGGAGAGATGCTCACCCCCGCCGAACTCGACGCGCTGGTGCGTTCCCAGCACGACCTCGTCTCGCTCGGCGGGAAGTGGGCATATCTCGCTGATGGTGAACGCGCACGCATTGCCGCGTTCGTACGCAGGCTCGGCAATGTGGACGCGGCCACGGTCCTCGAAGCCGCCGCCGACGCAGAAGACGATGAAGAGGCCACCCTCGACATCGATATCCCGCCCGACAGTTGGCTCGCACGAGCGCTCCTCGGGAACTGGGCCCCGGAGCCCGGCGAGCGAGTACCGCTCCCGAACACCGTGAAGATTCCGCTCCGCGACTATCAACGCGACGGTCTCGATTGGCTGGTCTGGCTCGAGCGCAACGAGCTCGGCGGCATCCTGGCCGACGACATGGGTCTCGGAAAGACCGCGATGCTGCTCGCGCTGGTGGCCCACGATCACCAGGGCCCCACCTTGGTGATCGCACCCACCTCCGTGGTCGGCAACTGGATGCGAGAGGCCGAGCGGTTCACTCCCGACCTGCGGGTGGCCATCCATCACGGAGGCACCCGCGGCGACCCGATTCCCACCGCGGCCGGCGCCGACATCGTGATCACGAGCTACGGCTTGCTGCGGCGCGACGATCGCCTCGGGCAGATCGCGTGGCACCGCGTGATCCTCGACGAAGCCCAGGCCGTGAAGAACCCTCAGACCGCCACCGCGAAGGCCGCGCGCGCCTTGACCGCGCGCCATCACATCGCGGCCACCGGGACCCCCGTGGAGAATCACATCGAGGAGTTGTGGAGCATCATGACGTTCGCGAACCCGGGACTGTTGTCCTCGCGGACCGCGTTCGCGGAGCGGTACCAAATGACCGGAGACGAAGACACAGATCACGCACGGCTCGTGCATCTCCGCACGCGCGTCGCGGCCTTCATCTGCCGGCGCACGAAGACCGACCCCGGGATCGCGGATGAGCTCCCGGAGCGCATCGTTGTACGGGACGACTGCATGCTCACCGGCGAACAGGTTGCGCTCTACGAAGCCACCGCGGCAGCCATGCTGGGTGACGTCGAAGCAGCCCAGGATCAGAAGCGCCGCCGCCTCCATGTGTTCGCGGGCATTGCGAAGCTGAAGCAAATTTGCAACCACCCCGCCAGCATCATCGAGTCCGACACCTCCGATCTCGCCGGACGCTCCGGCAAGCTCGATCGCCTCGTGGAGTTGGCCACCGAGATCGTGGCCGAGGACGAAGCGGTGGTGATATTCAGCCAGTACGCCGGGTTCCTGAAGCGGCTCGCCGCACACGTGGCCCAGGAACTCGAGCTTCCCGTTCCCATCTTGCACGGCGGTGTTCCCCGGGCTCGTCGTGACTCGATCGTCGAACGCTTCAGCGAGGAACAGGGCCCCGGCGTACTCGCGGTGTCATTGCGCGCCGGCGGCACCGGCCTCAACCTCGTGCGGGCGAACCACGTGATTCACTTCGACCGGTGGTGGAATCCGGCTGTCGAGGACCAGGCATCGGACCGGGTGTGGCGAATCGGCCAGACCCGCGGCGTGGAAGTGCACACGCTCGTGTGCCCCGGAACCATCGAGGAGAAGATCGCGGCCATCATCGAATCGAAACGAGCGTTGGCTGGTTCGGTGATCACGAGCACCGAAACCATGATCACCGCGCTCGACCCGGCCGAGCTCGCAACATTCGTCGCCCTCGACGTCGCGCAGGCGACCGGCGAATGATCGCGGCTGTGGAAAGGTCCTCTTCATGAGTTGGTGGGATGACTGGGGACCCGCACTTCCAGTGGAGGGCGGCTTGGTCGCGAGCGGCAAACTGCGGGGGCCGGGGGTCGGCGCGGAGGTGCGCAGCCTGGGAGCCGAGATCGTGCGCCGGGTCGTCGAGCGGGTGAACACCGGCGTGGCTACTCGCGGCCGAAGCTATGCGCGCAACGGTCAAACGATCACGATGACCATCGAGCCCGGCCGTATCCACGCCACGATTCAGGGCTCGTCCTCGGATCCATACTCGGTGACCCTTGCTTGCACCGTTCCCATCGAGCACCGCGAGCGGCTCATCGCGGCGTTCCTTCACAGCCTCCCGGATCCCGCCAGCGGCATTCCGGCGCGCGGCTCACCCGGATTGCGCGCCGAGATCGATGACTCTGAGCTGCTGATCGGCGTTCCCATCACCGCGAAGTGCACGTGTCCCTATGGCGCGGTCTGCAAGCACTGCGTTGCCCTCGCGTACGTGGCCGCGGAACGCCTCGACGGTTCTCCGATCGCGATCGCCACTCTCCTCGGCGTGCGCGACGAAGACCTGGTCTCCGCGACCCGGCTGGAGACCAGCGACGAGAGCGCAGCCGTTGCCGACACCGCCCTCGACATCTTCGACCCCCTGGTCCACACCCAGCTCGCCCGGGCACTCGGCCGTCTGGACCGCCGTGACCCACCCACGGTGGACGAAGTCATCGCACGTGCCGTCCGAACCCTCCGGCCGTCAGACGCCATTCTCGCCCAGCTCGGCATCGAGAGCCCCGACGACCACGACGACCCCGACGACTCCGACGACCCCGACGACCCGGCTGCTTAGGAACCGCGGATCGCGCGGGCCTCGGCGATCACGGTGATGAGATCGGCGGTGGTCTTGCGGGCATCGAAGCGAGCGTGGGCCCGGTCCTTTGCGGCGCGACCCATGCGGGCGCGCATGTCGTCGTCGGCCAGCAGCCGTTCGATCGCGGTCGCGAGCTCAGCGTCATCGCCCGGGGGTACGAGTAGTCCGGTGATTCCGTCGATCACCATCTCCGGGATGCCACCGACGGGAGTTGACACCACCGGGAGTCCGGCGAACATCGCCTCGAGCACGGAGTAGGGCGACTTGTCAATCTCACTCGGGAGTGCGAAGACCGACGAACGAGCCAACATCGCGGTCAAACGAGGATCGCCTGGTGTCACATCGTTGAAGACGCGTACCCCTGGTTCGGGAGGTACGGCTTCGCGCGTCACGAGGTTCAACACGCATTTCCCGCGCAAGCGCGATCGAAACGCTCGCAGCAACGCGGTGCCCCCTTTTCGCTCCATCGAGTTGCCCGTGAAGGTCACCTCGGGCAGCGCGGCGGGATCGATCTCGGCTCCGAGCGGTGGAACCGGGGGGATGATCCCGAACGGAATCACGCGGAGGCGATCCGGCCCGAGCTGATAGCGATCGCGGATCGCGGCGGCACACCACTCGGACTGCGCAACGATGATCGTCGCCGCGTCGAATACCTGTGCCTCGAAATATTCGCCGACGCGGGCGGTGAATGGCGTGAAGCGCGCCGGGTGGCGGAAGGGCAGCTGCACCGCGTTCTGGGCTGCAGATCCGTCGGTGGAGATCACCGAGGGATACGCGCGCAGTTGGTCGATCGATCTGAGCACCACGTGCTGGGAGTATGCGTGTATGGCACCGACCGGACCGGATGCAATCGCGGCTCGCAACATCCGCTGCGCCGTCGCTGACGCAGCAAGCTGCGCGCGCACGGGAGCCAAATCAACGTCGAGCCCGCCCAGCCCGGGAATGCGAGCTCCCGCGGCTCGGCGCGCGAGCGACCGCGGCGGGAGATCGATCGGGACGACATCGATTTCCGGGTGCTCGGCGAGCGCTCGATAGATGTGGAGATGCATGGTGGCGTGTCCACCAAGATTCTCGTTGAGCAAGATCAGCCGACCGACGTCGGGCCATGATCCAGCAGTCTCCAGTGCCACCATTACCCGCGTATCGGATCAACTCGCGGCTGACTCAACCGAGAAGTTCGCCGCGTCGAAGGTTCCGGAAGCGCTCGCACGAGGACTTGGATCGCGGAGTAGGCCGCTTCGGCCGGACCCATTTCGTCGGGTCTGAGCAGATTGGCCATAATCCGTAGCACCCATTCCATGAGCGTGCGCGAATGCATCCCCACGCGGGTGAGTTCGCGCATGATCGCAGGGTTGCCAATGATCTTCACAAAGATGCGAGCCGTCTTGAAATAAAGGCCGTAGATCTCGTCCAGCCGATCTGGGTAGCGAGCCAGCGCGAGGCCGTCGCCAGTGCGCAGCGCCTCATCCACCGTCTCGGCCACCATCCGGCCCGTCTCATAGGCGTAGGCAATTCCCTCACCGTTGAAGGGGTTGATCGATCCCGCCGCATCGCCGGCGACGATCCAGGTGGGCCCGACCTTGGGCAACACGGAGCCGCCGGTGGGGAGCTTGCCGCCCGTCGGTGGCCCACACGACGTCTCGGGCGAGATGCCCCAGCGCTTCGGCGCAGTCGCCACAAACGCGTCCATCAGCCTGGAGGTATTGATTGCCTTGAACCCGGTGAACGTGTCCAACAAGCCGGCGCCCACGTTCACGGTGCCGTCACCCACCGGGAAAATCCAGCCGTAGCCGGGCATGTGGTTGCCATCACGGTCGCGTAGGTCGAGGTGGGACTCGATCCACGGGTCATCGTGGTGCGGGCTGGTGAAATAGCCGCGAATCGCCATACCCATGGGATACGTGCGATCCCGAGAGGTACCCAGCGCCCGGCCGAAGCGAGAGTTCGCCCCATCGGCCACGACGATGTATTTGGCGCGAATTGTCTCGGTGATACCCGTTTCTTTGCGGTAGATCGTGGCCCCGGTGACGAGTCCAGCTTCCACCACCGGCGCAGTCGCCTCGGAGCCCTGCCATACCGTGGCCCCAGCCTTGACCGCCCGGTCCGCGACCATTGCGTCAAGGTCTCGGCGGCGCACCACATATCCGTGCGACGGGAAGTGGGGATGGTCAGGCCAGGTCAGTTCGAGAGTGATCCCATGAGCGATCGAACGGAGACCTTCGTAGCGGTGGAAGTCTCGCAACGGATCCGCCAAGCCCATATCGGTGAGCTGCTTCACCGCACGCGGGGTGAGGCCGTCGCCACAGGTCTTCTCACGCGGAAACGTCTTCTTCTCCACCGCAAGGACCGAATGGCCCTGCTCGGCCAACCAGTATGCGGCGGCGGCACCGGCCGGTCCCGCGCCAACGATCAGGACATCGACCCGACCCGGCACGGAACGGCTGGTCGCGGGCCGGTCACCATCGTGAGATTCAGACACGGAGAACATCGTCTCACGCCGCGACCTCGCCCGTCCCAACGCCCCGGGATGCAGGGCGAAATACCTACCGCGCCGAAGCCATCGGCAAGAATGCCCACCGCTTGATCGCACGATGTGTACGCCCGCGATCTACCGTGGTAAAGAAACGCCCGGAAGTTGGCGCTGAGCCCGACATCGAGGGGGATGTCAGCTCAGTCCGAGGAGGAGAACCGGTACATGCCGAACGTTCTACGCAACCTGGGGAACTGGTTCGGAATCGATTTCCTCGCGCCCAACGGTCGGCTCATCTGGTTCACCCTGATCGCAGTGGCGATGACCGGGATCGCCGTTCGCAAGATGCGCACCCCGAAGCCCGACCGGCCGACCACCTGGGCCGAGGCCATGGCCGGCGCGATCTACGTGTTTGCCCTCTTCCTCCTCGTCTACGCGATCATCCCGCACGAGTTCATCACCGTGTCGGACAAGTACTGGGGACTCTCCACCAACCGGTACCTCATCAAATCCACGACCGCGATCCCCTTCATGGAGTCGTGGAACTGGCCCTTCTCAATCGACCTGCAACACGGCATGCGCGACATCCTCGTCGTCGTGATTTACAACATCTTCTTCGGCATCAACATCGCACTGTTTGTGATGTGGCAGAAGCGCCCCACGCAAGCGGAGTTCGCCGAGCGCGAGCCCGTTGCCGCCGGCACCTCCCGTTTCGGTCGGCCTCTCAAAGCCAAGGCCTAACGTGGCCAAGACCGATGCGAACCCGCCGATGCCAGAGTTCGCAACGAACTATGTGCTCCAGGAGGTCGACCCCGCCTTCCTCACCCAGGCGGTCAAGCCCAAACAATTCCTGCACATCGACCAAGCCGAGTGCATCATGTGCGAGGGCTGCGTCGACATCTGCCCGTGGAAGTGCATCCACATGGTGTCCGTCGGCGCGATCGATGCCGCAGTTGGCACCGAACGGCCCGGCGAGGACCCTCGCGACCACGTTGCGTTCATCGTGGATGAAGACGTCTGCACTCGTTGCGCACTTTGCGTGGATCGATGCCCCACTGGTGTCATCATCTTGGGCAAACTCGCTCCGCTCGACGCGTTGGGCGATCCCCACACCCGCACCAATCGCCACGGCTACAGCTACGGCGTGCGTTTCTAGAGCATCACTGCACCATCACTGAGAAGAAGACGACGGTAAGGAGAGGCACTCGTGGCCAATGGCAACGGGAGCAATGGGAACGGCGACGGCATCGGCGCGAAGCTGGGCGCGCGCGCCAAAGACATGGGCGCCAAGGTCGGCAACTCTCAAGTTGTCACGTCGATCATTCGCCCCGGCTCCATCTTCCGGAAGGGCTACACCGATAGCCCGAGGAACCGCTCGTACGTGATCATGAACAGCGTGCTGTACCACCTGCACCCGGTGAAGGTGAAGCGCCACGCGGTGAAAGTGAGCTACACGCTCTGCCTCGGTGGGCTGTCGTTCTTCCTGTTCATCCTGCTCACCGTCACCGGCATCTTCTTGATGTTCTTCTACCGTCCCACCGAAGCTGCCGCCTGGGCCAACGTCCAACAGCTCGAAACCGCGGTGTGGTTCGGATCGCTGGTTCGCAACATGCACCGGTGGGGAGCGCATCTCATGGTGCTCACGGTGTTTCTGCACATGAGTCGCGTCTTCTACCACGGCGCGTATAAGGCCCCGCGAGAGTTCAACTGGGTCATCGGCGTGGTGTTGTTGCTCCTGACGCTGATGCTCTCCTTCACCGGCTACCTCCTCCCGTGGGACCAGCTCGCACTCTGGGCGGTCACCGTTGGTACCAACATGATGGGTTACACACCCGTCTTCGGTGGTCAGATGCGCTACGCGTTGCTTGGCGCGAAGGAGATCTCAGGCGACACGTTGTTGCGTTGGTACACGCTGCACGTCCTGCTGCTGCCGTTCATCATCGTGATCTTCATGGCGATTCACTTCTGGCGCGTCCGCAAGGATGGCGGCATCAGTGGACCGCTGTAGGCCGGAGAGGAACTGACTCATGGCTGAAGTCCCGGAACACCTGCTCAAGCGCAGCGCCGAACGCCGCAAACAACTGGGCCTGCCCGGTGGTGAAGCGGCCGACGACGCGGCGGCGGCCGACGTCCCCGCCGCCGACGCGGGCGAGACCCCGGCCGAGACGCCCGCGCCGATCGCCGCCAGCGCCTCCGATGAGGGCGTGATCACCGAGGACAAGGGCGGTGTGCCTGCCCACCTGCTCGAACGCTCTCGCAAGCGCAAGGAAGCCAAGGCCGGCGGCGCAGCTGCGGGTGGCGGCGTTGCCACGGCCACCGCGGCCGCAAGTGCCCCGATCGCGGCCCCGGTGGGGACCGGACCCGGCGGACACACCCAACGCCTCCTGACCGTGGTGAAATCCGGGTCGATTCAGCAGACCCGGGCCGAAGCCCAAGACAAGGTCCACACCTGGCCGCATCTGCTCGTCGTGGAGTTCGCCGCCACCCTCTCCATGACGGCGATGATTCTCATCTTCTCGGCCATCGTGCGCGCCCCACTCCTCGGACTCGCGGACGTGAACCAGACGCCGAACCCGTCGAAGGCGCCGTGGTACTTCCTCGGTCTGCAGGAACTGCTCACCATGTTCCACCCGATGGTCGCCGGTGTGACCATCCCGGGCATGGGTCTGTTCCTCCTCATGATGGCTCCGTACGTGGACTCCAACCCGTCGAACAAGCCCGAAGACCGCAAGTTCGCGATCTCGCTGTTCACCATCTTTCTCATGTTCTGGGCGGTCCTTGTCATCATTGGTTCTTTCTTCCGAGGGGCAGGCTTCAACTTCGTCTTCCCTTGGAACGACGGCATCTTCTTCGAGCTGTAAGGAGCACCAGTGAACACCGCGTTGCTCATCGGAATCCCGATCGTGATCCTCCTCGCGGCGATCACCGTCTTCGCGTCGGCGCGGCGTCGGTCCACCGACGCCGAGGGGCACACCACCGGGACGCTGACGGCCGAGACCAAGTCGAGCGACACCAGCCTCGCCACCATCGCAGAGGACACGACCTCGGGCGATGCTCGGGCCCGCGCGGGAGAAACTCGCGACACCATCGGCGGTACCCCTGCCACCCGGGGTTCCACCGGCGTGGCCGAGTACACCCCGGCCGAGTATGAGGAGATCCAGGTCAGCCGGCGTCAGTTCTTCAACCGCGGCATCTTGGCCACGATGAGCCTGAGCGTGAGCACCTTCGGCATCGCCGCAATCGCGTTCCTGTTCGCAAAGTCCAGCGGTGGCTTCGGCGGCAAGATCGACGCCGGAGCGAGTCTCGAAGACATCAAAGCCATCTGGGACGCCACCAAGGCGCCGTACTACGTGCCGGCAGCTCGTACGTACCTCCAGCCGTATCCGAAGGTCGACGTAGCGCGCGCCAAGAAGGTTTCGGAATACGCGCTGGTGATTCCCGGCATGGAACAGGGCATCGTCGCCATCTACCAGAAGTGTGTCCACCTCGGGTGTCGGGTGCCGTGGTGTCAGAGTTCGCAATGGTTCGAGTGCCCCTGCCACGGTTCGAAGTACAGCCGGGTCGGCGAAAAGAAGGGCGGGCCCGCGCCGCGTGGCCTCGACCAATGGGTCGTGACCATTTCGGGCACCAAGATCACCATCGATACCTCGGGTGTGGCCATCACCGGCCCTCCGATCGGTACCGACACCACGAGCCAGGGCGCAGAAGGCCCGCCGTGCGTCTGAACCACTTCGCGTCCTACCCGCATCCAGGAGCTCCGAAGAGGCCACTGTGACCCTGCGCACCCTCCTGATCCTCATCAATGTTGCCGCGGTCATCGTGATCGTGGTGGTCGTCGGCGCCAAGGTCCTCTCGGTCCGGCGCGAGCCGACCGAGAAGACGCCGGCCAACCAGATGCCGTTCTATGACGACGACGTCTTGGAGGACGGTCACCTCACCCGCGTGCTGCGCTGGGCACTGCTGTTCTCCACCATCGTTGCCGTGGTCCTCCCGCTCTATTGGCTGCTCGAACCCAGCCGTCAGGACGAAGAGCAAATCGGCTTCGAAGAGCGGGCCATCGAGCGCGGCGCCACGTTGTACGCCAACGCGTCGATGGAAACGTTCGACAGCGCGAAGTCCCTGGCCTGTGCGAACTGTCACGGGGCGGACGCGTCCGGCGGCAGTAAGGACTGGGTCATCACCCCCGATGCCCAGGGCGACACCAGCGCGGCCCCAGTGTCGTCGATCTGGATCGCGCCGTCGCTCAACGACGTCTTCTACCGCTACACCGAAGACCCGGTGAAGGGCGTGCAGCAGATCACCCAGATCTTGATCTACGGCCGGCCGGGTACGCCGATGCCCGCGTGGGGAGTTGCCGGCGGCGGTCCGAAGAACGACCAGGCGATCAGCGACCTCGTGGCCTACCTGAAGAGCATCCAGATAAAGCCCGATGCGGCGCGTGCGCAGGCCACGAAGAAGATCGCCGAATACCAATCCTTCGTGGCCGGTCGGCCGAAGACCGCGAAGGGTCCCGCAGTACCGAGCCAGGAGCAGATCGCTCGCGACGACCTCACCGCCGCTGAGGCCAGCCTGTCCACGGCGAAGACCGAGGCGCAGCGGACCCTGTACCGCGGCAGGATCGATGCGGCCAACGAAGGCATCCGCCGCTCCCAGGAGTACGCCGCGCAGGTAGCAAGGATGAGCGAAGGCGAGCTGCTGTTCAACACGCAATGCGCGCGCTGTCACACCAAGGGTTGGTCCACCCTGCGCCCGAGCGACGGGTTCGTCCCGATGCCCGCACCCGCCGGCTCCGGCGCGCTCGGACCATCGCTACGCGCGGGTTCGGTCCTCGACCAGTTCCCGGGTGAGCCGGGCAAACTGAAGCAGTACGACTGGATCAGCGTGGGCGTAGAAGTGAACAAGGGGTATGGAGTCCAGGGGATTTCCTCCGGCAAGATGCCCCACTTCGGAGAGATCCTCACCAGGGCCCAAATCGAGGCCATCGTCGCGTTCGAGCGAAGCCTGTAGGAGCGGATCGTGCACGCATTGACCATCCTCGCCAACGAGGGCATCAAGAACCGCAGCCTCTGGTACCCGACCATCCTCGGCGTACTCGTGGTCATCTCCGCGCTCGCGCTGTTCTGCGGCACGCCGTATTTGCTCCTCGCGACCAATATGGGCAGCCGCCTCGGGTTCCTCATCGCCTCCGCCGGTTTGGCCGGGCTCATGGTGCTGCTGTCGCTGCTGTGGCTCACGAACCCGTCTCCGGTGAACACTTTGAAAGGCCGCATCCCCCAATGGGTCGCCGTCGGCAAGATCGATGGTGGTGACCTCGCCCGGTCCAAGATCCCCGCGGTACAGAACATCGACTCCGAGGGCAAGGCCGCGAGCGATGCCGACGTGACCAACCTCAGGGCCGCGGTCGACACCAACCTCATCATCACGAAGAACGAACTCACCGGCGAGATCGAGTCAGGCGCCGGCGGCACCTACGCGGTGTACACGGACGCCACCAACTATCTCGTCACCAAGAATCAGATCACCGGCGGCGGCAAGATCTTCAGCCAGCTCAAGGCCTCATTCGGTGGCGGGTTCCCCTGGGTGCACGTGAGCCTGCACAAGCCGCTGTACGCCGTGATCACCACGTGTGCCACCGATCCCGCGCTGTCCGCCACCGAGGTGCCGTTCGGGGCGAAGCCACCCACCCCCAAGTGTGCGAACGCCACCCGCGACGTCATCATCTTGGAGCGGGATCTCGGCTCACTGCGGGCACCCCCCTTCGTGGCGTTCCTGGCATCGGGATTGCTCCTCGGGCTCTGCCTGCTCTGCCTGCAGTGGCGGGAGCGCGACCTCCAAGAGCAAGCCGCCAAAGTGGCGGATGAGGCTGAAGCCATCACCAAGGCCGCGGCCACCCGCGACCCCGAGACTGTCTGAGGAGTCTGGTGATCGATCGCTTCGCCCCCCCTGCTCGTACCTGGATCATTGCCACGCTCCTGGCCGTGATGTCCGCCGGCTGTAGCGATGGGCAACTCGTCGACGCCGGCGGTGAAGGCGGCGGTGGCGGCCTCGCGTTCGTGCTGATGACCGCGTTCTTCTTCCTGTTCTTCGGCTCGCTGTTCTACATGGACCGGGTGCGCCAGCGCCGCCGGGGCGACGACCCGGAGTAGTTGGTGGTGATAGCACCACCAACTGGTTGCTTGCTCACACCCTTGTTCGGAACCGTCGCATATTGAAAGCTGCCCCGAGGAAAGTCAATGGGTTGGTCTCTGGGAGGGGCGGAGCATGGGAAATCGGTATCGGGTTCGACGTGGTGTCATTGCAGGGGCGTGTGCGCTGGCAATCGGGCTGAGCGCGTGTAGTTCCGACGACAAGAAGTCTTCGGAGAAGTCGAAGACCACGACGAGTACCACGACGCATCCGAAGGTGAGCGCGGAGTTCCAGGAGTATTGCGACGCGGCCTGGAAGTTGTCCGACAACGACGGTTTCCCATCGGAGAAGCAGCTCCAGCCGCTGCTGGACAGCGCCCCGGCCGAGATCAGTGCACCGATCGGTGTTGCGGCTCCAGCGTTGATCGCGGCGGGTTCCGACCCGGTCGCGCAGTTCAACGCGTTCGCGGCTGACGACGTGGAGGCTGCTGTTGCTCAGATCAACGCGTGGGAAACTGCGAACTGCAAGATCCCCCACGACGACCCAGAACCCGGCGAAGGCGCGACCCGCGAGATCGATCCGGCGGCGGCCCGGGTCGACGTTGCGATGTCTGAATACGATTTCACATTCGACGAGCCCGTCGCGGCGGGACCGACGTCGTTCGTGGCCACGAATAAGGGTGCACAGGCCCACTTCATGTTCATCGTGAAACTCGCGGACGGCGTCACGCTCGACCAGATGTTGAAGAGCGACGACGAAAGCAACACCGTGGGCCGGTGGTCATCGGGCTTCGCCGCAGCGGGCGGCGCGGACCAAGAGGTACTCACCCTCGACCTGAAGCCCGGCAACTACGGGATGTTGTGTTTCGTCTCCGACCCGGACGGGACCCCCCACGCCATGAAGGGCATGGCCAAGGAGTTCACCGTCACCTGATCGTTGTGAGCCTTCAGAGCCCAGCGGCGACCTCCGCGGCGAGTTCGATCGTGCGATTGATGATGTCGTCCGTGTGGGCCAGCGAGACGAAGGTGGTCTCGTAGCCGCTGGGCGCGAAGTACACACCACGGTCCAGCATGCCGCGGAAGAACCGCGCATAGCGCTCGTGATCCGCCTGCTGCGCCTGTGCGTAATTGGTGACTGGCGCGGGAGAAAAGAACACCCCGGAGAGCGTGGCGGCCTGCGTGACCTGCACCGCCAACTCAGTGGCGGCGAACACCGCCCGCAGCCCGGCTACCAACATGGCGGTCTTGCGTTCCAGCTCGTCGTACGCAGCCTGATCCAACTGATGCAACGCCGCGAGTCCGGCCGCGGTCGCGAGTGGGTTCCCTGACAACGTGCCGGCTTGGTAGACGGGTCCCAGCGGCGCGAGGTGATCCATCACTGCGGCCACTCCACCCACCGCTGCAAGCGGTAACCCGCCGCCCACCACCTTGCCGAAGATCGACAGGTCGGGGGTGATGCCGAATCGCTGCTGGGCTCCGCCGATACCGACACGAAAGCCGGTGATCACTTCGTCGAAGACGAGGAGCGCGCCCATGCCGGTGGTGCGATTGCGGAGATAGTCGAGAAACCCCGGGGCGGGCGGAACGAGACCCATGTTCGCCGCGATTGGTTCCACGAGCACCGCCGCGAAGTCATGTTCGAGAAAGGCCGCGTCGACCGACGGGATGTCGTTGAACGGCACCACCACCGTGTCCTCGATCGCGCCGGCGGTGACCCCTGCGGAGCCGGGGATCCCCAGCGTGGCCACACCGCTGCCCGCGGCAACGAGTAGCGAGTCGAGGTGGCCGTGGTAGCAGCCCGCGAACTTGAGGATCTTGGTCCGACCCGTAGCGCCGCGAGCGAGGCGCACCGCGGTCATCGCCGCTTCCGTCCCGCTACTCACCAGCCGTACCTTTTCCACGCTCGTCACTCGATCGCAGATCGCTTCGGCCAGCTCGACCTCGCGTACGGTGGAAGCACCGAACGACGTCCCGTCAGCGGCCGCCCGTTGCACCGCCTCGACGATCTGCGGATCAGCGTGGCCGAGGATCGACGCGCCCCACGACTGCACGTAATCGATGTAGCGATTGCCTTCGGTGTCCACCAGCTCGGCGCCGCGCGCCGACGCCACGAAAAATGGAGCGCCACCTACCGCGTGAAACGCACGCACCGGTGAGTTGACCCCGCCGGGGATGCGCGCGTTGGCGCGGGCCAGCAATGCATCGTCAGTCATGTGGCTCCTCTTGGCCCGGCTCCGCCCCGTTCAGCGGTTCAGGGATTCTGCGATGTCACGGGCGAAGTACGTGAGGATGAAATCAGCGCCGGCCCGCCGGATCGCGAGAAGGTGCTCGAGCGCGACGGCCTCGCCATCGATCCAACCGTTCGCGGCGGCGGCCTTCACCATGGCGTACTCACCGCTCACGTGATACGCCGCCAACGGGAGATCGAAGGACTGGCGCAGTGACGCGATGACGTCGAGGTAGGCCAGCGCCGGTTTGACCATGATCATGTCGGCGCCTTCGGCCACATCGAGTGCCGTCTCATCCAGCGCTTCGCGTGCGTTCGCCGGTTGCATCTGGTAGCCGCGCCGATCACCAAATTCCGGCGCACACTCCGCCGCATCGCGAAACGGGCCGTACAGCGCGGAGGCGTACTTCGCGGAGTACGCCAGGATGGCGGTATCGAGGTGGTGGCTCGCGTCCAGCGCGTCCCGGATCGCGCCCACCTGACCGTCCATCATCCCGCTTGGCGCGACCACGTCCACACCGGCATCGGCCTGCGCAACCGCGATTGCCGCGTACCGTTCAAGCGTCGCGTCGTTGTCGACCTCACCGTTCGGCGTCAGTAGACCACAGTGCCCGTGGTCGGTGTATTCATCAAGACACGCATCGGCCATGACCACGAGGTCGTCGCCGACGTCGTCACGCAGGTTGCGGATCGCGATCTGCACCACGCCGTCGGCCGCATCTGCGCTACTCCCTCGCGCATCCTTGGCCGCGGGAATCCCGAAGAGGATCACCGCCGGGATTCCGAGATCGGCCAGTGCCCGCACCTCAGTGCGCAGACTCTCCTGGGTGTGTTGCACGATGCCCGGCATCGAGACCACCGGCTGGGGTTCGCTGATGCCTTCCTTCACGAACAGCGGTGCAACGAGATCGTCCACACCGAGACGGGTTTCGGCAACGAGCCGGCGCAATGCAGGCGTTCGGCGCAGCCGACGCGGCCGCTGGACAGGGAAGCTCACCGTTCGATGTTACCGATCACGTTCGGGGACAAGGACTGCGAGCACCGCCGCGACAAGCCCGTCGACGGTGTGGGGCTCGGCTTCGGCGCCGACGGTCAGACCACGGGTCCGAGCGGCGGCAGTGGTCACGGGTCCTATGGACACCACGGTCGGTCCCGGTTGCGGGAGGTCCCCCACGAGATCACAGAAGTTGTTCACCGTTGACGCCGAGGTGAAGGTGACCGCGTCCACTCCTCCGGAGCGCAACGCCTCGAGCTCAGACGGGTCCGGGGTCGCGGTCATAGTCCGGTACACCGCCAAGATCTCCACGTCGTATCCGAGGCGCGCCAAGCCCTCGGGCAGGACATCGCGCGCCAGTTCCGCGCGTGCGATCACGACACGGTCGCCGATCAGTGCCGGCGGGAACGCGTCGAGCAGCGACTCGGCCACCGAACGCTCAGGCACGAGATCCGCCAGCACACCGTGCCGGTCGAGCGCCTCCGTTGTACCGGGGCCAATCGCGGCAACCTTGAGCCCAGCGAGAGCACGCACATCGAGCTCGTGATGGTTGAGCCCGCGTTCGAAGAACCCGTCAACACCGTTCACCGAGGTGAAGACGAGCCACGCGACGTTGTCGAGGCGCGGTCGGTCGAGTGGCAACTGCTCGATGGCGATCGACGGCAGCTCGATCACCGAGGCACCGAGCTCTTCCAGGCGTCGACACAATGCGCTCGCCTGTTCGCGCGCTCGGGTTACGACGATGGTGCGGCCGAACAGTGGGCGAGCTTCGAACCAAGTGAGGTCGAGGCCCGCGACGGCGCCAACCACGATCGCACTCGGTGATTCCACTCCGAGGGCAGTGATCGTGGAAAGGGTGGCGCGCGTGGTGGCCTGCTCGGGCCGCGTGCCCCATCGCACGGCGGCCACCGGCGTGTCCGGGTCCCGGCCATGCTCGATCAGGAGATCGACGATCGACTCGAGCCGGCCCGCGCCCATGAGGATGACGAGCGTTCCCCCGGCGCGAGCAAGCGATGCCCAGTCGGTATCCGTGGTTCCTTTGGCGGGGTCTTCGTGGCCTGTGACCACCGTGAAGTGTGTGGACAATCCGCGGTGGGTAACCGGGATCCCGGCGTAGGCCGGCGCGGCCACGGCACTCGTGATTCCGGGCACGACCTCGAAGGGAATGCCCGCGGCGATGAGGACTTCGGCCTCTTCGCCACCTCGACCGAACACGAACGGATCCCCGCCCTTGAGCCGCACCACGGTGGTTCCGGTCTGGCCGTGCTCCACCAGTGTGGCGTTGATGCCGTCCTGGTCCATTGCGACGCGTCCGGGAGCTTTCCCGACGTCGATCTTCAGGGCCGCGATCGGCGCGAGGTTGAGCAACGACGGGTGGGCGAGCCGGTCGTAGACCACCACATCGGCGCGGCCAAGCAGCTCCGCGCCCCGCACCGTGATCAACCCAGGATCGCCCGGCCCGGCACCGACCAAGTACACCGTCATCGCTGACCCCCGGCGTTTGCGGTGACGGGCCCAAACCCGAAAAGACGCCCGGCACCGACCAAGTACACCGTCATCGCTGACCCCCGGCGTTCTGGTCGCTGGCGAGGAGAGCCGCTCCGCCGAGATCATCCAGGATGCGCCGTGCCACCAGGGTCCCGAGTGCTTCTGGGTCATCGCCGGCGGCCTGCGTGCGCAGGACCGTCGATCCGTCGACCGTCGCGAGCAGTGCATCCAGATGGAGCCCGCGTGACTCGGTGGCAGTTGCGTACGCGCCGCACGGCATCGTGCAGCCACCGCCCAGCTCTCGGAGGAACGCCCGCTCTGCCCGCACGCCATCATGCTCGAGGGTGTCGTCGATTGATCGCAGTGCGTCGAGGCTCATCGGGTCTTCCTCACGACACTCCACGGCCAATGCACCTTGACCGACCATCGGGAGCATCATTTCCGTCGTCAAGATCTCGGCAACATGCTCGGTCAGCTCCAGCCGGACGAGCGCAGCGTGCGCGATCACCACCGCGTCGAAATCGCGCGCTCGCTCGACGCGGGTCGGTACGTTCCCGCGCAGTTCACCAAACATGAGGTCCGGGCGGTAGGCCGCAAGCTGTGCGCGTCGGCGCACCGCACCAGTACCGATCGTGGCACCGGAGGGAAGGTCCGCGAGCCGCGAGCCCACGAGCGCGTCACGAACGTCGACGCGTTCGGGAACTGCCGCGAGAATCAGTCCGTCTGGAGTCACCGCGGGCAGGTCCTTCGCGGAGTGCACCGCCAGATCGGCGTCACCGCGCAACACCGCGTCTTGTACTTCCTTCACGAAGACGCCGGTACCACCGATCGCATGGATCGCACTCGTGCGATCACGGTCGCCGTGCGTGCTCACGATCACGAGCTCTGCAGGACACCCGAGCCGCTCCACCACTCGATGTGCCTGCCAACGTGCCAGCGCCGAACCGCGCGTCGCAACGCGAATAGGAGCGGTCATTCCTCGGGTTCACGAATGTCGAAGAGTGCAGCCAGCGCATCGGAATAGAGCTCGCCGCGGGCGGTCCCGGCGGCTTCCTTGAGTCGGACGGTCGGCTCGTGAAGCAGCTTGTTCACGATCCCATGGCTCAAGGCTTCCACCAAGTCGCGGGTCTCCGGATCAAGACCATCGAGCCTGCTGCGGAATCGAGTGATTTCACCCTGGCGTACTTCCTCGGCGCGGTCTCGCAGACTCGTGACCAGGGGCGCAACTTCCCGGGCCGCGCGATCGGATTGGAACCGCTCGAGTTCCACCCCGATGATCTCCCGCACAGTGGAGACCTCTCGACGCCGTTCGTCGAGCGCCGCTTCGGTGAGCTGATGGAGGTCGTCGACGTCGTGCAGCGTGACGCCCGGAACTTCGGCCGCACCGGGATCAACGTCGCGCGGTACCGCAACATCCACGACGAGCAGCGGTGTTCCACCGCGCCGGTCCATGACCGCCTCAATGTCGGCGCGTTCGATATGAACCTCGGTGGAGTCGGTTGCGGTCAGCAACACATCCACGGTGGTGAGCACGTCCTGGAGATCTCCGAGCGGTACCGCGCGGCCACCCAGGCGGTCTGCCAACGCGACGGCGCGAGCATGGGTACGGTTCGCCACCACCACCTCGCCGACGCCCGCACTCACCAATGCCCGTCCGAGACCTTCGGCGACGTCGCCGGCGCCGAGGATCAGGACCGAGCGCCCCCGCAAGGAGAACATCGTGCGTTCCGCGAGCGCCACTGCGGCCGACGACACCGACAATGCCTTGCGTCCGATCGCAGTGTCGGTCCGGACCCGTTTGCCGACTTCGATTGCGTGGCGGAACACCCGCGCCAACGCTTGGCCAGAAGCGCCTTCACCATCGGCAAGCTGCCACGCATCGCGCACTTGGCCGAGGATTTCGCCTTCGCCCAAGATCATCGAGTCGAGCCCCGCCGCCACTCCGAAAAGATGGCTCACGGCGCTGTCGTCGTAATACGTGTAGAGGTGTTCGGAGAAGGCTTCCGGCGGCGCGCTGCCCTGCTCGGAGAGGAAGTCGAGCATGTCCGACACCGCCGAGTGGAACTTGGTGGAACGGGCGTAGATCTCCGTTCGGTTGCACGTGGAGAGCAACACGACCTCGGCCAGATGCTCACGGCTCGAGAGATCGTGAAGCGCCTTCACCATGCGCGACGACGGAACCGCGACTCGTTCGCGCAGTTCGACCGGAGCTGACCGGTGATTCAATCCCACGACAATCACAGACACGAGCGGAGCAACTCCCTAGCTTCGGCCTCACGGCCACCACGGACGAGATCGAGAATGCCGGAATCGAAAGCTTGCCGCCAATCGGCGTCCTCGCTCGAACGCCCGGAGGAACGAATCGCTTCCCGAGCCTCCGAGAGAATCTCGAGCAGCGTTGCGTACTCCTCCCCCATTTCGGTGGCCACATGGTCTCGGAGGAAGGTGGCGAGTGCCGGACTCCGCCCATTCGTACTGACTGTGACCACAATGTCGCCCCGCCGCACAATCGACATGAGCGTGAATGAGCAGTTCAGGGGATCGTCGGCCGAGTTGGTCCAGACACGCCGCGCTTCACCCTCGTCGAACACGGCCTGGTTCACCGTGGCATCGGCCGTGGCAGTGATCGCCAGCCACGCTTCGTCGAAGTCGGTCGGTTCGAAACCCCGCTCATGCCAGATGAGTTTCCCCTCCGAGGCCCACTCGCGAATCTGATCGACAGCCTCGGGCGCGACGACCACCACCTTGGCGTCTGCCGTGAGGAGGCCCTCAATCTTGCGCTGGGCGATCCGGCCCGCGCCCACCACGAGGCACCGCCGCCCGGCCACCAGGAAATTGGCGGGGTACCCAACCAGGCTGGGCCGCACCCGCTTCGACGCCTCGCTCACGAGCTCAGACGCCTCGCTCACGATGCCCCCTCTCGGCCCTGCGGGCCGGGCCGGTCGGGCCCTGCTCCGCTGGTCGAACGGCTGCAGGTATGTGCCGGTCTCGCTGCACTCACGACGCCCGCTCCTTGATGCGGCGGTGAGATTGATAGAACGAGAGAATCTGTAGTTCGGTGGCGAGGTCGACCTTGCGGACGGAGACCTCCTCCGGCACGGCGATCACCGCAGGCGCGAAGTTGAGGATCGACGGCACCCCGGCGGCGACCAACTGGTCAGCAACCACCTGTGCCGCGGCCGCGGGAGTGGCGATGATGCCGATCGTGATGCCACGGGTTCGCACCAGCTCGGCCAGATCCTCCACCGCTTCGACGGAGAGATCGCCGACCACGGTCCCCACCTTGGCCGGGTCTGCGTCCACCAGTGCGAGGACCCGAAACCCGCGGTCGCTCAAACCGGCGTAGTTCGCGAGTGCATGGCCAAGATTGCCGAGGCCGACGATGACTACCGGCCAATCGTGGGTAAGGCCAAGTTCCCGAGAAATGCGATCAAGGAGAAATGCCACCTCGTACCCCACCCCTCGGGTGCCATAGGAGCCGAGGTACGACAGGTCCTTGCGCACTTGTGCCGCATTGACGCCTGCCAACGCCGCGAGCCGCTCGGAGGACACCGTGTCGACATCGTCATCACCGATCTCGACCAGGGCTCGGTAGTACAGCGGGAGCCGAGCCACGGCTGCACCAGGGATCTTCCGAGGGGTGCTCGCTGCTCCGATGCGCTGGGCCACCCAGCACCTGCTTCCCATGAACGCCGAGGCGCTCCGCCTGGGCCGGATCGCCAAGATACACCCGCCTCGTGCAGTTCTTCACAAGCAGCTCCAGCGGTCTCCCCCTTTCCCAATCGCGCAGCTCGCCACGCGGGTTTTCCGACTTTGGCGCACTTTGCATGCCCAGAGGCATGGGTTCTGCGCCAAAGTCGGAGGTGTGGGGAGGGACGTCGCCTGCGGACGGTGCCTGCGGACTGCGGACTGTGGGGGGCCGTCACGTACGCTCGGCGCGCCATGGTTGTCGGGCTTGCCTTTTTCGCCACAGCTGTCGCCACCCTCTTCTTCCAGACCGCGCTGGTCCGAGCCACGAGAGACCATCGTCTCCAGGACCGGGCATGGGCGATCGCGCTCGGGCTCACCGCGGTCGCATCCGCCGCACTCGCCACCGGCACCTCCACCGGCTGGGACAACGGAACCTTCCGCGTGTTTTACCTCCTCGGAGCGGTCCTCTCGGTCCCATGGCTGGCCCTGGGGACCGTTCACCTTCTCGCCCGGCCTGCGGTGGGCAAGCGGGTCGAGCAGGGGTTGATCTTCGTGAGCGGCCTCGCGGTGGGAGTACTACTCGCCGCCCCGATGAAGACAGTGCACGGCACGGCGATCCCGGTCGGCAAGAACACCTTCGACGTATTTCCACGCGTACTCGCGGCGGCCGGGAGTGGTGTGGGGGCGACGGTCATCATTCTGGGCGCGCTCATCTCCGCCTGGCGCTTCGGCCAGGACCGCGCGGCGGTGGGGCATGCACGCCGAGCGCTCGCGAATCTGCTCATCGCACTCGGGACCATCACGCTCTCGAGCGGCGGAATCCTCCAGGGCGTCGCCGGGAAAGACGAAGCGTTCGTCCTTTCCCTCGCGATCGGAATCAGCGTGATCTATGCAGGATTCCTCGTCGCCACATCCGCGCCTGCTCCGAGCGACGGCGCGAGCTCGCGCCGCAGCACCTTGCCCGCCTGATTGCGCGGCAGCTCGTCGATCAGGTGCACCGCGGTCGGAACCTTGTAACGAGCCAAACGACGCGCCACGTGATCGCGGAGCGACGCGAGGGTCGGCACGGTTCCGGCGCGCGCCACCACAAACGCGGTGATCGACTCTCCGGTACGCGGGCTCGGAACACCAACGACGGCAACATCGGCGACGTCGGAGTGCTCCATCAACGCGTCCTCAACTTCGGCCGGGTAGACGTTGAACCCGGACACGATCACCAGATCCTTCATTCGATCCACCAGGCTGAGGAAACCGTCATCATCTGCAACCGCGACGTCGCCAGTTCGGAGCCAACCGTCGTGCAGCACCCGCTCGGTGGCCTCCGCGTCTTCCCAATACCCCACAAACACATTGGGGCCCCGCACCCAGATCTCCCCTGGGTCACCTACCGTCACGTCGGTACCGTCGACATCGACGAGCCGCACCTCAACACCAGGAAGCGGTGGCCCGATCGAACCCCAACGAGCCCGGCGGTCGACCGCGGTCGTTGAGACAATCGGTGCCGCCTCAGTGAGGCCATAGCCCTCGTAGATGGTGACCCCGAAGCGATCGTGGAACCGAGTTGCGATCGTTTCGGGCAACTCGGCCGCTCCCGCGACCGCGAGCCGAACGCTTCCGAAGGCATCGTTGGCGGCGGCCGACTCAGGGAGTTCCAAGAGCGCCGAGAACATCGCGGGAACCCCGGCGACCATCGACACCGCGTGCTCGCGCACGAGTTCGACGGCGCGGATGGGGTCGAACTGCGGAAGTAGCACGATGCGAACGCCGCCGGCGAGCGCGACCCCGAGGGCGACATTGAGACCGAACACATGGAAGAACGGCAACGTGGCCAGCCCAACGTCTTCCGGACCGACCTGCAACCCGGGGTGTGATTGGACCTGCCCGATATTCGCGGCGAGGTTCCCATGCGTGAGCATCGCGGCCCGAGGTGCCCCTGCGGTACCGGATGTGAACAGCAGGACTGCGACCTCATCGTCATCGCGTTCCGCTTCTGCACTCATCGGCTCACCGGGCGGCAATGCCCCACTCGCGATCGCGCCGGGGAGGTCCACGAGGTGTTCTGCTCCCGCCCCGAGCACGAGCACCTTTGCCCCAACCCGCTCGAGCTCGGCTGCATGGGCCACCGCGGGCGCCGCGGGATTCAGCGGCACGGCGATGGCACCGCACCACAATGCTCCGAGGTAAGCACCGACAAAACTCAGGTCGTTCCAGGCTGCGATACCCACCCGGTCGCCTGCGACGATCCCCAGCCGCTGCAAACCGCCTGCGGTAGCGGCGGCGAGTCCTTCGAGCTCCGCGAAGGTGAGCGAAGTCTCACCGTCGATGATTGCGATCGCATCGGGGCGCGCCTGCGCGTGACGGAGAAGGACCGAAACCAGGTTCACGGCCGGAGAGTCTGCCACGCAGCAGGGTCGCGTTGGGGTGCGAGTTTGAAGTCGATGGTGGTGACGAAGAACGTGCAGGACTCACCGATGGGGCAGTCCCGGCACCCTTGCTTCCGGCCCGCGATTGTTTCGACTTCTGTAATCAGCGCCTGCTGGGTTTCTTGCAGACGCGAAGGCCCGCGCCTGCCAACATGACCGCCTGCGACCTTGCCGACCAACGGAGCACCCATGACATCCACCAGCACTCTGCAGGACCGCGTCGAACAGGTCCTCCCGGACATCCGGGAGGCGGCGGCGGGCGTGGACCGCGACGGCTCGTTCCCGGCGGACCAGGTGCAGGCACTTGCCGACAACGGGTTGCTCGGTCTGACGATGTCGCCCGATGTTGGGGGCCTCGGTGGTGGGCCACCGGCGTTGATCGAAACCATGATGGCGGTCGCATCCGCATGCGGATCGACGGCGATGGTCTACCTGATGCACATCGCCGCATCCTCGGTCGTCGCCGCGGCTCCTCCGGTCGATGGCGGTGACGAGCTGTTGCGAGACTTCGCGAGCGGCGCTCGGCTCGGGACGCTCGCGTTCAGCGAGAAGGGCTCACGCAGTCACTTCTGGGCGCCCGTCTCTCAGACGACTCGGACCGCTTCGGACGCGGTCGAGCTCAAAGCGGACAAGAGTTGGGTGACGTCGGCAAATCGCGCCGATGTGTACGTCGCCAGCTGCCTGGCGCCGGGGTCGGAGACACCGATGGAGTCGAACCTGTACGTCGTCAACCGGAGGGACGCCGGGGTCAAGGTGCTGGACGCGTTCGACGGCGTCGGATTGCGAGGCAACGACTCCGCGCCGGTGCGCCTCGACGTCGAAGTGAGCGACGGCGCCCGACTCGGCGATGAGAAAGGCGGCTTCGGGCTGATGATGCAGGTCGTGCTGCCGTGGTTCAGCCTCGGCAACTCGGCAGTGTCGTTGGGGCTCGCCCGGGCGGCGTTGGAGGCAGCGATCGGTCACGCGACCGGTTCTCGCCTGGAACACCTCGACTCGACATTGGCCGACCTTCCCACGATTCGGGCGTATCTTTCCAAGGGTTGGGCCGATCTGGCCGCGCACGAAGCGCTCCTGAAGGAGACGGCATCCCGGGTCGAGACCCCCGACGACGGCACGGTCCTTGCCGTGCTCACCACCAAGGCGGCGTGCAACGAAGCGGCGCTCCGCATCACCGACATCGCCATGCGCGTTGCCGGCGGCGCCGGGTTTTCGAAGCACTTGGGAATTGAGCGGTTCGCCCGCGATGCCCGCGCCGGGTTTGTGATGGCGCCCACGTCAGACGCCCTCTTCGACTTCGCTGGCCGTGCCCTGTGTGGCATGGACCTCTTCTGAGACCGGAAACCACTCACCATGACTGACCGCAAGGAACTCATCGTCGGTGCGGTGGCGTACAGCGCCAACGTCGTGCCCATCTGGGAAGGCATCCGGGAGTACTTCGCCAACAGCGACGCTCCCATGGACTTCGTGCTCTTCTCGAACTACGAACGCCAGGTCGAGGCGCTCCTGGCCGGGCATATCGACATTGCGTGGAATACGAACGTCGCTTGGATCCGCGCACTCCGGCGCACCGGAGGAACGGCGAGGGCGATCGCGACCCGCGACACCGACCTGGTGTTCACCACCGTGTTCGTCGGGCGCGCCGGCTCGGGTTTGGTTGGGCTCGAATCGCTCGCCGGGCGACGCGTCGCGCTGGGATCGCGTGATTCTGGTCAGGCGCGCATCCTTGCGATGCATTTCCTGAACCGTGCAGGCGTCTCCGAGTCCGACATGGACCTGATGATCTTCGACTCTGATGTCGGCAAACACGGTGACACTGGCCGCTCCGACCTCGACGCGCTTCGGGCCGTCGTCGATGGCGACGCCGACGCCGCCGCAATCGGCGTGAACACCTGGAACTCGCTCCGTGCCGGCGGCGACGCGGCCACGGCCGATCTCAAGGTGATCTGGGAGTCCGAGCACTACAGCCATTGCAACTTCACAATTCTCGAGTCGACTCCCGGGGATCGTGTGCAGCCCTGGCTCGATCACCTTCTCGCCATGGATTGGAACAACCCCGACCACCGGCGAATCCTCGAACTCGAAGGCCTGACCAAGTGGGAGCTTCCTGATCTCTCCGGGTACGAGTCCCTCGCGACTGCGATGGACGAGCAGAACATCTCGGACCACTGGTGACGTCATGTCCTTCGCTCTAACCCTTCGGCTCATCGAAGCGGTCGGAGCGACATCGGCCGGTTCGACCGTTCGGGTGCCCGTCGACGGTCCCGGCGACGTCGAGGTCGTCAAGCAATGGACGGACGCGACGGGCAACACGGTGCTCACCGTTCACCCTGACGCCGTGGACATCTATCGAGGACGGGTCGCCGATCCGATCGAAGCGATGAGCCCGGAACGTCGACCCGGCTACCGGCTGTGGGTCTACACGAACTTCCACTGCAACTTGGCGTGTGATTACTGCTGTGTTGAATCGTCGCCGACGGCTCGCCGACGCGTCATCGGGGTCGACGAGTTCGCACGTCTCATCGACGAGGCAAAGGGCGCGGGCGTCGCCGAGTTGTTCCTCACTGGTGGCGAACCGTTCATGCTGCTCGACCTGGACGAACGGCTGCGACTCGCTGCGGCAGCTATGCCAACCACGGTGCTTACCAACGCCATGCAGTGGCACGGAGAACGTTTGCGCCGCCTCGTTGCGCTTCCCCGGGACGGCCTCACGTTGCAGATCAGTCTCGACTCGGCCACACCGGACCTGCACGACCGCCACCGAGGCGCCGGCAGCTTCGACAAGGCCATCGCCGGGATCCGGCTCGCCCTCGACCTCGGGTTCCGAGTCCGGGTTGCAGCCACCCTCGGCGCCGACGCCGGGACCACCGAGACCGAACTGGAATCGCTGTTCGATCAGATGGAGCTCAACGACGACCAACGTGTCATTCGACGCGTTGCGCGCCAAGGTTCTGCGAACGCCGGGATGACCGTGTCCCGGGC